>JAVERU010000112.1:0-9911 GCA_034006965.1 Tenuifilaceae bacterium
GCAGGCAGGCGGCAGGCAGGGAGTGTTTTTTATGACGAAGCAATCTATTCGTATTCAGTGAAATAAAGATTGCTTCATCCGCCGGCTGGCGGATTCGCAATGACGATTCGGTGTTTTGGTATCGAAAAGGATAGTCATATAATGTTAAAATATAAAATAATTATACCGTTTGAATTGGCGGTTTGAATAATTAGCTTTAAGTTAACATTGTATTTTTACGCCTTGTAATGGTATTGTATATTTTTACGCTCCTTTAAAATTGTACAAGTATGAGCTACAGTATTATTCAGTTTCTAACCCTGGTGGGGTCCCTGGGGCTTTTCCTATTCGGAATGAAAATGCTAAGTGAGTCGTTGCAGAAGGTTGCTGGCGATAGGATGCGAACCATTCTGGCCGCCATGACTTCCAACCGATTCAAAGGAATTCTTACCGGGCTTATAGTTACCACTGTGGTTCAGTCGAGTTCTGCTACAACCGTAATGCTGGTTAGCTTTGTTAATGCCGGTTTAATCTCTTTAACCCAATCGGTGGGTGTAATCATGGGAGCAAATATCGGCACAACATTCACCGCATGGATGATTTCGCTCTTGGGTTTTAAGTTTTCCATTAGCGCCATTGCGTTACCGCTAATTGGGGTTGGGTTTCCGCTTGTGTTTAGCAAAAACCATAGCCGCAAATCATGGGGCGAGCTGCTTGTTGGCTTTGCCCTTTTGTTTTTAGGTCTCGATTTTCTTAAGAACTCTGTACCAAATATTAGCGAAAGTCCCGAAATACTTGCGTTCCTTTCAAACTATACCGATGGAGGAGTGTTTTCGTTGCTGCTTTTCGTTGCCATAGGGACTATTCTAACGGTTGTTATCCAGTCGTCGAGCGCCACCATGGCCTTAACGCTTGTGATGTGTAATAGCGGTTGGATTAGCTTTGAGCTGGCAGCAGCAATGGTGTTAGGCGAAAACATAGGTACTACCATTACGGCCAATATTGCTGCAGCGGTGGCCAACGTATCGGCCAAGCGTACTGCTCGAGCTCACTTAATATTCAATATGTTCGGAGTTGTTTGGATGCTGTTTATTTTTAGATTTTTCTTGAACAACGTCGCCAATTTTGTTATGGAAATGGGTGGGCCAGATCCATTTGACCCAGTAAATCACGAGAGCGTACCCATTGCCCTTTCCATTTTTCACTCTGCATTCAACATTATAAACACGTTTCTTCTGGTTTTCTTTACCCCATACATTGTTAAAATTGTAACTAAACTCGTTCCTTCGCGCAAGGGAGAGGAGGAAGAGTTCCGTCTGCAACACATCAACATCGGGTTGCTGTCTACAGCTGAGCTATCCCTTATTCAGGCCAATAAAGAGATAATAACCTACGCCAAGCGAACCTACAAGATGTATGGATTCTTCAAGGATTTGTTTGTTGAGACCAACGAGAAAAAATTTAAGGAGACTTTTGATAGAATTGAAAAGTACGAGGAGATAAGCGATAGGGTTGAAGTTGAAATTGCCACCTACCTAACCAAGATTTCAAACCACGACCTGAGCGACGAAAGCTCTAAACGTTTGCAGGCAATGTTCAACATCATTAACGATATCGAAAGCGTTTCGGATAGCAACTATAACTTGGCCAAAATAATGCGTCGAAAGCGTAAAGCGAATATATGGTTTAACCAGGAGGTGCGCGATAATCTCAACTACATGTTTCAGCTGGTTGACGAGGCCTACGCAATAATGCTTGAAAATTTGGAGGGGAGCTACGGTGGCGTCAACTTGGGGCCAGCATACGAGGCCGAGGAAAAGATTAACCAGTTTCGTAACAAGCTACGCAAGGAGCACCTAAAGAATGTGGAGGAGGAGAAGTACAAGTACCAAGCGGGTGTAATATATAACGACCTGTTTTCCGAAGCGGAGAAGCTTGCTGACTATATTATTAACGTTTCTGAAGATATTGCTGAAATTAATCAGCCCGTAAAGAAAGCGGTACTACAAAAGTAGCGAGAGGAGGGTTAGCCCCTAAGGGCCTCGGCCCCCGACACTATTTCAAGAATCTCTTTAGTAATAGCCGCTTGGCGTGCCTTATTGTACTGGAGCTTGAGCTGCTTGCTCAGCTCTGTTGCATTTTCGGTTGCCTGATGCATTGCCGTCATCCTTGCGCCATGCTCACCAATGGCATTTTCTAGGGAGAACTCGTAAAATGATGTCTTAAGTGCCATTGGAATGATGGCCTTTAGAATATTCTCTTTATTGGGTTCAAAAATCAGGTTGTCACTATCATTCGATTCCTTCAAAACCTCCTCGGGAATAGCGAAGGGGAGGTATTGTTTAATGGAGGGTTCCTGTACCGCTGGGTTTTTAAATTCGTTGTAAGCTACAAATACAGCATCGAAATCGCCATTATAAAATGGGTCAAGAATTTGGTCCTGACAAAATTTCGAGGCATCATCAAATTTAGGCGATTGGGCCAACTCCGTATCGATGAAGTAGGGTTCTATCCCTCTCTTGATTAGCAATTCGGCTCCTTTTTTGCCTATGCAAAATATTTTAAGGTTGTTGCTTCTCCACAATTCACCCCAAAGCTTCGGGCCATCTTCTAACACTTTTTTGGCTAGGTTGTGGTTAAACCCGGCACACATGCTTGAGTTGGAAGAGAAAATAATAAGAGCAATACTTTTGGCATTGGTAGGCTTTGCAAACCATTTGCCTACCGATGGGTCGTTGGCTGCAGAGGCAACCTGCAGCATTACCTCATCTACCTTGTTGGAGTATCGCTTAAAACGATAAAAGGTTTCCTGAGCTTTGTGAAACTTGGCAGCCGATACCATCTTCATCGCGCTGGTAATCTTTTGCGTCGATGCGATAGAACTAATCCTTGTTCGTATTTCTTTGAGCCCAGCCATATCTATTTTACAAATTGTTGTGAAACCTCTTTGGCAACACTGGTGATTGCTACAGTAAACTCATCGGTAAACTCACCCATCGCTATTTTTGCAAGCATTTCGGGTTGGTTGGTTCGCAGGTTCTCTAAAAACTCCTCCTCAAATTTTCTAACCTTTTCAACAGGAATATCCCTAAGTAGCCCCATTGTGCCACAGTATATTATGGCAATTTGCTCCTCAATTGGGAGAGGGCTATTCTCATCCTGCTTAAGAATCTCAACGTTTTTTGCACCTTTGTCAAGTACGTTTAGTGTTGCAGCATCTAAATCGGAACCAAATTTGGCGAAGGCCTCAAGTTCACGGTATTGTGCTTGGTCGAGCTTAAGGGTACCCGCCACCTTCTTCATCGATTTTATCTGAGCCTTTCCTCCCACACGTGACACCGAGATACCAACGTTGATGGCTGGTCGAACTCCACTATTAAAAAGGTTCGACTCTAAAAAGATCTGACCGTCGGTAATTGAGATAACGTTGGTTGGAATGTAGGCCGAAACGTCACCCGCTTGGGTCTCAATAATAGGAAGTGCTGTGAGCGATCCTCCACCCTTAACAAGAGGCCTTAGGGCATCGGGTAGGTCGTTCATTTGAGCTGCAATGGTATCGGAATTGATAACCTTTGCAGCGCGCTCCAACAGTCGGCTATGCAGATAGAACACATCACCTGGGTATGCTTCGCGTCCCGGTGGGCGGCGAAGTAGCAGCGAAACTTCACGGTACGAAACGGCTTGTTTCGATAGGTCATCGAAGATTACGAGGGCGTGTCGTCCGGTGTCCCGGAAAAACTCGCCAATGGCAGCACCTGCAAATGGTGCGTAGAACTGCTGTGCTGCCGGGTCGGAGGCCGTTGCCGAAACGATTACAGTGTAGTCCATTGCCCCGTGCTTGGTTAGGGTGTTGGCTATGCCTGCTACGGTCGATCCCTTTTGACCAATGGCAACATAGATGCAGTACACAGGTTCTCCTTTCTCAAAAAGGGAGCGCTGGTTAATAATTGTATCTATGGCAATGGCTGTTTTCCCAGTTTGGCGATCGCCAATGATTAGCTCGCGCTGCCCCCTGCCTATGGGGATCATTGCATCAATGGCCTTTATGCCGGTTTGTAGGGGCTCGGTTACGGGTTGGCGGTATATAACACCGGGCGCTTTGCGTTCGAGCGGCATTTCGAAGGTTTCGCCCATTATAGGACCCTTGCCATCGATGGGTAATCCAAGGGTGTTAACTACACGGCCCAACAATCCATTACCCACCCGAATAGAGGCAATATGATTGGTGCGCTTTACCCTATACCCCTCACGAATTGAGTCGGAGCTCCCCAGTAGTACCACCCCCACGTTGTCCTCCTCAAGGTTAAGCACAATGCCCATAACCCCCGACTCGAACTCAACCAGCTCGTTCGATTGAACGTTGGAAAGCCCAAACACGCGGGCAATTCCATCGCCCACTTGAAGTACGGTACCCACCTCCTCGAAACCCGACTTCAAATCAATACCCTCGAGTTCTTTTCTCAGAACTTCCGATACCTCTGATGCCTTAATATCTGCCATAGTGATGCTTTAACTATTCTGTTCCCATTAATTTCTTCCGAAACAACTCTAATTCACCCTTCACGCTCTTATCCATAAATTTATCCTCAATGGTTAGGGTAAATCCGCCGATTAGGGTTTGATTAACCCGTTGTTCAATCTCAATCTCTTTGCTCAGTTTTTGGTTCAAAAACTGGCTTATGCCGCTTAAAGTACTTTTGCCAAGCTCAAAGGTGCTTTCAACAACAACCTTTGCAACGCCCTTTTTAATCCTGTAAAGTTTTTGAAACATTAGGATTATTGAGGGCAGCTGCCCCTCTCGCTTGTTCTTAAGGGCAATAAAAACCAACTTTATTATGTGGGGGGCATACTCTGCAAGCAGGGTTTCAACAATCTTCTGCTTTCTACTCACGGGCACTCCAGGCGAACTTAAAAGCTGTGCAAACTCTGGGTTTTGAGCCATAAGCAGTTGGAAACGTTTCGATTGTGCATACGTCTCTTCAAGCAAGTCTTTTGAACTTGCCCAATCAAAAAGCGCTCGAGCGTAGCTTACCGAAACCCTGCCCTGATCCATGGTTAGTTTTGTGTTGAGATTTCGTTGATAATTGAGCTAATCTGTTCTTCGTACTTATCTTTATTTTTAAGCTCCGAACGGAGAATGCGTTCAGTTGCTTGGAGGATTATGTTTGAAGCGTAGTGCTTAAGCTCCTGCTGGGCGGCTTCCTTTTCGCGGCTAATGGTTTCACGCGCCTGCTCCATCATTTTTTTCGAATCGAGAATTGCTTTGGCATTAGCCTCCTCCAGAATCCTCTCCTTGGTTTTTTTGGCTTCAGCCAAAATTGTATCTCTTTCGGCTTGGGCCTTAGCAACCACTTGTGCCTGCCTTTCCTGAAGTTGAGCCACCTCGTTGCGAGCGTACTCAGCCTCTCGGAGCGCTTTGGCAACTTCGTCTTCACGGCTCTTAATGCTATAGATAATCTGTTTCCAGGCAAATTTCTTCAGCAGAAATAGTAGAACGCTGAAGGAAACAAGCATCCAAAACATCAGGCCATAGTCGGGGGTAATTAAACCCATAGCGTCGAGATTTTAGTTTGTTTACAGAAGGATTACAAGAGCACAAATAATGATGGCGAAGAAAGAAACCCCCTCGATAAGAGCAGCGGCAACCACCATACTACCTCTGATATCACCAGCTGCCTCAGGTTGGCGAGCCATTGACTCCAGGGCCGTTGTTCCAATTTTACCAATACCCCAAGAAGCTCCTAGTACAATGATGGCCGATCCAAGGGCGGCACCAATTTTGGCCCAAGCGGCTCCCGCTACTGCCTGTAATACGATAAGAAGTGTTGTCATGTTCTGTTGTTTTTATGGTTAGTAACTAATGATGGTCCGCTGTAGCCATACCAATGAATAGTGCGCTTAGCATGGTGAAAACAAAAGCTTGTATAAATGCAACCAGTAGCTCAAGTACCGACATGAAAACGGTGAGCAGGACGGTTACAAACGAAATTCCGAATCCAAAGTATACGTTTACTGCACCAAAGATGAAGATAAGCGAGAAGAGCACCATGGCGATAATGTGACCAGCCAGAATGTTTGCAAACAAACGTATCATCAAAACCGCTGGTTTTATAAGCCAGCTGGCCGCTTCAACTATTGGCATAATGGGCACAGGAAGCTTAAGGAATACTGGTACACCTGGGGTGTTCACGATGTGTTTCCAAAAGCCCTTGTTGGCATTAATCAGAATGGTTAAAAGAGTTGCTAACGCAAGCACCAAGGTAACGGCAATATTGCCTGTAACGTTGGCACCTGCTGGGAAAATTGGTATTAATCCCAGTAGGTTGTTTAGCCAAATAAAAAAGAAAATGGATAGCAGGTAGGGCATGAACTTGAGGTAGTTTTTCTCTCCTATAGAAGGTTTAGCAATGTCATCGCGAACAAACAGGATTAGGTTTTCCATTAGGCTTTGAATTCCGGTTGGAGCTCTGTGGGGTGCAGCCTTATACTTGTTGCCAATGGGTATAAATACAATAAGTAAAATGATAATGGAGAAGAAAATAGCTACAACATTCTTTTTGATTGAAAAGTCGAGTGGTAGTGGCCCGTCTGCGATGTTGTGGTGCTCATCAATCTCAACAATTTTACCCTTTAGGTCGCCCTGCGTAACAAGCTTAAACCCCTTATATGTATTCTGCCCATGGTGAAATTTGCTGGACCAAAAGGTGAATAGCTGTCCGCGGGTTCTGCTGAAAAGGATAATGGGTAGTGGCACAGAAATGTGCTTGTCGCCTATGGTAACGATGTGCCAGTCGTGAGCATCGCCAATGTGGTCGAAAATAAAATCGCCAGCGTTAAATTCCTCGCTCTGGTTGGTGTGTTCTGCTGTATGATGTTGCTCGCTTTGGTCGACAGCCTCAAAAATCTCCTCCGCCTGGGCAGGGAATGCAAATAGATTGACCCACAACATCAACGATAAAATGGAGACACCCAGCTTCATATGTTTTTGAATTTACACCATAACTCAAAAATAGAAACTTTATATGGTAAAACAACTGTTATTCAGTTTTTTTTTGGTTTAGGTACACGTTGAACTCTCGAACTAGTTGAATTAGTGACGAAAAGTAAAGGATGATAAAAATCACCAGGAAGGGAATCATGTTCTCGCGTGAGAGGATGACGAAGGTGATGGCAAATATTAGCGAGCTAAATAATTTGCCCGATGATATAAGCATGAACCGTTTGGAGAATTGGCCCATTGGCAGATTGTGCGATTTAACAAGGATGTAAAAGGAGAGTAGATTGAGAAGATAGAAGTAAATAAAGATTACCGGAACGAAGTTGAAGTAGTGCTGCTGTGCAAAAAAATAGAACACAGCAGCACAAGCTATACCGAGTAGTATAAATTTTATGCTAAGCTTTACGATGAATTTCCTTAGGGCAGTAGAGTCGTCCATGGGGAATTTTTATTAAGCTTTCTTTTCGTCGCTTGTAGAGGTTGGTGTAAAACTTGCGTTTTTGTCTTTGTTGTTCTCGCTGGTCATATCACAATATCCGGTGAAGCGGCTACCGGGTTCGATGGCCAATCGGCTGGTTGACATATCGCCAATTATTTTGGCATTTGACTTGAGCGACAGGAGCTCCGAAACCATAATTTTCCCATCAACTATACCAGAAACATCACAGTTTTTGCAGGTTATTTCACCTTTAATCTTACCAGTTTCACCAATCACCACCTTGCCCTTGGCCGAGATGTTGCCAACTAAACTGCCATCAATTCGTAAATCGCCATTGCTCATAATGTCACCATGAATTTCGGTACCCAATCCGATAAGGTTTATGTTGTTGGAGTTAGATTCGCTTTCGTTATATTTTGCCATGCTTTCTTAAGTTTAGGTTAATGATTGCTATTACAATCCCACAAAAATATAAAATGAAATTAACTACAGGCCAGTAATTACAATTTTTTTGATTTATTAGCTGTTTGATGTGTATTCAATATCTTGATTTTTCTGTCCGGTGGTGGTGCTTTCGTAAAACGCATCATCCTCATCCTCATCCTCAATTTCCCATGAGTAAACTTTACGTTGAGGGCCATGGTGCCGGTAAGCAATGGCGCAGGCTAACCCCGCAACTCCACCAAACAGATGACCTTCCCATGAAATGGTTGGCCATATGGGGAAAACGCCCCACACCATTCCCCCATAAAGGAAAACAATAATTAGCGATATTGCAGCCAACCTGGGGTCTCGCCTTATGGCGCCGCTAAAAAAGAGGAATGCGGCCATACCGTAAACCAACCCGCTCGCTCCAATATGGTAGCTAGGTCTTCCTCCTATCCATAGGCAAACACCTGATGCGATCCAAATGATTAGAAAAACCCTGTAGCTTAGCCCTCGGTAAAAGTAGATGATACCAGTACCCATAACCAACAGTGGAACCGAATTGGCAAGCAGATGCTTAAAGCCGCTATGAATGAATGGCGTAAGCAAAATTCCTGGTAATCCGTGTAGCGTTCTGGGGTATACACCAAGCCGGTGGAAGCTAACCCCTGCTGCATTCTCAGTAATGGTAACTAGCCAGAGGATTAGCACAAAAAGGGCGGGCAAGATGATGCTATGCTTGAAAATTTTTTCTTCTACGCTTTTCAATATATGGTTGGGTTTGGACTTTAAAGCTACGTTAAATATACAGAAGTTCAAATATTAATTGATTTTGAATTCGGGATCAATCACGAACAATCCCTCAAATGACGAGATCCAGAAACGATTCTTCGAATCTAAAAAGAATTTTAGCACCCTTTCGGCTGGTAGCTCATTGCTGTTTGTCAGTTGAATCCAAGTACCATCTTCGTAAATGGTTATTCCCTTTTCTCTTCGGGGCGAAAGCGATCCGCCAAGCCAAATACGGCCCTGGCTATCGGCAGCAAGGGCATCTACGCAGGGTTTTGCAAGTACATCCTCGGAGGTAAAGCTTTCCCACTTATGGCCATTGAAAACAGATACCCCCCCACGTGAGCGATTGTAGCAGCTGCCAACCCAAAGAAGGCCATCGGGAGCTTGGAAAAAAATGCTCGATGAGTTGTCCACCAGGCCGTGTCTTCCGGAGAATGTTTCCCAAAGCCCACCGTTGTATACGCTTATACCCTCCGATGTGAACCGAGAGCCACACCAAACGTATCCTCTATTGTCGCCAAAGATTTGGGTTACCGATGATATGATTCGGGCGCCTGGAGGGATCCTGTGTATTTGGTTATCCTGGTAAAAGGCGATGCCTACCTCGCTACCTATCCATACAGTGCCTCTAAAATCTTGATAAATTGAGGTGATAAAGTTGTCGGGTAGCCCATTCGCTACTGAAAAGTGGCTCCATTTGCCACGGTTGTTTACAACCAAACCGCTACCAGTGCCTATCCATAGTTCATGCCTATTGACCAGGGCAAAGGAGTTTATAAATGGGTTGGTAAGCCTGTATGGAATTCGTATTGTGTCGGGTTTTTCGGATGTAACCCAGGCTAAAAGTGAGTTTCTATGTTGATCTACTAGGTTGCCGCCAAACATGAGGCTGCCATCGGCAAGCCTTATGGAGCTGTGGTACGATCCATTGGGAAGGTCATCGCTACCCGAAACCTGAACAAATGAGGAGTCGTTTACATAGCCCAATGCCCCTGTTATATTCCCATCGCTAAGGCCTACCCAAACTTTACCAGTTGGATCTTCCTGAAAGGTGAATGCATATAGATTTTTAGGAATGTCAATTCGCTTTACCTGTGACAATATAACCACTGGCCAGACCATTAAAGCAATGATGACTGTACCGAATTTATAGGCTAATTCTTTTTTTGAGGTGCTATGCATAGTATTTCTTCAATCTGAAGAAGAAAAAGTTTTCATCCCTGGCTCCGTAATTTACATTGATAAAGCGTTGTATTCTAGAGTTAATGTTTTCTGCTT
>JAVERU010000113.1:0-9856 GCA_034006965.1 Tenuifilaceae bacterium
CCCCTGGGCCCGTGTGTGTTAGCATTTTTTTTTAACGCCTTCATTGACGCTAAAGTCAGGGTAAATATAAACAGATTAAGGAGCCGGTCCAAATTTTAGGTTACTTTTTTTAAATGCGGTTGCCCTGACCTGTATGTGGATAAAAACTTGCCAGTACAGGAAATCTTGGAAGCGCTTAACATTAGCCGAGCAACGCTTTATAGGTACTTAAGGTATGTGGGTGTGGAGATAAATGCTAAGTGATGAAAATCT
The DNA here is from genome assembly GCA_034006965.1 of Tenuifilaceae bacterium. Classification (GTDB taxonomy): domain Bacteria; phylum Bacteroidota; class Bacteroidia; order Bacteroidales; family Tenuifilaceae; genus Perlabentimonas. The sequence goes on from JAVERU010000113.1 coordinate 253, forward strand.
TTGTTTAACCTTCCCTAAATATTATTAATTTTATATGTTTTTGATTTATCACCAATTTTTGTAAAGATTTCACTATGAAAATTTCCACAATACTTGACTACATCGACAGTGGCCATATGGCACTTCCTGAATTTCAGCGGGGTTATGTTTGGAATCGCGATCAGGTTAAAGGACTTTTCGACTCGTTGTACCGAAGGCATCCGGTGGGTAGTTTGCTTGTATGGGCAACCGAATCGCAAACTGCAGTGCATCGAGGCGATGCTACATTAGCAGCAGGGACAGTAAAATTGTTGCTCGATGGTCAGCAGCGAATCACTTCGCTTTACGGTGTGGTTCGTGGAGATGCACCTAAGTTTTTCGATGGCAATAAGCAAGCCTTTGCTGGGCTATACTTTCATCTCGACACGGAAGTATTTTCGTTCTATATGCCATTAAAGATGAAGGGAGATCCTCTTTGGGTCGATGTTACTGAGCTTATGAAAATGGGGTCAGCAGGTGTGGGGAATTACGTAAAGAACCTTACTGAAAACCCTGAGTATTCGGCTAAAGTTGGCGATTATATTGGTCGATTATCCCAAATTGTTAGCATTTTAGATATTGATCTGCATATTGAGGAGGTAACAGGAAAGGAAAAAACCATTGATGTTGTAGTCGATATCTTCAATAGGGTTAATAGTGGTGGCACTAAGTTGTCAAAAGGCGATTTAGCTCTGGCAAAAATCTGTGCTGAGTGGCCTGATGCTCGTGATACTATGAAGCATAAAATTAAAGAGTGGAAGGACTCTGGTTACAACTTCAATCTCGACTGGCTACTTCGATCCATAAATACAGTGCTTACTGGCGAAGCCAAATTTCAGTTTTTGCACAACAGAAGCATTGACGAAATACAGGATGCCTTAAAACGAGCAACAAACCACATCGACAAAAGCCTTAATTTTATCGATGGTCGTTTAGGAATTGATCACGATAGGGTTCTCTTTGGTAGGTTTGCCGTACCTATTATGGTAAGATTTCTCGACAAGTTCAATGGTCATATTGATGAAAAAGATCGAGACAAACTTCTTTTCTGGTTTGTGCAGGTAGGTATGTGGGGACGCTATTCCGGTTCGGTGGAATCATTCCTCGACAAAGATTTAGAGGCACTCGAAAAAGGCAATGGTAGCCTCGATATCCTTTTAGAGCAACTCAGGCTTTGGCATGGGGCACTTAAGGTTGAACCCGGACATTTTACTGGCTGGAGCCTAGGTGCACGATTCTACCCTGTATTGTATATGCTAACCCGTATGGGCGAAGCCAAGGATTGGGGAACTGGCATTCCGCTAAAGTCTAGCTTATTAGGAAAAATGAACAAGCTAGAGGTGCATCATATATTCCCAAAAGCACAGCTATACAAATGTAAATACAATCGTGCTGAGGTAAATGCCATCGCAAATTTCTGCTTTCTTACAAAGGACACCAATATAAACATAAGCGATACCCTACCCGAGATTTATTTCGAAGAGGTTGAACGAAAACACCCTGGTGCTCTAGCTTCGCAATGGATACCTACAGATAAGAACCTATGGAAGATTGAGAATTTCCTCGACTTTCTAGAGGCCAGAAAGGAGTTGCTGGCTAAGGAAACTAACAATCGGTTGCTCGAACTACTTCATGGCGAAAGTCATTGGCTTGAGGGTAGAGCAAAAGAACCTGAACCCAAGGTAGTATTTGGTAACATTTCATCAGAACAGGAAGAGTCAGAAATAGAAGAACTTATGCAATGGATGGAGTTACAAAGTCTTCCTTCGGGGGTTTTCAGTTACGAACTCTCCGATGAACAAACTGGCGAGCAACTTGCACTTCTCGACCTAGCCTGGCCAAATGGCGTTCAACAAGGACTTACTGAGCCAACTGCCGTATTACTAAACGAGCCTCAAGAAACCATTTCTGTAGCTAACAAGAATGGCTTTAGATGCTTCACAACGATTGCTGAATTTAAAAATTATGTAAACACTGAAGTTCTAAAGGAAGAACTGTCCTACAACTAATATTCAATAAATAAGAAAGCAATTCAATGACCTTTCAACAAATACTCGATAAGTACCGCAAAATATCATTCTCCCAACGCGATAAGGGCGACCGTTTCGAAAGGCTTATGCAAGCCTACCTTAAAACCGACCCCAAGTATGCTTTTAAGTTTAAAAATGTGTGGCTCTGGAATGAGTTCCCCGGTAGAATTGACCTAGGCGGGGGCGACACTGGAATTGATATTGTTGCATTAACTCACGAGGGCGACTACTGGGCTATTCAATGCAAATGCTTTCAGGAGGATTCAACAATTGACAAGCCTGCCGTCGACAGCTTCCTTTCTACTTCGAGCCGTGAGTTTAAAAACGAGCAAATGCAAACAACTCGTTTTGCTCACCGACTATGGATATCTACCACCAACAGATGGGGAGCAAATGCAAACGAGGCCATTAAGAACCAGAACCCACCCGTTACCCGACTAAATCTTACCGAGTTAAAAGAATCGCCTGTTAATTGGGATAAGCTAGAACAGGGAATTCATGGAGAAGCATCTCGAAAGCCAAAAAAGTCACTCTATAAGCATCAAACAAAAGCCCTCAAAAAAACCAACGAACATTTTAAATCCAACGATCGGGGCAAACTAATCATGGCTTGCGGAACAGGCAAAACCTTTACCGCCCTCCGAATTGCCGAGAACGAAACCGATGGCAAGGGCCTAATCCTATTCCTTGTCCCTTCTATCGCTTTGCTTGGCCAAACACTGCGCGAGTGGAGCGCCGATGCCCAAGAACCCATTAACGCTATATGTATCTGCTCAGACCCCGAAATAACTAAAAAGAAAACCAAGAATGTAGATTCCGACTCTTTCAGCGTCATCGATTTGGCTCTACCAGCATCTACCGATACGGAATTTATCCTACATCAGTTCGAGCAGATAAGAGCAAAGGCATTGCCCGGAATGACCGTGGTTTTCTCAACCTACCAATCCATTGAGGTTCTTGCCAGGGCACAAAATGCATGGCTAAAGAAGGGCTTTCCTGAGTTCGATCTGATTATTTGCGATGAAGCACACCGAACCACGGGCGTTTCATTGGCTGGTGAGGACGAATCGGCATTTACAAGGGTACACGATGCAAACTTCATAAAAGCCAAAAAACGGCTATATATGACCGCTACACCTCGCCTCTACAGCGACGAATCCAAGAGCAAAGCAGCACAAGCCGATGCCATTCTTTGCTCTATGGACGACAAGGCTCTTTATGGCGATGAGATGTACCGCATCGGTTTTGGCGAGGCCGTTGAAAGTAACTTGCTAACCGATTACAAGGTGCTTATCCTTACCCTAAACGACAAGGATGTTCCACCAGCAGTGCAGCGAATGATCTCCGATGGCGAAACCGAGATAAATACCGACGATGTGTCGAAACTTATTGGTACGGTTAACGCCCTATCAAAAAAATTCTTAGGCGATAACGGCGAAACTAAAGCTTCCGATCCCGAACCCATGCGCAGGGCAGTTGCTTTCTGCGCAAATATTGCCACATCAAAGAGGATTTCAGCAACCTATAACACCGCTTCCGAAGCCTATCTAAGCTCTTTGCCGCCCAACGATAAGGAGCAAATGGTTACCGTTTCGGCAAAGCATATGGATGGCACAATGGCGGCTCCCGAGAGAGACACTATGCTCTCGTGGATTAAGGAGGAAACCGAGGGTAACGAGTGCCGTGTAATTACCAACGTACGTGTGCTTAGCGAAGGGGTTGATGTACCCTCGCTCGATTCCGTACTCTTCCTCTCTGCCCGAAACTCGCAGGTAGATGTGGTACAATCGGTTGGGCGTGTAATGCGTAAAGCTCCCGGTAAAAAATATGGCTACATCATTATCCCTGTGGTAGTCCCTGCCGATGTGGAAGCCGAAAAGGCTATGAGCGATAACGAGCGTTACAAGGTGGTTTGGACCGTGCTTAACGCACTACGTGCCCACGACGACCGTTTTAACGCCACCGTTAACAAGATTGAACTAAACAAAAAAAGACCCAATAATATTCTGGTTGGGCGACCCGAATACACATTTAATGAGGATGGAAACCCCATTGCCAGCGATAGCAATTCACCCGCCTACGAAACCACAAACGATATTGGCCAGCAGCTCGCCATTCAGTTCGAGCAGCTGCAGTCCGTTGTATTTGCCCGTATGGTGCAAAAGGTGGGCGACCGTAGATACTGGGAGCAATGGGCAAAGGATGTGGCCATTATTGCCGATAGGCAAATTGAACGAATTACCTACCTTATTGAGAACAAGAAGGATCAGCGACAAGCTTTCGAGAATTTCTTAGCAGGATTACAAAAAAACATAAACCCAAGCATTACCAAGGATCAGGCCGTTGAGATGCTTGCCCAGCATATTATTACCAAGCCAGTTTTCGAGGCTCTTTTCGAGGGCTACTCCTTTGTAAAGAACAACGCCGTATCAGCAGCTATGCAGCGTATGCTCAACGAGCTGGAGGGCAAATCCGTAGCCGAGGAATCCGAAACCCTGCAAAAATTTTACGAATCGGTGCGTAAACGTGCCGAGGGTATCGACAATGCCGAGGGCAAGCAGAAGATTATTATTGAGCTGTACGATAAGTTCTTTAAGGCAGCCTTCCCAAAAATGGTTGAGCAGCTGGGCATAGTTTACACCCCCGTTGAAGTGGTCGATTTTATTATACACTCCGTGAACGATGTGCTTAAGAAGGAGTTTGGGCGCAGCATCTCCGACGAGAATATCCATATACTCGATCCGTTTACAGGTACAGGCACATTTATTACCCGCCTGCTGCAAAGCGGACTAATTGAGGAGAAAGACCTTGAGCGCAAGTACAAGTACGAGTTACACGCCAATGAGATTGTATTGCTTGCCTACTACATTGCAGCCGTAAATATTGAGAATGCATACCACGATGCAACACCCGACCCCGATGATGGCATTGGCACTGAAAACTATACCCCTTTCGAGGGCATTGTGCTAACCGATACATTCCAACTGGGCGAAACCGATGAGAACAGCAAGCTCTTCTCCGAGATGTTCCCCAAAAACTCAGCAAGGGTTGAAGCACAGAAGAAAGCACCGCTTAGGGTTATTATGGGCAATCCACCCTACTCCGTTGGGCAAAAATCGGCAAACGATAATGCGCAGAACTTAAAGTACACAAAACTCGATGCCCGCATTGCTAACACCTATGCCAAGGAAACTGATGCTACCAATAAAAACTCCCTTTACGATTCGTACATTAAAGCCTTCCGTTGGAGTACCGACCGGTTAGACCCCGAGCACGGTGGCATTATTGCTTTTGTAAGCAATGGGGCTTGGCTCGATGGCAATAGCACCGATGGGTTTAGAAAGGTATTACAAAAGGAGTTTTCAAGCATTTGGGTTTTTAATACTCGTGGCAATGCAAGAACTAGTGGCGAGTTACGCCAAAAGGAAGCAGGTAACGTTTTTGGTGGTGGCTCACGCACTCCAATATCAATAACCTTTTTGGTTAAGAAACCTAGGCAGAAAGCAGATAAGGCAACCATCTACTACCACGACATTGGCGATTATCTAAACCGCGAGGAGAAGTTGGCCATTGTTAGCAAGTTTAAATCGGTGGTTAACCCCCAAATGAGCTGGAAAACCCTTAAACCTAATGACCACGGAGATTGGATTAGCCAACGGAATGATGTGTTTGATACGTTTATTCCAATTGGCGATAAGGAAGAAAAGTCAAATAACAATACGTTTTTTATTTCATACTACTCTAATGGTTTGAAAACACAAAGGGATGCTTGGTGTTATAATTCAAATAAGGACTCGCTCATTGAGACCACTATCAAATCATTAAGTTTCTACAAGATTCAAAAGGATAAGTATATAAAAGAACGAGAAACAAGACCTTCATTAGAAGCAAAAAACAGCGTGCTTTTCGACGCAAAAGCAATAAGTTGGACTAGAGCCTTGCTGTGGGATGTAGAAAAAAATAAAGAACATAAATTTGAAGATGGTCAGGTTGTAATAAGTCAGTATCGACCTTTTTTTAAACAATTTCTTTATTTTTCTCGTGCTTTAAATGAAATGATTTATCAAATCCCTAAACTATTTCCAAACCCTTCCTGTGAGAATTTGGTGATTTGTGTTTCTGCAAGTTACAAAGATGGAAGCGTATTAATTTCTGATATGATTCCAGATCTACATTTCAATGGAGATACACAAGCTTTTCCTTTATACTACTACGAGGAACGCAAGGTACAGCAACGCACACTTTTTGATAATGCCGATAGTGGCGAAAGCGACTATATCCGCAGGGATGGCATTAGCGATTTTATACTAGAGAGAGCTAAAAAGCAATACGGGGTTTCGACAGGCTCAACCACCGTAATAACCAAGGAAGATATTTTCTACTACGTGTATGGCTTTCTGCATAGCCCCGAGTACCGGGCCAAGTTTGCCAACGACCTAAAGAAGATGCTACCCCGTCTACCCTTGGTAGAGGATGTTCGCGATTTTTGGGCATTCAGCAAGGCAGGCCGCAAATTGGCCGATTTACACATAAACTACGAGAGCGTTCCACCCTACGAGGGGGTTGTTGTTAACGGCGCACCTTCGGTGTCTGAGCATTCGGTGTCTGAGCCTGTCGAAGACACCATACCTGAGCATTCGGTATCTAAGCCTTCGGTGTCTGAGCCTGTCGAAGACACCATTTACCGAGTTCAAAAAATGCGCTTCCCCAAGAAAGACCAAAAGGACACCATTATCTACAACAGCCGAATAACCATTACCAACATCCCACCCGATGCATACAACTACGTTGTAAATGGCAAAAGCGCCATAGAGTGGATTATGGAACGATACCAAGTTACCACCCACAAGCAAAGCGGCATTAAAAACGACCCCAACGACTGGGCCACCGAGGTGGGCAACCCACGCTACATACTAGACCTACTCCTAAGCATCATAAACGTAAGCATACAAACCAACGAGATTGTTAGGGGGCTGCCGGGGGTGGAGTTTGGTTAGAGCATCACTTTATTTATCTCTATGTTAATTAGATAAACTAAATTAGTTAGATTTTTTTGGCAAGTTTGTTTTTTTATATTTAATACCTTTAACAGCTTATTTATTGTAGAACTATTTTAAATAGCATTTATTATGTCGCTGATTATATGTATATTAATCGTTTTTCGATGTTGAAAACTTATTATAAATGTTAATAACTTTGCAATTAATTAACCTATTGCTTAATTTTGCATGAAAAGAAAGGCAGTTATTATTCGAACATCGGAGGATGGGAAGCGTTGTATTGCTGTGGACTTGAATAGCTTCGAGGCAATAATGACCTACATCAAGCAGGATAGGCGGCACTTAAATAAGTTTGAAGATATATGTAATCTTATACTAGCAGGACTTCGTAACCCACAGCTCTATGATAAGGAAGAGCCAGACAAGCAGAGTAAGGGTGTTAGGGCTATGAAGTTTTTCAAGGGTCAGGAGAACGACCGTATATACTGTAAGGAGATTACGTTAGAGTGTAAAATATTTGTTGTAATAACTGCCGAACTTTACCCAAAAAAGAAAACTCAAGGATTATCGAAAGAGTTAAAGACGTTAATTCATAAAGTTGCCAAATATGACTACGAAATTGAAGACCCCTCAGGAGATAAAAAAGGCATTTGACGACCTATTTGCATCAATAACCCCCGATGAGCAGATTGAACATGATGCCCAATTGATTGCCTTTAGGTTTCTCAGCATAATCGATGCTGAAATGGAGGCACAGAATATTAGCAAAAAGGCTTTAGCTGAAAAAGTTGGAACATCACAGTCGTTTATTACACAACTTTTCAGGGGCGACAGGAAACCAAACTGGACAATCCTTGCTAAAATTCAAAAGGAGTTAGGTATACAATTTTCAGTTTCAACTAAGGATGAGATTGAGCAACGGATTGTTGAAGCAATCTCACAGGCTCATAAAATATGGGTTAAAGAGGGTTGCTACAGTATGGTTGAAAACCGGAAACTATTTGGCAATTTTGAAGTATTAACAAATCCAGAAGATACACCCTTAGCATCATGAGAGCTAAATCATCACCGTTAAAATTACTGGTATTCCATCTTGTAAAGAACAGTTTCGAGTTTATTGTTCCAAAGGAAGATGAGATTGTTCCTCAAATTCTATTTGAATCTTACCCCATTGATATCGATTTTGCTCATCAACCCCTTCAAAATTCAACAACCCACATACAGGTTTTTGTTGAAATAAAGATAAACAACTCCAAAAAGAAATCAGGATATGCTCTTTCTGTTGAAGGCATGGGTGTTTTTGAACTTGATGAAAAGAATATAGAAAAAGGAATTGCATACAACCTCCGAATTTTTTCGTCGCTCAATATGATGATAAATAACTTACGTAATATCATAGCCCAGCAAACAGCATTTGCCCCTATGGGTATTTATTTAATGCCGCCAATAGATATAAAGGATTTATTGGAAAAGAAGAGAAAGAAAGTCAGTAAGTAAAAATTTGTAAAAACATTTTGATAGGTTATAATTAAAATCCACGTATTCACATTCTTAAAACTAGGCTAGAATTACATTATATAATAGCAAGTGCTAAAATGGACATATAGTTCAAGATAATCAGGTTAAAATAGATAAGCAAAGCGGCATCAAAAACGACCCCAACGACTGGGCCACCGAGGTGGGCAACCCACGCTACATGCTAGACCTATTCCTAAGCATCATAAACGTAAGCATGCAAACCAATGAGATTGTTTGGGGGCTGCCGGGGGTTAGTTTTGAGTAGGATAGTTTGTTGTTAGAATTTGGTTTTAGTAGTTTTATAAGCTAGTTGGCTGTAATTAACGAAACGAGATAGTAACAAACAATAATGGCTGGACCTAATCAACATTTTGTGCCTCAATATTATTTAAAGACTTTTTCAGAGAAGGACAAAGTATTCGTTTTTGACAAAAAAGAGTACAAATACCTTGGAGAAAAACGAATACCTGTTAATAAGATTGGATTCAGTAAAAACTTCTATGATATTGACCCAGAAGACCTATCTAGATTTTTAATTAACGAGACAGATGATAAAAGTTATGTTGATTCTTTGATTAAAAAATATAATGAACGTATCTCATCCCCATTGATTAATAGTTTCATTGATTTAGGAGAAAAAGTCTATAAATATAAAGAAATGGAAATCGTTTCAGTCATTCGAACGGGTGACATAATTGATTTCTTAGTGGTTCAACTCTTTAGAACTCCATTTTTTAGAAAGCAGTTTGAATTTACAGCACGAGATATTCGAAAAAAGCACGCTGAAAAAATCGAATTAAATGAAAAGTATTCAGTAGAAAGGCTTGCGAGAGCTATACATGGAGTTTATATAAAATGATTACTCAATGTTATACCTAAACTCATTTTTATAACTAGCTGCAGCTACCATAAGCCTGTCAAATTTCATTTCCCCAAAATATCGTCGGTTAAACATATAGCAGTATTCATTGAGATAACTCTGGAGGAATTCTGGCTGTATGTCGTGGAAGGTATTCAGCAATACCCTTTTGGCGTTAC
>JAVERU010000114.1:0-9757 GCA_034006965.1 Tenuifilaceae bacterium
TTATTTTTTATTATCCTAAACAATGGTTAAAACCCTGCAATTTCATTGTAGGTACTTTAGTTTCTGTAAATTTCATAGATTTACAGGATGGAATATCAACGAAGAAGATCCCATTCCGTGAGTCGCTTAATAGCCCATATCGTATGGGTGACGAAGTATCGTTATCATGGGTTGAAGGGCGATGTTCAAGTACGATGTCGAGACTTGGTGGTTCAAATATGTAATTCGGAGAATGTTTCATCTAAAGAGGGAAGTGAGCAAGGATCATATTCATATTGAGTAAGCACCCTCCTTGAGTATAAGTCCCTTGGTAAAGAAATTGAAAGGTAGTACTTCTCGACTTTTCCAACAGGAGTTTACTGCGTTGAGCAAGAAGTATTGGGGGCGAAGTAGGTTATGGGGTTTGGAGTACTGGCAATATAACGGGTGAAATGGGGCAGGCGTGCCTTGAGCACACCCAACAGCCAAACGAGCAACTGGATATTAAAATAAAGCGGTAAAGAATTTCATTCATTACCGCTTTTAAAACCTATAGATTTCTAATCCATAGTGTGTTTAGTTATGTTGATATTAAAGATCGTTATATGATTTGCGAATGGCCAGCCCAATGGCCTTAGCCAGCAGTGGCGGAACGGCATTGCCCAGCTGCACCAGCTGTTTGTTTTTTGGTCCCTCAAAGATAAAATCGTCGGGGAACGACTGCAAGCGGGCCATTTCGCGCGCCGTGAGAACCCTTGGCAGCGTAGGATGCACATTTACCCCGCCATGGTTTTCCTTGATAGTGCATGAAGGCTCGTCCCATGCACATTTTTTCCAAGCATCGGAGTAGCCCTTGTACAGGCTTTTGCCAGCCTCCAGCGCAAGCATACGCTCCGCCATATCGGGCCTGTGCTTGGTGGCCACATGGTTAAATGCGGGATCGTCGGGTTTATCCATCAAATCGGCAATGGCCTCGCCTGTGGTAACATAGTGGCTGGGTTGCAAAAATGGCTTTGGATGAAAATTAGGTTTGCCTATACGGTTACCAATAAAAATTACCCGGTCGCGTTTCTGCGGAACGCTGTAATCGGCTGCTCGCAGCACGGTTACATTGATGCTGTAACCTGCCTGCTCAAAATCGTTCAGAATCATCTGCTCCACCTTACCGCCCAGCATCGATCTAAGCCCGACCACATTCTCGCACACCACAAACTCGGGTTGCAGAGCTTTGACAATATCCAGCAGCTCCTTGTACAGCGAGTTTCTTGGGTCGTCAACTATTCTATTGCCAGCCAAGCTAAATCCCTGGCAAGGGAAACCGCCCGCCACAATGTTTAGCCTTCGACCATTAAGCTCACTTTTAACCGTTTCGTAGAACGCTCTCTTCTTGTCGTTGCACTTAATATCGCCCTCAATAAACGGATGCGAAAAGTTTCGGCGGTAGGTTTTTCCCGCCTCGGGAAACCAGTCGAGCCCGCAAATGCCTTTTAAGCCAGCCATTTCGAATCCCTTGGTAATACCTCCGGCACCCGAGAACAGATCGACAAACGTAAGTTCACTCTTTGTGGGTTCTGCCCACACATCATCAATATCAATCCAGCTAACCTCATCGGTTCCGTTGGCTCCCCTGTATCCTACAGAAATTTTTTTCCGATTATTATTCTTCACCTTGCCATCCAAATTGAAATGCTCAGGTTGCTGTGATGATAGGTTGATAAAATCCTCAAGAGCAACAACGGGAATTCGGTAAACACCGCCCACCTTAACCGACTTGAGCTTGCCGCTGGCAATATGACGGCGCACCGTTTTTTGCGAGAGGCTAAGCATTTGCGCCACTTCTACAATGGAGTGAAACTTACTGCTCATTGCTTAATGTCTAAATTTGTCCACTTTGCATGGCAAAAGTAAGCATTTTTACACTGCCACAAAACGCCTTGTAAGGGTTCCATCGCGATTTTCGATAATAAAGATGATATCGGATTTTACATCGCCATGCTTAATAAACTTTGCCTTGTCGGTAACTCGCCCGGCGTATTCCGTAAAGGTTTTCTCCTTAAAATCCCACTGACAACGCAATTTTAGTGCATTACGAGTGGATACAAAGGAATGGTGTACTACAAATATTCGATTCTGCATACAGCTACGAACACCGGTGCTTTGGTGAGTATAGTAGTAGTGGACCAGTAACTCGGGACTTCTAAATACCGTTGACATTACGCTACGAAACTTTTGGGGTACCTTGGTGCTTTTAATGTCAAAGCGTAGCGCCGGATTACCATTGAATTCAACATCATACGTCTGATCCTTGGGATTTGGGTTAGGCTTTACGTTACCATTTGTAGCAAAGATAAACTCATCGCACCTGGCGCATTGCCATAAAAACCAACGATGCTGAAAGTAGTGTTGGGCGTTATCAGGTAGGTTCCGAATCTTGTGGTGCAACTCGGCATAGCTTTGAATAGAAAACAGATTGATAAGCCTATCAGTAGCATCATTCTGCACCGCTCCCCATGTTAGGGGAATTTCTGTTGATATTTTTTGCAACTCGATTTTTAGGCTTTGGTACTGATTGCTATTCATTGGTAACACCACATGGTTAAGGTAAATATACAAAAAAAGGCGGGAAAACCCGCCTTTTAATAATCAATCTATTAACCTACACCACGCTACGAGATGGAGATTTGGCGTGCTGGCTTTTCTTTGGCTTCCTCTTTTTTGGGAATGGTAACGGTAAGAATCCCGTCTTTGTAGCTTGCCTTAATCTTGTCACTATCAGCGCCATCGGGTAGGCTAAAGCTACGCTTGAATGCGGTGTAGCTAAACTCACGACGCATCACCTTCTCGTCCCTTTGCTCGTCTTTAAACTCCTTTTGGCTCGAGATGGTTAGCACATTGTTGTGAACATCCACGTTAAAATCCTTCTTCTCGAGGCCTGGGGCGGCCACCTCAATGGCAAAGTCATCCTTGCTCTCAATTATGTTCACTGCTGGAACAGTTCCCAGGTTGGTGTTATCGAAAAAGTTCGACAGAAAATCATCACCAAAAAAGGTATCCACTAAGCTGGGAATACTACTACCTCTAGATCTTAACATTGGTATCATAGCTAAACCCTCCATATTTTTAGTTAAACATCTATTTTGTAATTACGCTTCGATAAAGCATATTTCAAAGTAGATACCAAATCAACTTATAAGCCATAATGTCACTATCTATGTAGCCATTTGTGCCATATCGGCATATGCAGTAGAAAACCTCCATCGGAATCTTTTAATCCCAACAGAGGCTATAGCCCAGATAAAATATACATTCTATTCAAAAATTTCCGATTTTTCTATTCCCTTTATGGCATTTCGACGAGTTGCCATGAATACAACAAAATGGATCAACAGAAATACCCCCCAGTAAATTGCAGTTAGATGCACTACCTTAACATTCTCAAACCTAGAGTTAAAATTGAAATAGAAAAGTATTTCTGCTATGGCGTTGCATATGATATAGGTTGTTAGGTGAAACCGAAAACCAATATCGTAAATGGGTAAAGACTCGTGATCCTTACGGCCAAAAATCCACCCCATGGCAAAAATTACGACTGCATATACTAATGCCAACACCCAAGCCATGGTAAACATTTCGGCATCGAGCAAGCGGCTTAAGCCCAACCTAAACGGTATGGTAAGCACAATTAGAACTGCTGCAAAGCGCAGCTGGTTGGTTGTGATAAACTTCATTTTTTCTCCTCCAAATTTAGTAGTTGTTTAACTCGTTGATTAAAGAATAGGCTGATGTTGCGCTGCACAAACTGATCGAGTAAATTAACGCCCAAATCGGTAAGGTAGTAGTACTTTCGTTCTGGGCCTTTATTCCCCTTGCCTGTTTCAAAATCGACCACCCCCAGATGCTGAAACTTGCGTAGGGTGCGGTAAAGGCTTTGCTCCTCGCAGGTCATGGTGTTGTTCGATTGTTCCTCGACAAAGGTTTTAATCTCATCAACGTATTTCCTATCGTCCTTTAACGCCAGGAATATCCACAGCGTGAGCTGCCCCTTTTTGTAGGTCTCTTCCCAGGCAGTGAGTAAATCGGTTAGTAAATTGATTTTTGCCATAAGATATTGAATTAATCATTATGTATTAATCATCTTGTTTAATACAAATGTAATACATTTATTGGTTAGCATGCAAACTTTACTATAAAAATTTTCAAAAAAAATGTTTTGTACTTGATTATATGAATATTACAAGAGGTAATCTTAAAATTTTGCTGTTCAATCCGCAAAAATCCAACAATTTATTAATGGCGTAAGCGATAGTTTAATACTTTTGCGTGTTGTAAAAAATATCATAAAAAAATGGGAAGAGCATTTGAATATAGAAAGGCGCGTAAGCTAAAACGTTGGGGCAATATGGCCCGGGTATTCACCCGTATAGGTAGAGAAATCACCCTAGCCGCTAAGGCAGGTGGCCCCGATCCCGATACCAATCCAAGGTTGCGACTGGCCATACAGAACGCCAAATCGGAGAATATGCCCAAGGATAATGTTGAAAGGGCTATTAAAAAGGCAACCGAGAAGGATACTAAGGATTACAAAGAGGTAGTTTACGAGGGCAAAGGCCCCCATGGCATAGCCATTGTTGTTGAAACGGCAACCGATAATCCAACCCGTACCGTGGCCAACGTGCGCAGCTACTTTACCAAGCATGGTGGCACGCTGGGTACAACTGGTATGCTCGACTTTCTGTTCGACCGTAAGTGCTCCTTTGAGGTTGAGGCTAAGGAGGGCGTTGATTTGGAAGAGCTGGAGCTGGAGCTTATCGATTTTGGCGCCGAAGAGGTTTTTGCTGACGATGATAGCATTATGATTTACGCTGAGTTTACAGGCTTTGGCCCTATACAAAAGTATCTTGAGGATAACGGATACAACATTAAAACATTCAGGTTTGAGCGAATACCCAACGAAACAAAGGAGTTGAGCGAGGAGGAACAGGCCGATGTGGAAAAACTCATTGAGAAGCTTGAAGATGACGACGATGTAACCAACGTATTCCACAATATGCAGTAATGCACCTTCCATTGCACAATTAGAAAGCCAGAACCTAGCGGTTCTGGCTTTCTAATTGTGTATCATCTACCCTATTCGGGAAATATTAGCAATGGGATTTCAGCGTCGGAAAGCATTTTACGGGTCAGCGATGGGTTGAAAAGACGCTCTAGCATACCTCGCTTGTGCATTGTTAACGCCATAAGGTCGATGTTTTTACCAGTGATATATCCCTTGAAAGCCTCCGAAGCGCTCTTGCCCTTGATCATCTCAAACTCTATAGGGGTTTTTTTGAGTGATTTTTTGGCATACTCCTTCAGACTTTTCAGCTTAGCTTGCATCATCTTATTATCGGGGTCATCGCTTACGTTGGCACAAACCAGATTTACGCTAAAGCCCGATAGAATGGTAACCAGCTTGCGGATAGCCACAAAATCGTTATCGTCGAATCGAGTAGCGTATAGCACATTTTTAACCTCATCAATATCCTTTAGGTTAGCATGCTCGGGTATCACCAGAATGGGAACCTTGGTATCGCTAACCACCTCGGCAGCAACGCTACCCACCAGCTCGGTACTTCTAAACCCCTCGCTTTTGGTTCCCATTATCACCATTCCCGGCTTATAGCGCCTGCACATATCAACAATTGCGTAAGAGGCAAACCCCTCGCGAAGCGAGTAGCCAATACGCACCTCCTTCATACCCTTATCGTCTGCATACTTCCGAAGCTTATTAAAAAACTTGATTAGGTTCTCCTTGGCCGTTTTCTGAAGGATTTGGTAGCTAATATCAACATCAATCTGGATGCTGGCCGCATCGGTGAAGGGTATCATATCGACCACTGGCGAGTTGAAAACGTGCAGTATTTTAACCTCAGATTTATAGATATTTGCCAGCTTAAGGGCAAAGTAAGCTGCATTTTTCGAATGCTCAGAGAAATCGACGGGAACCAGTATTTTTCGGGGTTGTCCCTCTCCCTTAACCTTCTCCAGCCTATACTCGGCCAAAAGCCTTATGGCCTTCTCAGCATCGTTCTCGGAAATTTGAACCTTTACATTATCCGATACGTTGGGCTGTACTAGGTTCACGTTTTTTAGGTAGCACTTTATACCATTGGACTCCAAGTAACTCTGGAGAACTAACGCGCTGGTATAGGTCTCGTTGGCTATTACAATTAGTTTGTCGTCCATAGCATTATCTTTTTAAAGGATTCATGGGTAATTTACAAAATATTGAAGTACCGGTCAAGTATATTCAACCATTTTTGCATAAGATATCACAAGCGTCAGACCAAGAATTTTTTATAATGATATTCATGCAATAGATTTAGCTTCGCTGCTACTTCGTGATCTCGCTGCGCTCTAAATGTCAGGCTGTTACGCTGTGAGATGTGAGGGGGTGATGGCGGCAAAGCCGCCATCACCCCCTCACCCACCTTGACCCATTGAAAGTCGAGTCATTTCGAGCGCAGCGAGAAATTCATATTCATTAGTCATAGGATTTAAGTCGCTATACAAAGCATTGGGTTGTTCATGCTATGGCAAACTTTTCTTTGATATTTAAAATTCAAAGCCATAGATTTGTGATATGGGAATCGGGATTGCAAATCTGCATGATCACCCATGGGTCAAATTTTTCGAATTAAATCTAGCTGCACTCCTAAAGCATTCACAACGCAGCAAAAAGTTAGTATTATGCATATTATCGACCTCTCCATATTTGTAGTTTACATGATATTTATGCTAGGCATTGGGTATTACTTTCTCCGTAGGAACAAGAATGCCGACGATTACTATGTAGGAGGGCGCACCATGAGCAGTTTTCATGTGGGTCTTTCGGTAGTGGCCACCGATGTGGGTGGAGGGTTCTCCATTGGCCTTGGTGGTCTTGGGTTTGTTATGGGCTTATCGGGCTCGTGGATGCTCTTTACAGGGCTCGTGGGCGCCTGGCTTAGCGCTGTTTTTCTTATTCCTAAGGCAAGCAAAATAGCATCTAAACTTAAGCTTTTTACATTTCCTCAGCTTTTCGAACATTTCTATAGCCCCAAAGTCGCCCTATTGGCTGGGATCATCTCAGCCATTGGGTACGTAGGCTTCACCAGTTCGCAGCTACTAGCCGGTGCAAAGTTGGCATCGGCATCGTTCCAAAACCTCCACATTAATACAGCCCTAATAATTATGGGTGTAATAGCTGTACTATACACAGTAATGGGAGGATTAAAAGCTGTGATATATACCGATACTTTTCAGTGGATAATCCTTATGGCAGGGCTCATACTCATTGGGATTCCCTTGGGATACCAATCCATTGGCGGAATGGAGGCTATTCGCGGCACGCTCTCTAAAGATTTCTTGGCGCTCAACAATGTGGAGTGGCAAACGCTGCTTAACTGGGCAGTTACCATTATCCCCATTTGGTTTGTGGGGATGACCCTATACCAACGGATTTACTCAACCCGTACAGCCAAGGAAGCGCAACGAGCATGGTATATTGCAGGAATTTTTGAGTGGCCCCTAATGGCATTTATGGGTGTTATCCTGGGCCTGTTTGCCCGAGTAGCCTTCGAGAATGGGATGTTTGCCTATATGGATTTTGGCCCAGGTAGCGATTTGGATGCTGAGATGGGTTTACCTCTTCTCCTTCGCACCATACTGCCCGTAGGGTTAATGGGTTTGATGATGTCGGCCTACTTCTCGGCCATCATGTCAACTGCCGATAGCTGCCTTATGGCGGCATCGGGCAATGTGCAAACCGACATCCTGCGTAAGCTGTTTAAATTGCCCGAGGGGCAAAAATCTACACTTAGAGTTTCGCAAATCATAACGCTAATAATTAGGTGTTCTCGCTTTACTGCTTGCATGGCAAATGGAGAACGTGCTGGAGCTAATGCTCTACTCTTACGCATTCATGGTAAGCGGACTGTTCATTCCAGTTCTGGGGGCATTTTATTGGAAGAGAGGGAGTACCATTGGGGCATTTTGGAGTATGCTTGTTGGTGGCGGAACAACCCTAACACTCACGCTGCTAACAGTGAAACTACCATTTAACTTAGATCCCAATATTTTTGGTATCACCGCCTCGCTGATAGTTTTTGTTATTCTATCGTACTTATTTCCAGGTAGAAAAAATATTATCGCATAATTTTTTAAGATAATGTTTGGTTATCAAAATAAATGTATTTTAATTTGCGGAGTAAGAATATAGCAAAATGACAACTATGATTAGCATTTCTTGGTGGTGGCAAGGTAAAAACTCTCAAACTAGGGGGCGTTAACCTTATTGCTACTACTCAAGTAACCATATAAGGCCGCAGGTAACCCCTGCGGCCTTTCTTTTTTTAGCACGATAACTTACAATTTTGAAGCATTTTTTTCTGATACTGATTTGGACATGACGTTGGCGGGGCCTCCCCGCCCAGCAAAAGCCTGCACCCTACGTGGGCGCTGTGTGCAATGCTATAATGTGCACGAGAAATAGAAAAGGTTGATTGGATGATTAATGACCTGACAGCGTGCAAAGCACCTGTCAGCGTCAAAAAGAGATTGAATGACCTGCCTTCGTTAGGATGGTGAATGAATCAACAAATGTTAACACAAATTAAAATCAGTAAAAAACAGAAATTATGGAAACCACAAATATAACAAATACACAAGTTCAAGTATCGACCCTAAGTTCAATGCTAAACCATAGCAATGGAATGTACGGAAATTACGGAGGTGCGTACGTTCCGCCAGTACTTACCGAGCCTTTGGCTAGGCTTGCCGAGGCATTCGACAGGGAGGTACGCAACGAATCGTTTCAAAAGGAGTTTGTTCACTACCTAAAAACGTATGTTGGGCGGCCATCTCCACTATATTATGCACGTAGATTAAGCGAGCATATTGGCTCAACCATCTACCTAAAGCGTGAGGATTTGAACCACACCGGCGCGCACAAAATTAACAATACCATTGGGCAAATAATTCTTGCCAAGCGTATGGGTGCCAAGGAGATTATTGCCGAAACGGGTGCTGGACAGCATGGCGTGGCATCTGCCACAGCAGCAGCACTTATGGGCATACCCTGCAAGGTTTTTATGGGAGCAATAGATGTTGAACGCCAAGCGCTTAACGTACGCCGTATGCAGCTGCTTGGAGCCGAGGTTATTGCCACCGATTTGGGCACAAAAACCCTAAAGGACGCTGTAGATGCTGCCCTGGGCTACTACATTGAGCATCCCGACTCTTACTACTTGCTGGGTTCGCAGGTTGGACCTCACCCCTACCCACGAATGGTTGGCTACTTCCAAAGCGTAATTGGACAGGAAGCACGGGCGCAAATACTAAATGCCGAGGGCAGATTGCCTCAATCAATATTTGCCTGTGTTGGTGGTGGATCCAATGCCATAGGGCTATTCTCGGGCTTTTTAGATGATGTGGAGGTAGAAATATATGGCGCCGAGGGCGGTGGTAATGCTACGCTGGAGAATACCGCCGCAACCCTATCGCTAGGTAAACCAGCTGTTTTTCAGGGAACCTACTCGTACTGCTTAGTCGATACCGCCGGAAATCCGGTTGAGTCGCATTCCATTGCAGCAGGATTGGATTACCCCGGAATAAGCCCACAGCACGCATACCTTATGGATAAAGGAAGAGCAAACTACTTCGCTGTAACCGATGATGAGGCCATTGAGGGCTACAAGCTGCTATCGCACCTTGAGGGCATTATCCCAGCCGTGGAGTCGAGCCACGCCGTTGCGCTAGC
>JAVERU010000115.1:0-9682 GCA_034006965.1 Tenuifilaceae bacterium
TGGCGTATATCGTTCGTCGGAGTTTACTATTACTCCAACGCTAAAATCACGGCTTGACAATACCAACTATCTAAACTCTCCATTCGAAGATAAGAGAACCCGTGTAATGTTCGATAATCTTGGCATTGTTGGATCGTACAGATTTTCTCAGGGCGAGGATGAGTTGGGGTTGGTGATGCTGAATTTTGGTGTGGGGTACAATCGGGTAAACGATTTTTATAGCGAAACCACTGCTTTAGGTAGAAATACCAACAATTCTATAATGAATCATTTTGCCAATCAAGCACAGGGTGAGTACTATGAGGATCTTACCATACCCGATGATGACAACTTTTACTTTAATACCCTTGCACCGTGGGATGCAATATTGGCTTGGAATAATTTCTTAATTGACACTGTGCAGGGAGATGACAATTATAAGAGGGCATTGAACGATGGTGACGGAGTAGATCAAGATCAAACCCTGTCGACCATTGGTGGAATTGGTGAATATACCTTCTCTATTGGTGGCAATGTCTCCAATAAGTTTTACTTTGGGGCAACGCTTGGAATCCAGAATGTATACTTTAAGCAAAAGATATTTTATTCTGAGTCCGCATTATCTTCAAACCAACTGCTGCCCAATGGCGATCTTTTCCGCTCAATGTATTATAACCAAACGCTTACCGTTGAGGGATACGGCTTAAACTTTAAAGTGGGTGCAATCTACAGGCCTATCCCAGAGCTGCGCCTTGGTATTGCTGCTCATACACCAACATTCTACGATTTGTCGGAAAGATATTACGCTGTAATGGGATCCGACTTTTTACTAGGGTTAACCAACGAAGAATCACCTTTAAATGCATACGATTATAAAATTGAAACCCCTTTCAAACTGATTGTATCAACTGCGTATACTTTTGGTAAGGTAGGGTTACTGAGCATAGATTACGAGTATGTTGATTACTCCACCATGCGGTTCGGTAAGGGTGGCGATGGGTACAGGTTTACAAATGAGAATGCAACAATAAGGAGTGAGTTTTCCAATACATTTAACCTAAGAGCAGGTGGCGAGGTATGGGTTGGTAAGATGGCCTTGCGTGGAGGATATGCATACTACGGTAGCCCATATGCAAGCGGTAGTCCCTATGCTAGCTCTCATACTAACATTTTTTCGGGTGGCTTTGGCTTTAGGATTAATAGCTTATTCCTCGATTGGGCATACCAAAGGCTACAGCTAAGCGATAAGTACTCGCCGTACCCCGGTGCACCAATTGTTAATCGCGATGTTGCCCAAAATAGATTCATGATGACAGTAGGCTATAAATTTTAACATTTTAGGCACCTTTTAGAGCTAAAGCAGGAGACCAAAAAGTCTTCTGCTTTTGCTTTAGATGCAAAAGGTTGTTAAGTTGCCTTTCTTATTAAAGGATAAGGATACTCTCCATGCCACAGCTGCATAGTAGGTCCAGAATGGATAGGTTGGGGGTAAACCCATACTTGTTTTCAAAAACTTGATAGTAGGGCTTTACTTTAAATTCAGGACTTAACAACTCCTTTTTTTTCGGATTGAAAGCGTATCTGTAATCAATTGTGTTATCTGGGGACTTTTCAAATTTAGAGGTCTCCTCAAATTTTATATCCAGCTCAAGTATATTTACAATAGTATTTATAATTGATTGGTTGAAATCCCATAAGAAGTTCCAGTCCTTTGTGTAGTAGGGTGTAAAGTAATCAGCAATCAGCTCAAAGTAGGCCGATGATCGGTATGCCGATTCAATTGCGCGCCAGTGCTCTCTTGCCCATTTCACGGAATTATCTATCCTAATATCTTTTATAAGGGTATGGTTACCATTTGGCCTTACTACAGGTATTGTTAAAGCAAGCGGTCCGTTGGCTGTTAAAATCTCGCACCTATTTCTATACGTTTGCTTTGTGTATGTTTCATAGGCTTCAACCATAACCTGCCCATACCTTTTTATAAGTTGAAAGAAGGCAACCGGCGGAAGGTATGCAGTGCTAACTAGTATGCTCATTGTTGGGTTGGATTAACTTGTGGTGCTGGTAATGCTTAATAACGCCTAGCACAAATAGGGCTAGTGCAGCTAAGTTCATAGCTGAAGATATAATAAAGGTATGGCCAAAACCAAGCCATTGCGATAGAACACCTGTGCCAATCATTCCTAATCCAATTCCCAGATCGAACGCAGTGAAAAACGTTGAGTTGGCTGCACCCCTGCTGTTTGCAGGTGCTATATTGTTTACCATTGTTTGAAAGGTAGGCATAATCATACCATAGCCCAAGCCCAGAACTAAAGCAGCAGTGTGGAATCCCAACGAGGTTTGTATTAGCGCCAAAACAGGAAACCCTACGATAAGCAGTATTATTCCTATTACTGATACAGCGGTGGGGCCTTGCTTATCGATTAAACGCCCAGAGCCAACCCGTGATAAGCCGATACCAACAGAAAGGAGCAAAAAGAATAATCCACTGCTTTGCACCCCAATTTCCTTTGCATACAGGGCAATAAACGAAAGTACACCCCCGTAGGGAAACATAACAAGCATCATATTTGCCGATACAGGCAAAGCGGTTTTTTCAATTAACCCGTTCCAGCGAAATACCTTATTATGATTGTACGATTTAAACTTTGGGTACTTAATGATGAGCGCCAGAAGGAACCCCAAAAAACTAATTGCAATTGCCGATGCAAAAAGGATATTGAAACGTGTTTCGCCAGCAATGAGTATTGCAATCATTGGCCCAATGGCCATACCGATGGTCATGGAAAGGCCAAAGATGCCAATGCCTTCGCCACGGCGCGATCGGGGAATAATATCTACAGCAATTGTAGAGCTCGTGGTTGTTAATGTGCCCCATGCTAATCCATGAAAATAGCGAATTGCTAGGAACCCTAGCACACCCGATGCTATGGGGTAGATTACATAGGATGCAGAGAAGAGTAAGAATGCTATTAGGTAGATTTTTTTTCGGCCAAAGGTGTCAATTGCCCAACCAGAAAAAGGTCTAATCATCAAAGCGGCAATGGTGTAAAAGGCTAAGATTGTTCCAACCTCACCCTTCGATACGGAAAGCTTATCAACCAGGTAGATGGGCAACACCGGAAGCATAAAGTAAAAAGCGATGGCCATTAGTAGGTTGGCCACGGTTAGCATCACAAAATCTTTGCTCCAAAAGGTTGGCTTGTTAATCATAATATGCCTGTTGCGAGCTGCAAAAGTATAAAATAGTAAGCCAATACCGATAGGTTTCTATTTACATCTTGCTTAAAATAAATCATTATCAAGTGTCGATACAAGTGATATGAAGCCGCAAAAAGTAGTATCTTCATGGCATATTTTAAAAATTATTTTACCTATGATCGAATTACCTGTTGCAATACTATTGGGATTAATAATTGGCGCCATTGTTACGGTGCTGGTTTATAAAATACTTCTGAAAAGGGATGGGGGGGAGAGTAATGCTGATGAACTTAGGCAAAAGTTTGTAGAATCAGAAACTTCCAATAAGGTATTACAGGATAGGTTAGAGCGATTACAGCTAGAGAAAGCTGGATATCAAACCGAAATTGAACGATTAACATTACAGCGAGAGGATCTTGGGGCAAAATTATCAACCCAATTGGCTTTGCTCGATGAGGTGAAGAAGCAGCACACAACTTTACAGGAAGAGCTGATTGCTACCAAAGAGGAGTTGAAGGTTAGGGTTGAGGCATTCCAGGAGCTGAGTAGGAATTACGCCTCAATTAAGATAAAAGCCGAATCGTTAAGTGAGCAGCTTGCTAAGCAGGTCGACGAGAATGGACAGCTTAAGGCAGATGTTAGAACACTTCAGGCAGCGCTCTCCGAATCGAAGGAAAGGGGCGTGGAGTTTGATAAAGAGAATAAGTATCTAAGGGAATCGCTTGATAAGCAGAAAGCTGAGATTGAAGACCTTGGGAAAAAGTTTACCAACGAATTTAAAGTTTTGGCCGATGGTATCCTTGAGGATAAAAGCAAGCGTTTTACTGAGCTGAATCAGACCAATATAGAGCAGCTGCTCAAACCCCTTGGGGAGAATATTCAGATATTCCAGAAAAAGGTAGAGGAGGTTTACGACAGGGAAAGCAAGGAGCGATTCTCCTTAGGGAAGGAGGTTGAAAAGCTGGTTGTGCTAAACCAAAAGATAAGCGAAGAGGCCAATAACCTTACCAACGCCCTAAAGGGGCAAGTAAAGCAACAGGGCAACTGGGGTGAGATGATCCTCGAGAGTATTCTTGAAAAATCGGGCCTTGTTAAGGATAGGGAGTACTTCGTGCAGGAGTCATTCAAAGACGAGGACGGCAAGCGTTTTCAGCCCGATGTAATTGTTCAGTACCCCGACAACCGCAAGGTAATAATCGACTCAAAGGTGTCGCTGGTGGCCTACGAGCGATACTGTTCAAGCGAAAATCCCGACGAGCAGCAAAAGGAGCTAGCCAACCATATTCGCTCCATACGAAACCATATAGATATTTTGAGTTCAAAGGGTTATCAGGACCTAGTCGGAAGCCTCGATTTTGTGACCATGTTTTTGCCCGTTGAGCCTGCCTTTATCCTGGCAATGCAGGCCGACCCCGAGCTATGGAATTACGCCTACTCCCGGGGAGTGCTACTACTAAGCCCAACAAACCTGATTGCGGCGCTAAGGCTCATCCATAACCTGTGGCAGCGTGAGTATCAGAACAGGCACGCCATGGAGATTGCCGAACGCGGAGGACAGCTATACGATAAGTTTGTAGGGTTTGTTGATAGCTTAACTTCTGTTGGCGATAATATTATGCGAAGCCAGAAAAGTTACGAGCAGGCTATGAACCAGCTTACTACGGGGCGCGGAAATCTTGTAAATCAAGCGCAAAAACTTAAGGATTTGGGGGCCAAAGCCAAAAAGAGTTTGCCCAACACCCTGCTCGAGGGTGATGAGGATGATTTAAACGAACTAACCGAATAGCGAGGTATGATATCAATTTGTCTTCCAATATATAATTTCGATATCAATGAGCTTGTCGAGGAGCTATTACGACAGGCCCGAGAGTTTAATATTTCAGTAGAAATATTGGCTTTTGATGATGCATCGCTGTCGTACTATAAGAAGCGTAACTCCAAAGTGGCCATAAACTCAAATGTGCATTACCTAGAGTTTGACCATAATCTTGGCAGGAGCAAGATCCGGAACAGATTGGCCGATTTTGCTCAGGGCAACTGGTTGCTTTTCATAGACTGCGATATGATGCCCGAGCTGCCAAACTATTTGAATAACTACAACTCGGTTATCGATCAGGCCAATGTTATTTGTGGTGGTACATCGTATGGTTCCAAACCAATTAAATCGGAACTACTGCTCCGGTGGAATTATGGGGTGTACCGCGAGAGCCGGAATGCCTTGAGAAGGCAGATTAAGCCATACGTTTCATTTTTAAGCGGAAACTTCATGATCCGCAAAGAGGTTTTCAATGCCATTCGGTTTAACGAGGATATGTCAGGGTATGGGCATGAGGATACCCTCTTTGGCCTCAATCTGAAAAAGCAGAGCGTATCGGTTCTTCATATCAATAACCCATGCATTCACTTGGGTATTGAACCTTGTTTCGATTACCTTGTTAAAACTGAGCAAGGAATCATCAACCTAGTTCGGTTGATGCGTATAGTGCCTGATCAAAGAAAAAGTTTACAAAGTAATATCCGTTTACTAAAATTCTACTGTGCTTTCCGTAAGGTTGGGTTGGGGTATCCCCTGCGATGGATTTTTCGAGTTTTCAACCCCTTAATTCGCAGGCTGCTTTGTAGCTCTAGGCCATCCATCTTGCTATTCGATCTGTACAAATTGGGGATGATTGCTCAGGTCTTCAATAAGGTGAACTTGTCAAATAATAAAGCTAACTAAAAACAAGCGCCACAAATAGTCCAAAGTAAGGCACATAAAGAGCGTAAAGATTTACTGCCAGGCTAAACAATGTGCTTAACCAGTAGCTTAATCCGCTTAATACATTTAAAAAGGTTGATATGGGGAGTATTACCATTTTGGCTACTGCTACCCTAAAGTTTGGCTCATAATCGGTATTCCCTCCGCATATCGAAGAGAATATTAGAACCATCACTCCCATAATAAACGCTCCGATAAGAGCACCAATAACAGTTATGAAGAATAATCCGACTCCTGTAGCGCTACCAAAAAGACCCCCCAAAGTTCATTAAGCTCCACAGCATTGAGAAAGGCCCTGCAACAGCACCATAAATTAGAGCTTTTACTAAGGGTTCTCCCTTACCTCCTGTAAGTTCTATGCGCGAGAAAAAATCCTTTGGATTTAGTAAAACATCCCTGGAGTCGTTGATAAATATCTGAAAATCAAACCCAATTTTCGTTTCCATAGTAACGTCATTTTAGGGTTAAATAAAAAAGTATATAAACCACCTAAAGTTAGTCAATGATTATTAAGTAATAATCGAATTGGAGAGAAGTGCTATCAAATTCATAGCATGGAAAGTCAATGTATTTTTCTACCTTTGCACCCCGTAAATTTTAGGATATGATACTTAACACTGAGGTAAAAAGGCGTCGTACTTTCGCAATTATTAGTCATCCCGATGCAGGTAAAACCACCCTTACGGAAAAGCTCTTGCTGTTTGGCGGTGCAATACACGTGGCAGGTGCGGTTAAAAGCAACAAGATAAAGAAAGGTGCAACCTCCGACTTTATGGAGATAGAGCGCCAGAGGGGAATTTCGGTGGCCACTTCGGTTATGGGGTTCGAGTACAAAGGCATTAAAATAAATATTCTTGATACTCCGGGGCACGAGGATTTTGCCGAGGACACCTACCGAACGCTTACAGCGGTTGACAGCGTAATAATTGTAATAGACTGCGCAAAGGGAGTTGAGGCTCAAACCCGAAAGCTGATGGAGGTATGCAGGATGCGTAATACTCCTGTGATCGTATTTATTAATAAGCTCGACAGGGAAGGTAAAGATCCTTTTGACCTGCTCGATGAGATTGAGAACGAGCTTAACATCAAGGTGCGCCCCCTTAGCTGGCCCATTAGCATGGGGCCTAGCTTCCAAGGCGTATACAATATGTTTGAGCAGAAGCTGAACCTCTTTTTTGCCGACGATAAGCAAACAGTTGCTGATGATGTGGTGGAGATTGATGATATTAATTCCGAAGTGCTTGATAAGCATATTGGAGACTACGCCAAAACGCTTAGAGAAGATTTAGAATTGGTGAATGGTGTGTACCCAGAGTTTGATGTGGAAACCTATCAGAAGGGGAAGGTGGCGCCGGTGTTCTTCGGTAGCGCCTTAAACAACTTCGGTGTTAGGGAACTTCTTAACTGCTTTATTAATATAGCTCCACATCCACGCCCTACTGCTACAGAAACCCGAGAGGTGTCGCCCTTCGAAGAGGAGCTAACTGGCTTTATCTTTAAAATCCATGCCAACATGGATCCAAATCATCGCGACAGGTTGGCTTTTCTGAAAATATGTTCTGGAGTGTTCGAGCGCAACAAGCCATATCTACATACCGGAACGGGCAAGAAGATAAAGTTCTCGAGCCCCACAGCTTTTATGGCCGATAAGAAATCGATTGTTGACACAGCCTATCCAGGCGATATTGTGGGTCTGCATGATACAGGTAACTTTAAAATTGGCGATACCTTAACTCAGGGCGAAAACCTTAAATTTAAGGGAATACCCAGCTTCTCGCCTGAACTATTTAGGTACATCGAGAATGCCGATCCGATGAAGTTTAAGCAGCTAGCCAAGGGTATCGACCAGCTGATGGACGAAGGGGTTGCCCAGCTCTTTACATCCAAGGCAAATGGCCGCAAAATTATTGGTACTGTAGGTGCCCTGCAGTTTGATGTTATACAGTATAGGCTGGAGCATGAGTATACAGCCAAGTGTAGATACGAGCCCATAAGCCTTTACAAGGCTTGCTGGATTGAATCGACAAATCAGGAGCAGCTCAAGGATTTTAGGATTAGGAAATACGCCAACCTAGCCACCGATAAGCGGGGGAGGGAAGTGTTCCTTGCCGAATCGCCCTACGCACTTCAGATGGCTCAAGAGAAATTCACTGACATCAAATTTCACTTCACATCTGAATTTTAGGGGCTTCACTTTAGTGCAATTTAACGGTAAACCTTTACTCGTTTTTTCTACCTTTGCTTCTATAAAATAAAGGTGTATGCCTGCTTATACCATAAATCCTGTAATTGAGCAAAGCTGGAGCGAGGCTCTAAGAACGGAGTTTGAGCATGAGTACTTTGCTAAGCTAAAACAATTTCTTTTAGAAGAAAAAGCTAGGTACAACGTTTATCCCTCGGGTAGTAACATCTTCAATGCCTTTAATAGCACCCCATTCCATAGGGTTAAGGTGGTTATACTGGGGCAAGATCCCTATCACGGGCCAGGGCAAGCGCATGGACTATGCTTTTCAGTACCTACGGGAGTTCAACAACCTCCCTCGCTAGTCAATATTTTTAAAGAGATTCAGAGCGATTTGGGTATAGCTGTGCCTAGCCACGGGAATTTACAAAAATGGGCCAACGAGGGTGTGCTACTCCTCAATGCTACGCTTACGGTACGTGCGCATCAGGCCGGTTCGCATCAGGGTAGGGGTTGGGAGCAATTTACCGATGCTGCCATTACCAAGCTATCGGAGCAAAGGCAGCACATCGTTTTCATGCTATGGGGTGCCTATGCGCAGGCTAAAGTGAAGCTAATCGATACTCAGAAGCACTACGTGCTCAAAGCACCACATCCATCGCCACTATCATCGTACCGAGGTTTTTTTGGATGTAAGCATTTTTCGTTGGCAAATGCTTACCTGGAAAAAATGGGGCTTGGCCCAATCGATTGGAGCTTAGATTAAACTTTAATTTCGTCAGCTTGTTACACTATCAACAAAAAATATTGCATACTATGAAAGCACTTAACTACAAGTATTACTTAATCATAGCTCTATCAATCATCACCATTGCTTCTTGCTCCAAGGACGATGCTCCCGATGAATTTATTCCTGAATACCTTGTTGCCTCAGAGCAAGTTGTTGAGCTATCTAAGGATGATATCCTAGCCCAGCTAGGTGGGGGCAATATGCTACCCGATGAGATTGAGTTTTTGATACGGTATGGAGTCAAGGGTTTGCGACTTACCTATACCACAATCGATACACAGGGCAATAGCGTTGAAGTATCGGGAGCATTGCTTGTCCCTATCGGAAATTTCTTGAAACCATTAATAAGCTTTCAGCACGGTACAATCACCTCAGATGACCTTGCGCCTTCCAATTTTGGTTCCGATGCCGATATTATGGCCTTCATGCTGGCGTCCACAGGGTTTGTAATAGCTATGCCCGATTATATTGGCTATGGAGTTTCTAAACATTTACCTCATCCCTACGAGCACAGGGCAACGCTAGCCTATGCTACTCGCGATATGATTAGAGCTGCACGGGAGTACTTTAAGCTAAATAATTTAGAGCAACTCGATGGCAAGCTATTTATGACAGGATACTCGGAGGGAGGCACCGCTACCATGGCCGCCTTTCAGCTTATGCAGCAGGATCACAGCTCGGAGTTCGATATTACAGCCGTAACTGTTGGTGCTGGTGCATACAATAAGTCGGAGTTTATGGATTGGGTGGTTTCGTCGACTGAGCCCTT
>JAVERU010000116.1:0-9679 GCA_034006965.1 Tenuifilaceae bacterium
ATCTAAGACTTACGTGAATGAGATTGATGTGAGCAAGCTTAAAACAAACCAACCTGTACGTGTAGGGGTTGATGCATTCCCCGAGAAGAGCTACACAGGAGTAGTTACCGATGTAGCCAATATTGGTGAGCAGCTCCCCAATACCGACGCCAAGGTTTTTGAGGTGATTATTAGGGTTAACGAGTACGACCCAATCCTTCGCCCATCCATGACTACCAGCAACCATATTGTAACTAAAAGTTTTGACGATGTGCTTTACGTACCCCTCGAGGCAATTCATGCCGATGACAGCTTAAGCTACGTGTACACCACCCGCAACCGCAAACAGATTGTAATTACTGGTGAGCAGAACGAAAATTTCATAATTGTTGAAAAGGGACTTGCCGAGGGCGAGGATGTATACCTAAGCATACCTGAGAATTTGGAACGATTTACGCTAGCCGGAGAAGAGCTTATACCCGAAATAATCAAAAGAAATGAGGAGCGTAAGCGGCTGGAAGAGGAGCAAAAAGCTGCTAACGAGCAGCAGCAGAACAATGGTAGAGCAAGAGGTCAGGGGCGTCAAATGCGTATGCCTAGTGGAAGCAACTAGTAAGTAGGCTTGTACGAGCAAAATACCACAGTTCAAACTGTTTGCTAAATTTCATTAAGCATAAAGATTATGTACAAAAGATATATACACGACGTAACCATCGCTATTGAGTCCATACTGGCAAATAAGCTCAAGTCGATGCTTACGGCCCTGGGTATAATATTTGGTGTAGCTGCCGTTATCAGCATGATGGCCATTGGAAATGGGGCACAGCAAGAGATATTGGATCAAATGAAGATGGTGGGTGTAAACAACATCATTATCAACCCCATTTTCGAAGAGCAGGAAGATGCAACCAACGGCGAGGGTGGTGAGAAGCAGCGCCGTAAGTTCTCGCCGGGCCTAACCCTGCTCGACATGGAGGCAATACAGGAGATTATTCCTTCGGTTACAATGGCTAGCCCAGAGATTAGCCTAAACTCATTTGTTCAATACAGATCGCACAGAATGCCTGCCAAAATCATGGGCGTTTCGCCCGATTACTTCGAGCTGTTTAACCTCCCCCTTGAGCAGGGCACATTCTTTACCAATTACCAGCTCGAACACGGTATTCCGGTTTGTATCATTGGGGCAAATATCAAAAACAAATTTTTTAGCACAACCAACCCCATTGGCCAATACATAAAGTTTGGGCATGTTTGGCTCCAGGTAGTTGGGATACTCCAAAAAACCGATATTACCCTAACAGGCTTTGAGAGCGCCGGAGTAAACGTGTATAACGACAACGTTTATATCCCTGTAAAAACTATGCTCATGCGTTACCAAAACCGCGGGTTGGTTAATGCCCGAAAAACACAAAGCACAGTGGTTCAGGGAGGTGGTATGATGATCTATGGAGGCTCAACCCAATCCCAATCACCACAAAACTACCATCAGCTCGATAGGATAATTGTACAAGTTGAGAATACAGAGGATATCCCCACAACAACAGACGTACTTAGCCGCATGATGCTCCGCCGCCATGCAGGGGTAAAAGATTTTGAGATTATTGTGCCCGAACTTCTGCTTAAACAGCAACAGCGCACCAAGGATATCTTTAACATAGTGCTGGGTGCCATTGCCAGCATATCGCTGGTTGTGGGGGGAATCGGAATCATGAACATCATGTTTGCCTCGGTAATGGAGCGGATAAAGGAGATTGGCACTAGGTTAGCCATTGGGGCAAAAAAGGCCGATATTGTTGCCCAGTTCCTATCCGAAGCGGTACTCATTAGCGTTTCAGGAGGACTCATAGGAGTGATACTGGGGATAATACTTTCATTCCTCATCACACATTTTGCCGGTATACTAACCATCGTTTCACCCACCTCTGTAATTGTTGCCTTTGGCGTTTCGGCTGCGGTTGGGGTTATCTTTGGATTATCGCCTGCTAAAAGAGCAGCCGAGAGGGATCCTATAGAATCGTTACGACACGAATAGTTTCATAAAAAATATAAAACACGCTATGTTTTTAAAGAGAAAATTACTAGCTGTTTCGCTGGTACTATCCGCAAGCTGGGTGGCAGCCCAAGCGCCCAAAACAACCCTTACCCTTAACGAGGTGCTCGAAATGGCAAGGGACTACTCCCCACAAGCCATACTGGCGAAGCATCAGTTCCGAGCTGCTTACTGGGAGCATAGAACGTACGAGGCAGAGTACCTACCGAGCATAACCCTTAACGGCACGCTACCAAGCTTTAACCGCAGCCTAATTCGTTACCAGCTTGATGACGGTACCTACCGATACATCGAGGAGAACTCCAATACGGCATCGGTTGGGCTATCGCTAAACCAAAATATTGGGCTAACCGGCGGGAGAATTTTTGCCAGCTCCAACCTTGAGCGCACCGATTTTTTTGGAGCGAACAAGGGGACCAACTTCATGTCGGTTCCCATACAAATTGGTTTTAGCCAGCCTATTTTTGGTTTCAACGAGTTGAAGTGGAAGAGGAAGATTGAGCCCCTTAAGTACCAAGAGGCCAAGCGTAGCTATATCCAATCGATGGAAATAATTGCTGGCGAGGCCATTCGGTACTTTTTCGATCTTGTGCTGGCACAGCAAAACCTACAGACAGCACAGCTAAACTACGCCAACACCGACACGCTATACCAAATTGCCAAAGGCAGGTATAACATTGGTACCATTGCCGAAAACGAGCTGCTGCAAATGGAGCTAAGCTACCTAAATGCTGGCAGCTCGGTAAACGAGGCCGAGATTGATTTACAGCTGAAAAAATTCAGGTTGAAATCGTTCCTTGGGATTATCGATGATTATGACGTGGAGCTTATTGTGCCCAACTATTTTCCAAAAACCACTCTCCGTTTCGACCATGTGTACACCCTGGCCAAGGAGAATAACCCCACCATACTTCAATTTGAGCGCCAACTCATTGAGTCGGATAGGAATGTGGCTCAGGCCAAGGCCAACCGTGGTTTTAGCGCCAACCTTTACGCAACCTATGGCTTAACCCAACGAGCCGAAGAGTTCCAGAATGTATACGTTGATCCTATGGATCAGCAGAGCGTTCGCATTGGGCTTACCGTTCCCATTCTCGATTGGGGCCTTGGTAAGGGGCGAGTAAAAATGGCCGAATCGAGCCGCGAGGTGATACGAACCAACATCCAGCAATCGTTAACCGATTTTGAGCAGGATATCTACCTCAAGGTAATGGAGTTTAACCTACAGGAGACCCAAATGCAGCTGGCATCGAAAGCCGATACCATTGCCCAAAGCCGATACAACGTGACCAAGGAGCGGTTCCTTATTGGGAAAATCGACGTTATTGAGCTTAACATTGCGCAAACAGAAAGAGACAACGCTCGCCAGCGATACATTGCTGCAATACGAAACTACTGGCAGTTTTACTACGAAATGCGCAAGCTTACCCAGTTCGACTTTATCGATGGTAAACCGCTGGAGGTCGAGTTTGAGCTGCTAATACAATAGGTATAAAGTAACCCTTGCTATTCAAAGCCGATTCTATCCCTGGAGTCGGCTTTTTTCTGTATAATATGCTTTACATCTCCAACCCACTTCAAAAAAAAATTACTATATTGCTAAGGCAAGGTGACAAATTAAGTGAGATTGGGGCAGCGTCCTTTAGTAAATAATCAACCAATTGATTAATACCCTATGGCAAGAACTAGAGGAATTCCAGACGAAGTGGCTCGAAAACTTCAACTCCTCGAGCAGGAAAATGCCCGTCTCAGGGCTGTTGTGAAAGCTAAAGAGGAAGCCTCATCCAGCAGTAAACAAAGCACCAATCAGCAGGGAATTGATACCGAGGTTGAACAAAAGCTATCGAACTATCAACTTCTCATTGATAATGCATTCGATGGTGTGTTCCTCATGAAGGACAGAAAGTTTACCTACGTTAACTCTCGGTTCTGTGAAATAACAGGGTATAGCGCGACGGAGCTGACCAACTCGAGCCTCGAATTCACAGACCTTATCGCTGAAAGATCCAAGAACTTTGTAGCGCAGGTTTTCGAATCGAGGCGAGAGGGTAATACCAATGCGGTTAGGTACGAGATTGGATTGTCGCCCAAGAAAGGGGTTGAGAAAATAGTCGAACTTGCCTCGGTGCCGATAATTAGCCCCGATTCCATTATGCTAATGGGGATAATTAAGGACATCACCAAGAGGCGGAAGCTGGAGCAGGAGGTTAAGCGTCAAATTCGTATTCAGTCGCTTCTAATGAATCTAAGCATTCGGTTTATCAACATACCCTATAACAATATTAAGCAGGAGCTAGATCATGCTCTGGCAGATATTGGAAATATTGCTGGAGTAGACCGCGCGTATATCTTTACATACAACTGGGCCACCAACACCATGAGCAATACCCATGAGTGGTGCAACAAGGGAATAGAACCCGTAATAGATACCCTTCAGAACCTACCCAACAGCCTAGTACCCTCATGGATTAAGGCTCACCTCAAGGGCAAACCAATCCAAATACCTTCGGTTGCTAAGCTGAACGATGATGACCATGTGAAGAGGTTGCTAACGGAACAGAGGGTAAAGTCATTAATCACAATACCCATGATGTTCGATAAGCAGTGCATTGGCTTTGTTGGTTTTGACTCGGTAAGCAGCCAAAAAAAATGGTACGAACAGGAGGTATCACTTCTACGACTTTTTGCCGAACTGCTGGTGAATGTACAGATAAAAGCAAACTACGAAAAGTGGCTTAAAGAGGCCAAAACAATGGCTGAAATCCAACAGGCAGAAATCCGAAACATAATTAACTTTTCGCCCTTTGGAATTGCCCACATATCGCTAAGCGGTGATATCCTAGAAATAAATCAAGCGGCCCTCAACATCCTTGAAGCCCCTTCAATGGATGATGTTAAACCCATGAGCATATTTAATCGGAAGTCGCTCGAAAAAATTGGATTTATTAAAAACTTTCATGAATGCATCAACACAAAGACGATGGTGAGCAAAGAAACGAAGTACTCAAGCTCATGGGGTAAAGCAACCCACCTTAGGTACAGCCTAATACCAATTGTTACCGATAACACAGTGCAAAGCGTTCTGGCGAATGTAGAGGACATATCGTCGCTAAAAGAGTCAGAGTATAAACTAATAGCGCTTAAGGAGAGAGCTGAGGCAAGCGATAAGCTTAAAAGCGCCTTCCTTGCCAACATGAGCCACGAGATAAGGACACCAATGAATGCCATCTGCGGGTTTTCCAACTTGCTGCTTGAGGGGTCAATACCTAACGAGCAAAAAAAGGAATTTGTAGAAATTATCAACCTGAATAGCCAGCAGCTGCTGGGCATAATAAACGACATTATTGACATCTCAAAAATTGAATCGGGACAAATCACCATATCCAAAGCGAAATTTTCTGTAAACACCCTGTTAAGGGAGCAGAAAGCGGCTTTTAACCAAACCGCACGAATTCGAGGCCTTGAGCTGAAATGTACCATGGGGCTACCCGACTCCAAAAGTGTGATTTTTACCGATGAGGTAAAGCTAGCCCAAATTCTCAACAACCTAATCTTCAACGCCATAAAATTCACAAAGGAAGGAAGCATTGAGATAGGTTACAAGCAAAAAGAGAAGCACCTCGAGTTCTACGTTCTCGACACAGGGATTGGTATTGAACCCGACCAGCATAAGACGATCTTTAAACGTTTTCAGCAGGTTGATAACGCAACCAACAGCAGCCGAAAGGGCACAGGGCTTGGCCTACCTATCTCCAAAGCATTTGTAGAAATGTTAGGCGGCAAGATTTGGCTAAGCTCCAGTCCCAATGCTGGTTCTTGCTTCTACTTCACCATTCCATACATCGAGGGGCTAACCCTCGATAACGAAAAAGCAACACCCATTGCTGAGGCCCTTTTGTGGAGCGATAAAACCATCCTTGTTGCAGAGGATGATGATTCCAACTTCCAGTACCTTGAGCATCTGCTGAAGTCTGCCAAAGCCAAGGTAATTAGAGCCATGAACGGAAAGCAGGCCATAGATTTATGCCTCTCGGAGAAAGTTGACCTTATCCTAATGGATATTAAAATGCCCATAATGAATGGCATTGAAGCAACCCGTGAGCTCAGAAGCCGTGGGGTTAATGTGCCCATTATTGCACAAACAGCCCACGCTATGCAGGATGACAAGAATCTTGCCTTGAGAAGTGGTTGCAACTTCTATGCATCAAAGCCTATCGACTCAGCAGAGCTGTTCAAAATGATACACAGCGCATTTCAGGTAAAGGATTAGCATATGCTTCCTAAATTGCAGCAATCTGTTTCTTAACATCTACCCTATCCTTGCATTTTTGAGCAGAGTTTTTCAGCTTTGAGTAATTTTTCCATCCATCGAAAACTAAATGAAAACTATATGAAAGAGAGTAACGTGCAGATGAACCCCAACGAGCTGGTTCAGTTCCTTAAAAAATCGCCCTCGGAATTTACCCGAAATGATCTCATACGTTTCTGCGAGGAGAATGGCATCGAAATGATCAACTTCCGATACGTAGCCGAGGACGGCAGGCTCAAAACGCTTAACTTTGTAATCACATCTAAAGAGCACCTTGAAACCATGCTCACCAATGGCGAGCGGGTTGATGGCAGTAGCCTATTCTCATTCATTGAGGCGGGAAGCAGCGACCTATACGTTGTACCTCGCTACCGCACCGCATTCGTAAACCCATTTGCTGATGTACCTACCCTCGATATTCTCTGCTCGTTCTACAATAACGAGGGCAAGCCCCTAGAGAGCGACCCCGGTTACGTGCTACGCAAAGCGAGCGAGGAGTTTACTCGTCAAACCGGCTATAACTTCAAAGCGCTAGGAGAGCTGGAGTACTACATCATATCACCCAAAGAGGATGCTTTCCCTGGAGAAGACCAAAAGGGATACCATGCCAGCGAGCCCTTTGCCAAGTTTGAGTTCATCCGTAACGAAGCCCTAAGGCTAATTGCCAAGGCTGGCGGAAGTATTAAGTATGGGCACTCTGAGGTTGGCTGCTTCTCCGATGAGGACATGTACTACGAGCAGCAAGAGATTGAGTTTCTACCCACCTCGGTGGAGGAGGCAGCAGAGCAAATGATTCTGGCCAAGTGGATCCTCAGAATGCTCGGCTATCGTTATGGTGTCGACATAAGCTTCGCTCCAAAGATTACTGTAGGCAAAGCGGGCAGCGGAATGCACTTCCACATGATGCTCGAGAAGGATGGTAAGAACCTGACCGCCGAGAACGGCAAGCTAAGCGATTTGGCTAAAAAGATGATCGCCGGCATACTAAGCTCTGCCGATGCCCTTACAGCTTTTGGCAATACCATTCCAACCTCGTACCTGCGCCTAGTGCCGCATCAGGAGGCTCCCACCAACGTTTGCTGGGGCGACCGCAACCGCTCGGTGGTAATTCGCGTTCCGCTGGGTTGGTCGGGTGCTGGCAATATGATACAGGATGCCAACCCACAGGATATGAGCGAAATTCCTCAGGGGGTATCGAAGCAAACCTTCGAATTTAGAGTGCCCGATGGTTCTGCCGATATTTACCTCACCCTAGCCGGACTTGTAGTTACTGCGCTTAAGGGCCTCCAAATGCCCAACGCATTGGAGATTGCTCAAAAGCTTTACGTTGATGTAAATATCTTTAAGCCTGAATTTAAAGACAAGCTAGCTACGTTGAAGCAGCTACCAGTATCGTGCTACGAGTCGGCCGAAGCCCTTGAGATGAAACGAGAAATATTTGAAGAGAACCATATATTCCCTCAAGGCCTTATCCAAAGTCGTATTGCGAAGCTAAAATCGTACAACGACAAAGGGCTGAGCGAGAAGCTATACGGCAAGAATGAGGAGATAAAGAAGCTGGTGGATCAGTTTATCCATGTTGGATAGGAGAAGAATTCGTTCACAAGAAATACAATGGCGAGGCTAATGCCTCGCCATTCATTTATATCAACATTATGGGGCAAGCCGCTCTTTCTCCCAATTATCATTCAGAAAGCTAAACTGTATCCGGTCGTGCAGTCGATTTGGTCGCCCCTGCCAAAACTCGAACACACTTGGTATTAGCGTATACCCTCCCCAGTTGGGGGGGCGAGAAATTGGTTTACCAGAAAATTCTTCTTGAAAATCGGATTTTAAGCTCTCAAGATACTTACGGCTAGGAATTACATGGCTTTGGGGCGATGCCCATGCACCAATCTTACTCTTCTCGGGGCGAGTACTGAAGTACCTGTCGGATTGTTTCTCGCTTGTTTTTTTCAATACGCCCTCGACACGAACCTGGCGCTCAAGCTCGGGCCAATAAAAAACTAATGCTCCGTATGGGTTTTGTAGTATTTGCTTACCCTTTTTGCTCTCGTAATTGGTGAAAAACGTGAATCCATCCGTACTCAGCTCCTTGAGAAGCACAACCCTTGCCGAGGGTTTGCCGTCGAATGTGCTGGTGGCTAGGGTCATGGCTGTAGGCTCGTTACACTGTGCATCAATAGCCTCAGCTAACCATTGCTCAAAAAGGCTTATGGGATTTTTCTCAATCTCTGCCTCATTTAAACTCCTCAGGGTGTACTCCCTACGAATGTCCGATATGGATTGTCTCTTCATAGCTTAACTTTTTATTCAAACTACTTTTAGCCGATGAAATGCTAGCGTTAATCTCAAACCCAATGATAAGGCCAATGGCGTTGAAAAATATCCAGATCATAAGCGCTAGCAGACTCCCAATAGATCCGTATAGCTTGTTATACTGCCCAAAGTTGTTCACATAAAACGAAAACCCCAAAGAGGTTATTAGTATCATTGCCGTGGCCACAATCGATCCAGCAGAAATAAACCTAAACTTGGTTCGCTTGGCAGGTGCTAAGTAGTAAAGCAGCGATATTGAAAAAAAGAACAGGCATATTATCACAAACCATCGGATTACAACAATTATATAGTAGGTAAGGTTTAGCTGCAAAAACTCTTTTTGAACAAAAAAATCGAGTGTATACTGCCCAAAAAGCACAAGCATTACCCCAAGGGTAAGCATAAGAGGTAACAAGAACGTTAAGAGGAAGGCGATAGCATGCTGGTTAACAAACCCTCTTGTCTCAATGGTATGATGTGTTGCATTGAAAGCATCGATTAGGGAGTTTACACCGTTGTGTGCAAAAAATAAAGCGGCCACAAAGCCAAACGAGAGCAAACCCAAGCTGCGCTGGGTTACTACCTCTGTTAAGGTGGTCTCGACAAGCGAAAAGGTGGTGATGGGTAGCAGCTCCTCAACCAGCTGGAGAAGCTGTTCCTGGAAATTATCAACAGGGATATAGGGTATGAGGGTAAATAAAAAGATGATGGAAGGGAAAATGGCCACAAAAAAATCGAAGGCAACTGCCGAGGCTCTTGTGGTTATGCTACCTCGGACCAACCCTCGACCAAAAAAGGCAACCACATCGTATATGGGAACCCCATCGAAACCAATAAAACTAACTCGCTTGGCCTTGCGAACCGCAAGCCTAGCATAAATGGAAGCTCGCCGTAACATTTGCCCCAACGATTTTTCCCAGCTATGCTTTGCAAGCATTACAGTGTGTTTTAAGTTATCTATACTTTCTTCAGATTCATATCTAGGCTCTTAATCTGGTGGGTTAGCGCACCCACTGATATGA
>JAVERU010000117.1:0-9585 GCA_034006965.1 Tenuifilaceae bacterium
CTCCTCGAGTGGCTCCAAGTCAGTAATCCAAAGTTCACGCTCACAGGCTTTAGAGGCTTTCTTCGCTACAACTCTTCGTATGCCCGTGGCAATAAGCTTGGCAAAATGCCGCCTCACACTAGGACTTTTCACCCTAGGCAAGAGGTCTATAAACCTTGGGAGGTAGTAATCAAGCGCATCTTCCTTCTGAAGCATTATATTTTCGAGTACCCAAGCAGAATGAAAAGCTAAGGCACTATCATCGCAACACGATTGGGAAATTAGAAATTCTAGATCAAGTTTCTCATCAGTAAAAGCAATGGCCAATCGCAGGGCCTCCTTTTTGGTCATGCTGTAATTTAGCCTGTCGAGCAGCTGTTGTATGTTGATTTCGGAGATATACATTTTACAAATGGTACTTTTATAACAAATATAGCTAAATTTAGTCGGAAATAATATCCATTTCAACTTATTTAACAATCATTCACCAGCAGACTAAAACATTAAACAAACCATCTGAAATACAGTAAATATCAATAAAATATTAACTTTGCGAGCATTGCAAACTCTTACTAAACCATCCAACAATGCGTGATATCCTTAAAGAACTTTATGCCAACATTCCGTACAGTAAAAATCAGGTAAAATCGTTCGAAGTGGGGCAGAAGTATGTTGCTGTAATGCTTGCCAATGGAAATATTGGGGTTTCTGCAACGCTTATGAATAGCATTAAATCATCACCACACAGCATGCTATCCAACCCCAATTTTAGCAATTACGAACACCGGATTGTGGTAAATGCTTGGGTTAACGCAAATATAAACTATAGCGAACCCACAAACGGCAAGGCAGATATATTTGATGCAATTGATTTTTCAGCATTTAAAAGCCTAGTAATGGTTGGGTATTTTGGATCGTTGGTGCAAAAATTTGTTGATAAAGGGATAAAGATTACTGTGTTTGATTTGAATGAACAAGATGTTCCGGTTGAACCTATTGCCCATCAAAAGGAATCAATTGCACATGCCGATGGCATTATCTTAACCTCTACCACTTTGGCCAACAATACATTTCCTAACCTCATATCCTACACAAATAGCCACACAAAGGTGTATATGCTCGGGCCATCGACCCCACTAACCCGCCAAATTATGGATACGCATAGCGGTGTATCGGGTTTGTTTGGAGCAAAATTCACACCCTACGACAGTGAGGTGCTGCATCGGATTGAGCAAGGCGGAGGCACTCGAACATTTCTGCATAGAATGGAAAAGGTTTACCTGCTAAGGGATTAAAAGGTTAAAATTTCATACTTTTGCTCTATCACAAAAACCTTCATACGCTATGGCTGGTACCAAGGGAAGCAAGTACTACGATATCTTTCTGAAACACAAGGTTTGGCTAGAGAACATCAACGGTCACGATATTGTTGGCGATGGAAAATTTGAGCTGCTGCTCAGCATCGAGGAGCTGAAATCGCTTACCGCCGCTGCCGAAAAGTTGGATATTAGCTACCGAAATGCCTGGGGAAAGCTACGCGAAATTGAGCAGAACCTTGGCTTTGCCATTGTTGATAAGAGCCGGGGCGGAAAGGATGGTGGAAAAACCACCCTAAACGCCGAAGGGAAGAAGCTGATTGAGGCCTACAAAGAGTTCCTATCGGAGATCGATACGCTTATGCACGACTCGGCCAGAAAGTTCTGGGCAAAGGTTAACGAGTAATTTTTAACCCTCACAACCTAAATTCTTTTATCATTTCCCTTTTTTATTCCATTTCGATATGCTTTTTTTGCATAACGTAAAACCATAAGCAATGAAAAAAACAATCATCCTTATTGTAGCCGCTTTAACGATGGCTACCTGTACTACAAACAAAAAGGATAAACAAACCTTAACCATTTTTCATGCAGGGAGCCTATCGATGCCAATGAAGGCCATTGCCGATAGCTTTAAGGCAGAGAACCCAGGGGTACAATTCCACCTTGAGGCGGCAGGAAGTGTGGAGTGCGCACGTAAAATTACTGAGCTGAATCGCCCTGCCGACATTATGGCCTCGGCCGATTACAAGATTATTGACCAGCTGCTTATCCCCGATCATGCGGATTTTAATATCCTATTTGCGGGCAACGAGATGGCGCTTGTACACACCAGCAAATCGAAGTATGCCAATGAAATTAATCAGGAGAATTGGTACCAAATTCTTCAGAAACCCGAGGTGCACTTTGGCCGTAGCGACCCCAATGCCGACCCCTGCGGTTACCGCACGCTGCTTACCCTACAATTGGCTGAGATGTTTTACAATCAGCCCAATCTTGCAAAAACCATAGAGGCTAAAGATAATAGGTGTATTAGGCCCAAGGAGGTTGACCTTATTGCGCTGCTCGAAACGGGGGCTATCGATTACATCTTCCTGTACCGTTCGGTTGCCGTTCAACACGATTTGCTGTACCTTTCGTTACCAACCCAAATAAATCTGGGAAACCCTAAATACGAGGAGGTTTACAAACAGGCTAGCGTTACCATTAGGGGCTCTGCACCTGGCGATTCGCTAACTATTGTTGGCGAACCAATGGTATATGGAATCACCATTCCGAAAAATGCCCCCAATAAGGAGCTAGCCAAAAAGTTTCTAGACTTCTACACCCACAAAGACAAGGGCTTAAAGATTATTGAATCGATGGGAATGCCGCTTGTTAGTAGGTAGGTTTTAGGTGGTCGGTGATCGGTGATTGGGAATTGATAAGGTTGAGGTATAGATAGATAGATAGATAGATAGATAGATTGATTGATTGATTGATCCGCCAGTGGGCGGACAGGTTGATTGACCTGCCTGACTAGCGTCAGAGCAGGCAGGTTGATTGATTGATTGACTGCCTGCCTCTGGCAGGATTGATTGACTGATTGACCCTGACTTTGGCTGCAGGCAGGGTAGAGCGGACAGTTTGATAGATTGATTCTCCCTACTTTGCCAACTGCTAATTGCTTTTGCCAACTTTATGATGATTTAAAGGTTGAGATTGAGGTTAAGGCAAAGATAGGTTGATTGATACGATGTTTACCCTAAAATTACTAGTTGTTGTTATTACAATAATTCTCAGTTTTTTTTTAAATGATGAAGAAACCTAACTGCGAATGCAAAAATCGCCCATAAAACTTCTCTTTGCTTTTCTAGGTGGATTGGTGCTACTATTCATTGTTGCTCCGCTACTAGGAATGGTTTTCGCCACTCCCCTAGCCTCTTTAGTTGATACAGCCTCCGACAGCGAGGTGCAGCAAAGCATTTGGCTAACCTTATCGGTATCGATGGGCGCCACGCTAGCATTTTCTATTCTGGCCATTCCCCTTGCATACATGCTTGCAAGGCATAACTTTCCGCTAAAAAATGTTGTACTTGGGATAATCGATCTACCCATTGTCATCCCCCACTCAGCTGCTGGTATTGCACTTCTTGGTTTTATTAGCCGCGACTCGGTAATTGGAAAAATTGCAGGCTCAGTGGGTTTTAACCTCGTGGGGAGCCCAGCCGCTATTGCCGTAGCCATGGCGTTTGTTAGCCTTCCGTTTCTGCTCAATGCAGCGCGCGAGGGATTTGCAGCAGTTCCCGAGCGGTTAGAAAAAGCGGCTTTGGTACTTGGGGCATCTCCCGCAAGGGTATTTTTCACCGTATCGCTACCCTTGGCATGGCGAAGCATTGTTTCGGGTTTGGTGATGATGTTTGCCCGCGGTATGAGCGAGTTTGGAGCAGTAGTAATTGTGGCATACCACCCAATGGTTGCTCCAGTGCTTATCTTCGATAGGTTTAATGCCTTTGGATTAAAATACGCCCGGCCAGCTGCCGTTCTATTCATCGCCATCAGCCTTTCGGTGTTTGTGATAATTAGGCTACTTGCAGTAAAACGAAAGAAAGATGCTTAAAATTAGCAATATACATAAAACGCTTGGTGTTTTTAACCTGAGAGATGTTTCGCTGCAGGTGAAAAAGGGGGAGTATTTCATTCTTCTAGGCCCATCGGGTGCAGGCAAGTCGATAGTGCTGGAGATAATTGCCGGGTTAATTCAACCCGACTCAGGCTCTGTTGAAATTAACAATATCAGCCTCGACAAGAAAAAGATTCAAGAGCGCAATGTGGGTTTAGTTTTTCAAGATTTAGCCCTTTTCCCCCACCTATCGGTTAAACAAAACATTGCGTTTCCGTTGCTACGGAAAGGGAAAACGCGGATGGAGATAAACCGAATGATAATGGAAGCAGCGCAAAGCCTATCCATTGAGCATTTACTAAGGCGTAACACAACCACCCTCTCGGGGGGTGAGCAGCAACGGGTTGCACTTGCTCGTACGCTAGTAACCAAACCCGATGTGTTGTTGCTCGATGAGCCCCTCTCCTCGCTCGATGTGGAGCGCAGAGCCGAAATAAGGAAGCTGCTCCGCGAGATTAATCGTAAGGGACAAACCATTATCCACGTTACTCACGATTACGAGGAGGCCATTGCATTGGCACACCGTATTGCTGTAATGAACAATGGAATAATTGAGCAAACAGGAACTCCGCAGGAGGTATTTAGCAAACCCGCATCGTCATTTGTGGCAGGGTTTGGGGGGATTAAGAATTTTTACAAGATAAATTCAATCGCCTCCCAAAACAAAGATTTAGCTGAGGCAATTATTGGCAATCGGCTACCGGTTTATCTAATGGGCGAAGCCAGTGACGATGGGTACATAACGTTTCCCGAGAATGCTGTAAGCATTAGTAACGCTGAAATGGACTCGAGCTCGCAGAACCATTTTAAGGGAAAGGTAATTGATGTATATCCGCAGCGATTTGGCGTTGAGGTAATTGTGGATATTGGGGTCAACGTGTACTCGCTGGTTACCATGGAATCGATTCAGAAGTTGAGTATTGCTGTTGGTGCAGAGGTTTGGGTATCTTTTAAGGCCAGTAGCGTTCGGTTTATTGGGGGGTTATAAAATAAGTTTAAAGTCTAAAGTTGTCGGTAATCGGTTTGTTAAAGTTGA
Source organism: Tenuifilaceae bacterium (assembly GCA_034006965.1). GTDB lineage: Bacteria > Bacteroidota > Bacteroidia > Bacteroidales > Tenuifilaceae > Perlabentimonas. The sequence goes on from JAVERU010000117.1 coordinate 4,994, forward strand.
TCAATCATCCAACCTACCTGCCGAACTGCCAACCTGCCTGCCAAGCAGAATCAACCAATCATTCCTTTCAATTTTTCAATGTGTGAAAAATGAATTCTAACTTCTGATCCATTGAAAAATTCCCATCAATCCAATGGATTGTAAGCCCATTACGCTCCATTCGCCGAAACCAGGTCATTTGCCGCTTGGCAAACTGATGGATGGCCGTGTTTAGCCCACTGAACATCTCTTCGTACTTTATATCGCCCAGAATGTATTGCGTTAGCCACTTGTACTCCAACCCATAGTACATCAAATCATCGGGTTTCACACCGCTCTCGAGTAGCTGCTTCACCTCATCTATCATCCCCTCGGCAAGGCGTTGCCTTAACCTGTCGGTAATGCGCTGCCGTTGCTGTTGGCGTGGAAACCGAACGCCAAAAATGATATTGTTAAGCTTGGGGTACTCAAAATCCTTTGCGGGCGCATTGGCATAGTGTATCTCAATCTCAATGGCGCGCACCAGCCGCTTGCGCGTATCGGTATCGGTATGGTTGTGCAGCTGCTTCATCGATGCCAGCATTTGCACCAGCTCCTCATACGACTTGGTGGCCAGCTCGGTGCGCAGCTCGGGGTTCTCGGGCACCTCAATCAGCCTATACCCACGGATTGCCGCCTCGATGTATAGTCCGGAGCCTCCGCAAAGAATGGGAGTTACTCCCCTACCCAAAATATCGTTGTATGCATTAAGAAAATGGGTTTGGTACTCGTACACATTGAACCTGTACCCGGCATCGGCAATATCGATAAGATGATGGGGTATCGGCTTTCCATCCACCACGTAGTCGTGCAAATCCTTGCCTGTGCCCAAATCCATTCCGCGGTAAAGCTGGCGCGAATCGCCACTTATCACCTCGCCACCAATGGCGTATGCCAAATGGGTTGCTACGCTAGTTTTACCTCCTGCTGTGGGGCCAAGTATGGTTATTAGGTTATATCTATTGGGATTCCAATGGAACATAGTCGTATCAATTTTATCTGCTACTTGCCGTAAAATTAGCTATTTTTGCACACTCGCTAGCAAAACGAACATTCGTATGATAGTCAATATATTTAAATCGATTTTAAAATCGCCCAAAACGGGCTGGGAGGTTCTGGAAAACCCCAGTAATACAAGTAAAAACGTAGGGCTTAGAATAATAATTCTTTTCTCATTCATTGCTGGTCTACTAAGCTTTGCTGGTATTATTATTCACCACAACGAGTCGGCAAGCATAGCCTTAAAATATTTCGGATTCACCTCATTAAAATGGATATTAAGCCTTTACATTGCAAGCTATGCAATTAGCAAACTCTCCAAAGGCTTTAAGGGCAACCTTTCGTTTGACAGAACGCTAGTAGTAGTTCCAGCTTGCGCATCGTTCTTGGTGCTTTTCTCAAGCCTAACATACCTTGTATCCGCAGCACAGGTAATTCTCTATTTTCTTAGCGCCATAGGGGTTGTTTATTTATACTACGCATTCGTTGGGCTTTCGGGGGTGACCAAGGAGAGAGTTCCAGGTTTTTTACTAATTTCGCTGCTGATTTTCGCCCTAATTATTTTTATTATGGAAATGGTGCTGGTGATAATCTTTAGTATTCCAGTTCATCTATAAACAGCAATGGCAACGCAAACCAAGATTTCAATTAAGAACAAGAAGGCTTACTTCCAGTACGAGATACTGGAAACCTACACTGCTGGAATTGTGCTTACGGGAACCGAGATAAAATCGATAAGGCAGAGCAAGGCCAGCATGGTGGATGCCTACTGCAAATTTATTAAGGGTGAACTTTGGCTTACCGGTATGCATATTGCCGAGTACAGTTTTGGCACGTACAACAACCACGAGCCCAAGCGCGAGCGCAAGCTGCTGCTTAACCGCACCGAGCTCCGCAAGCTTTTCCGCAGCTCACAGGAAAAGGGGCTCACCATTGTAGCGCTAAAGCTATTTGTTACTTCGCGCGGATTGGCCAAGGTTGACATTGGCCTTGCCCGTGGTAAAAAGATGCACGACAAGCGTGAGGACCTGAAGAAAAAAGATTCGAAGCGCGAAATGGAACGGTTGCGGAAGTACTAACTTCTATTCCCCCCTTACCTCAGAGCATCAACCATAAAAACTTAATTAATTTTTACAGCTCACGCAACCTTTTGGCTAATCATTTCATCTTAGGTATATAAATCGACGATAGCTTCAAAGATTTTAAATACTCCAGCCTAAAAACCAAAAAACTCGCCGCAAGGATTTTTCCACGGCGAGTTTTTTTATTTCAATAGCTTGCAAAAGCTATGGATTATACCGTGCTCGGCTAAGTATGCTCTGATAATCCTTCTCGTTCAACAGCATCTCAAGGGTATAGTCCTTATTCCTTTCCATAAATCGGGTTACTATTCGGTAGCCCAGCCAAACAGCGGCTTTGCCAGGCGATTCGGGTGGAAAACCCTTTGTAAAAGGTGCACCGCTAACAAACTGGTTAATAATAAAGTTATCGGTTGTAAAAAGCATTTTATGCTCCACCAAATAGGCCCACATATGCGATTCGTTACTACGGCACCATTTCATCTGCTCGGGGGTAAAGCCAAATATAAGGCTATCGGGCTGGTTGTGGAGCAACTTTTTGGTCACGTACATCAGGCTTCCCTCGTATATCATGTTATTTACCAAATTATCAATGGAATCGTTAAACTGATACTCGCTAAAAATCCAGGCCCGAACCAGGTCCGATGGAATTTTTTGGGGATGCATATTGTACTGCAAGTACTTAGGGATACCAAGCATTGGGTAGTACTCGCAATCACGGCCTAAATAGCGGTCGAACCCCACCGATAGGATGCTATCTGCAATAACCACTGAATTGTTAAACCCAGAAATAAAACCAATTACCTGCGGCACCTGTTTGCCTGGAAGATAGTAGGTATACCGCTTAAAAGCGTCGGTTAGCTGGCTGTTAAGCCAATCGATATTGGCATATACTTGTTGTACTTCATCGTAAGTTTCTTGCACCATGTTATCGGTTAAAAAACTAAGGAGATAGCCAGGGTACTCAGGTGCATCAGGGCTTCCTATTCCAATTATGCCCTCCGAGAAAAGATCAAAAAAATCATCATACTCTTGCCTTACCACCTGTATCTCAAGCTCAATGCTATCGAGGCTTAATGCGAACAAGTCTTGATCAAAACGTTTTACCTCTATTTCCAAATCAATTGTATCGAGGGGTACATTGTCCCGTGTACATTTACACGACTCAAAACCTAGTAATCCGACAAGAACTAGCACAAGAATATACCTATTCAACATATTGCAAAATTTTAATTGAGCATAAAAATACGCTATTTGTTGTACAGCCCTTATTTTTGGTAACGTTAAAAGTAGCTAAATGGTATAGAGAAAAAGGGGATCCATAGGATCCCCTTTCAAATATTTATGTGTTAAAATGTTTCTTAATGCTCACCGTGCATCAGCTTCCTGATTAAAGGTGCGGCTAGCAATGCTATTATGGCTACGCCAAATGCAACAATGGCAATGGTTGAAAACACATGCGAGTATGAGAGCAGGGTTCTAAAACCCCCTCCCAGCTCTGCAATTCCATCGGGCGAGAGGCCTGTAACCTTCATGGTTATGCGCTCAAGTAATCCTCCATTACCTGCAACATCCTGAGTAGTTAGCTTTGCTATAATACCTGCAATGTAGTGAGCAAACGACATAGACAGGAACCAGACTCCCATCATGAAGCTTACCACTTTGGCAGGCGACAGACGAGTTACAACCGATAGACCGATAGGACTAATGAATAGTTCACCTGTTGTGATAAAGAAATACCCAACAATTAGGAAGATAAGCGGTACATGGCCTGTTTCTGAGGCAAAACGCGCACCGTAAGCAAATATCAAGAATCCTAATCCTACCTGAGCTAATCCGTAGGCAAACTTAAAGGGGGTGAAAGGATTCATCTTACGAGTTGAAAGCCATGCCCATAACATTGAGAATGGAATGGCTAGGGTAATGATGAAGAAAGGATTGATCATGTTGGTTTGAGCGGCATTCATAAATACCAAGTCAACATTTCGTTCGGCATAAAGAGTTATGGTGCTACCTGCCTGCTCAAAGAACGACCAGAAAATAGTGCTGAATATCGCCAGAATAAAAATGGCTATTATCTTTTCGCGCTCAACCCGTGAAATCTCAATAAACGATTTACCCACTACAAAAACAACAACTGCCAGTACAGTGTACAGTAGATAACCAGCAAGCTCACTTTTCCATATCAGCATAGCTAGGATTGGAACCGCTAGAACTGAAAGGATGGTTGAGATGGCAGGCATACTGAATCCTGCAATTTTCCGCTTGGCCGCCTCGGTTTGTGGGGGCAACCCTTTATCGGTAAATGTTCCATTATTAATACCAATTTGGAAAACAGCTAGCCCTAGCAACATACCTACACCTGCTAAACCAAAACCATAGGACCATCCCCACTGGTACGCAACCCAACCACAAGCTAGTGGCGATAGCCAAGCACCTATGTTGATACCCATATAGAAAATGGTAAAACCAGCATCTCTCCGAGGATCACCAGGC
>JAVERU010000118.1:0-9559 GCA_034006965.1 Tenuifilaceae bacterium
CATACCGGGGATGAGATTGAATTTACATGGTCAGCAACCAATATTACCCATGTTAATATCTATGTGGTAGAGACAGAGGTTGGAGGCGAGGCCTTTCTGCTTAACGAGGATGCCCCAGTTGACGCAGCCCTTGGTGCGTATACCTACACCGTGGTCAATGGCGATTTTGGTACCTATACCGTTCGCATCGAAGATGCAACCGACGACACCTTCTTTGCCGAAACCACCGAGGTGCTTACCGTGGTAGATGATGTATCTCCTGATGGGGTTGTGTTCTATCCCGCATGGGGCGATGTTGATGTGCCCGTTAGCTTTACCCTTAGCATCCAATTCGATGAGGATATTGAGGCTGGTACTGGTAAAATCACCATCAATAAGGTTTCCGACGATAGCGAGGTGTTGAGCTTTACCGAAACGGATTTCACCATCAGTTACGATGTGCTTACCATTAGCGTAACTGGCCTGGCGTTCGAAACTGAGTACTATATCCTTGCCGATGCAGGTGTTGTTAAGGATCTTTCTGGCAATGTATCTCCAGCGCTAGACGATAAAACAGAATGGACCTTTACTACCATAGGAGAGCCTGCTGGCGATCTGTTTATTTCGGAGTACATTGAGGGTAAAGCCAATGGTAATAACCGTGCAATTGAGCTGTATAACCCAACCAGCAGCACGCTAGATCTTTCCAACTACGTAGTGAAGGCAGCATACAATGGTGGTGGATGGGCAATTCGTGAAGGAAATGAAATGAGAGAGTATATTCTTCCTCTTACTGGAACGCTTGATGCTGGTAAAGTGTATGTTATATACAATTCACAAGCCGACGACGAGATTACTTCAGTTGGAGACCTTTCATTAAGTTATGGTAGCGATTGCGATGGTTGCCGACTTGTTTCATTCACAGGTAACGATGCAATTGGCCTGTTTAAGAAAGAAGGCGAAGACCTTGTTCTTATAGATGTTATTGGTGTTGAAACTGAGAATACGGCTTGGGCAGTTGCTGGTGTTGAAAATGCTACTCAGGACCACACGCTTGTTCGCAAGAGCGATATTACAATTGGCAATACCAACTGGGCAGCATCGGCCGGGACCAATGCCGACGATAGCGAATGGATCGTTTATCCTGCTGATGAGTTGTCATTCATTGGATGGCATGGTAATGAACCAACGCTTAGCATTACGTCTCCAGCCGATGGTAGCACGATATATGACGATAAGGTAACTGTTAGCTTTGCTGTGTACAACTTCCAGGTTGGCGATAACTCTGGTGGCGACGACGATGGATACGTTGTTTACAAGCTAAATGATGGTGACGAGGTTGAGCTGAAAACTACCGATGATTTTGAACTTACTGGTTTGGCATTAGGCGAGTACACCCTAACCATGTGGCTGGTTGATAACAATGGCGATGTGTTAAACCCCGAGGTATCACGTTCTGTAACCTTTACCATCGACGAGGTTTCTGTTCTAACCATCTACGAGGTGCGTTACACCACAGAGGATCCAGCCCTAAGCCCATACCAAGGCGAAGTGGTTACAACCAAAGGTATTGTAACTGGAGCCTATTTCTATAGTGGTAATGAGCGAGGTTTCTTTATTCAGGATGGTGTAACAGCATGGAATGGTATTCTGGTGTACACAAATACTGCTACCGGAAACCCAGCCATTGGCGATGAGGTGCAAGTAACTGGTAAGGTTGACCATTTCTACAACTTAGTTCAGATAACTAATCCTACGTTTGAAGTGCTAAGTAGCGATAATGATGTGCCAGCGCCTAAGGTGCTTACTACTGCTGAGGTTGCAGCCGACCCCGCCGGTTACCAGTGGCAGAGTATGCTTCTTCGCGTTGAGGATGCCGAGTGTACCGATAATGCACAGGATAACGGAAGGTTCTTGGTGAACGATGGCAGTGGTGTTCTTTCAATTGATCCAGGATTATATGCTTTTGACCCAGCAACTATTGAGGTTGGCAAGAAGTACAACATCACCGGATTTGGTCTGTTTGCTTTTAGTGAGCACAGGTTAGCACCACGTAACGCTAGCGATATTGAGCTGGCAACAAGTGCTGGTGTTGTTACCGAGGAGAACATCAATGTATATCCCAACCCATTTAGCCAAACGCTTTGGATTGATAATGTACAGAACGCTCGTAGCGTTGTGGTGGTGAACCTTATTGGCCAGCAGGTTATGAATATGCAGCTGCATGGCGATAGCAGGGTTTCTATCCCAACCGAGAATCTACCAAGCGGGGTTTACCTAATCTCTGTCGAAGGACAGGGTGGTGAGCGAACCGTTCGTAGGGTAATTAAAAGATAAGTAACCCATTCTCTAAATAGAAAGGCCCCGAGTTACTCGGGGCCTTTTTTATTGCCAAATTTTTACGCCCATTGATTTTTTGATTTTATCGGTGTAACTTACCTTAGGTTTACTCCAAATAAAAGGTATATGGGCGCTCAGGTTCCATTCTTCAAGCTATTGCTTCCCTTTGCTGGCGGTATTATTTTGGCTTTGGTGGTAGGCATTCAGGTTAGCCCGCTGCAAGCTATTGTTGTTGTGTCGTTGCTGTTCGGGTTGCTCATTGCTTCCTTCGCAATGCCGTTCACTTGGGCCTACCGTTGGGTGTTTGGTGTGGTTGTTAGCCTTTTCCTTTTTGTTGCAGGGTTTTCCCTTACCCAGCTATCCCAGTCAAGCAGTGCAATTGACCAGGGCCAGGATTACGGCGTCATTGCTAGGGTGATTGATGCCCCCGAGGTACGCCTATCGAGCACAAGAGTTCATGTAACGCTCACCATGGTGCACAGCAACAACGAGTGGAAGTCGGTTAACGAGAAATCGTTGCTTTACTTTTCTGCCTCCGACTCCCTTGTGTCGGAGCTGAAGTATGGCGATGTCCTTGTCTTGAAATCAAACTTTACTGCTCCACCTGATGCTAAAAACCCATACCAGTTCAACTATGCCAAGTACCTTGCAAAGAGAAACATTTATTGGGTATCGTTTGTTCCAGCTGACCATTGGATGAGGGTTGGTGCAAGGCCTCATTGGTTGCACTCCACAACCAGTATGCTTCGTGCTGGTTTGCTTTCGCTCTTTCAGCGTGTTGGAATTGAAGGCGAAAACTTGGCTGTTCTGTCGGCGCTCACCATGGGCTATAAAAGTTTACTCGACCAGGAAACACGGCGTGTTTTCTCAGCATCAGGTGCAATGCATATTCTAGCCGTTTCGGGCCTTCATGTGGGAATACTTTATGCAACCCTATCGGCGTTTCTCTTCTTTTTTGGTAGTGGTAGAAGAGCCAAGCTTTACAAGGCCTTGTTGCTAATACTATTCCTCTGGTTCTTTGCGGTATTCACTGGGCTATCGCCCTCGGTGATGCGTGCTTCCCTTATGTTTTCTTTCGTAATTATGGGCACCGCCTTTAGCCACCAGTCGAGTATATACAATACCCTTTGCGCATCGGCATTTGTAATGTTAGTGGCCAACCCCATGCTAATTACCGAGGTAGGTTTTCAGCTTTCGTATCTGGCTGTTATTTCCATCGTTTTTTTCTATCCATATATCTACAACCTGTTGTATATCAAAAATAGGGCTGTCGACAAGGTTTGGGGTCTGGTGGCGGTTTCGCTGGCAGCACAGCTGGGGACATTCGTACTGGGGCTATACTACTTCAACCAGTTCCCTAACTATTTTCTTCTTACAAACCTATTCGCAATTCCAATGGCCTTTATAATACTTTACCTAGCTATCGGTTTGCTAGTTTTTTCACCCATTCCAATTCTTGCCAATGCCCTGGGCTGGCTTTTAAACGAGTCATTGTCGCTACTGAACTACCTAGTTCGCTTTACCGAGGGTTTACCATACTCTACCACTACGGGTATTTCAATAAGTGAAACGCAAGCAGTTAGTCTGCTTCTGGCAATTCTAATGCTCGCCTTTTTGCTTGAGAATCGAAAGCCGGTTTACCTAAGGTTAATGCTGGTCTCTCTTCTGTTTTTCTTTGTCGAGAATGCATATCGCTATACGGTTGCAAGCCGTGAGTCCGAACTGGTGATGTTTGCACATAGGCAGAAATCGCTTCTGAGTTTCCGCGAGGGATCAAACGTAGCTCTTTGTGCGGTTGATACAACTACGGGGCAATTTGCCAATGCCTATTCTTTTATCCTTGGAGGATATTTAAATAGGGTAGGGGCAAGCAGCGATCTGCAGGTTATTCCAATTAATCACCCCGATGTTACCGATGGAGGTCTTCGGGATGTTGTATCGTTAAGTAAAAATGAGCTGGGCAGCTGGTTGTATTTTAGTGATAAGCTCATATTTATTCCCGAACCTTCAGATGTTAATAGGGCTATGTCAGCGCATAGGTTATATGTCGATCTTATGCTCATTACTCGTGGCGTTGCACATCTCTTTCCGGCGCTTTTAAACATTGTAAGCCCAAAATTGGTGGTGGTTGATGAAACCGTACCGTCCTGGCAGTTTGCATCAATCAGTGAGCATGCCAAAGCGCATGCCGTTGAGCTATACTCCATCGCGCAAAGAGGTGCCCTGGTGTTAACCTACTGAGGGTTACCTAAAGCTCGCTCCATGTTTCATCAGGATGTTGTAAAACACTACAATATTGATTGATTTTATTGTCAAATCTTGTTCCTTTGCCTAGTTAAGAATTTTTCATTCGTTTTTGCGCAAGGGCTGTAGCGTAGTTGTTCTTGATGCGTACAGTGATTGCCTTTTTGTTAACCTGTAAGCTGTATCTATATGAACGCCATTCTGAACCATCGATCAATCCGAAAGTACAAGAGTACCCCCATTGAGGAGTCGTTGCTTAACCATATTCTTTACGCAGGCACCCGGGCCTCTACCACTGGGAATATGCAGGTTTACAGCATTATTGTGACTCAAGATCAAGCCGTAAAGGATCAGCTTGCCCCATGCCATTTTAATCAGCCTATGGTTAAGCAGGCGCCTGTGGTGTTAACCTTTTGTGCCGATTTTAACCGGTTTAACAAGTGGTGCCATCAGCGCAACGCCGTGCCTGGTTACGACAATTTTCTGTCGTTCACTACCGCTGCCATCGATGCGCTTTTGGTTGCGCAGAATGTTTGCATTGCCGCCGAAGAGGAGGGGCTTGGTATATGCTATCTAGGTACAACAACCTACACTGCCGATAAAATTATCGAGGTTCTAAAGCTACCCAAAGGGGTAGTCCCCATTACTACAGTTGTTCTGGGTTATCCCGATGAGTCCCCCGGGTTAACCGACCGCCTTCCCGTGCCTGCAATTCTGCATCGCGAGGTTTATCAGGATTACTCCGAGGGCGACATCGATCAGATATATGCTGCCAAGGAGGCGTTACCCCTTACCAAAAAATTGCTCGAAGAGAATAAGAAGGAAACCCTAGCGCAGATCTTTACCGACAATCGTTATACTAAAAAGGATAACGTGGCGTTCTCCAAAGTATTCCTAAAGGTATTGCATGACCAAGGGTTTATGAATAACGAGATGTAGCAAGCATTCTCTGGCAAGTAAGCTTGGTCGCCTAGCAAATCATTACGCATATTTTCTGCTTCAGCAAAAAGAATTGCTTGGGTAAAACATTACCTTTAGATTTTCATCAGGTAGTGTAATTTGCTATTTCACCCCCATGCTAGTTCGAGTAGGTTTTACATTAGTCCACCTTCTTATAGCCTTTGCCCTAAATGCGCAGGTGGTTGGGCTGTTGGTTTTTAACGATTCCGACCTCACGCAGGAGTGCTATCGCAGTAAATCTCGAGTCGATACGCTATCGGCATACGCCCATTTTTCGAGATGCATAGCCAATTTGCATGGCCGGGGATACCTCGAGGCGCGTGTTGACTCCTTGTCGATCACACCCACACACCTAATGGCCTATGGCCATTTAGGCAAAATTTATCATTGGGCCAGTATCGATGCCGATAGCGTAAGCCAACAATGGCTTAGGAGTGCTGGCCTACGCCCCTCGCATTTGCTAAATCAGCCCATCAGCCCAGAATCGGTTAGTGAGCTGATGTATAAAGCCACCGCATACCTCGAGAATAATGGTTTTCCCTTCGCATCCATAGAGCTATTAAAGTCCGAAATTCAGGGTAACCAGCTTCATTCTGAGCTTAAGGTTTATCCCGGGCCCTTAATTCGCCTCGATACCCTTTACCTCTTAGGTGATGCAAAAATTTCACAACGTTTTGTCGAGAGGCATCTTGGGTTTAGCAAGGATGCTCCATACTCTGAGTCGCACCTGGCAGCATTCAATTCTAGGCTTCAGTCGTTGCCCTACATCAAAGCAATTAGACCCGTTGAGGTTGAGTTTATCCCGGGTAGAGCAAGGGTTTATTCATACCTTACAAACCAGCAGGCTAACCAGTTCTCCGGACTACTCGGGTTTATTTCAACGCCCGACCAGAATCCTCGCATTCGTTTTACAGGCGATTTAAACCTACAGCTGCTAAATATTTTTGGCAGGGGCGAGTCAAACTCATTGCAATGGCAAGCATTAGATCAGGGTTTGCAGCGGTTAAAAATTGCATCGCGATGGCACTACATATTCGGTTCGAGTGTTGGCATATCTACTTATTTCAACCTTTTCCGACGAGACACTTCGTATGTAAATCTAAATCCCAAGGTTGATATAACCTTCCCTTTTAGCCGGGGTTCAGCCAGCTTGGGATTCGATTACAGAAGCACTAATGCGCTTGCTGCTGCCAGCGGAGTGGGCAACTCTAGCACAATGCTATACACCTCCTCCCTTTCGCTTGGTAGTCAAGTTTACATCGATTTCCCTGTTAAAGCGTTATGGGTAAAAACTGCCATTGGTGTTGGGCAGCGTAGCGAAAAGAATGATGGAAACGAACAGGATTTGTCCTCGGTGGTGGGAGAGTTTTCCGGAGAAATTGTGGGGTACTTCCCCCTTTACCATGAGCATCTAGTATTTAAGGCATCCCTTCAGGGGCAATGGTTAACTCATATTATGCAGAACGCCTCATCGAGTGGGTTTTTCGAGAATGAGCTTTATCGCATAGGCGGGTTTGGCTCCCTCCGTGGTTTTAACCAGGAGTCAATCATCACTTCAGCCTATGCTATAAGCAAGGTAGAGCTGCAGCTAAGAATTGATAGGGCTATCAATACTTTCCTTTTTTACGACCAAGGTATTCTCTCGGGCTATGGTATACCAAATTTGGCTGTCCAAATGCCTTATGGAGTAGGTTTTGGGTTTCAGCTTGCATCCATGGGGAGTCTCTTTAGCATGAGCTATGCCCTAGGTAACGGCATGGGAGAGCACCTTAGCTTCAAGAATGCTAAGCTACACTTGGGCGTTACTGCCAAGTTTTAGCAATAGAATCGATGCAAAACAGAGCGTACGATACAGATAGTTAAGTGTTTGTGCTGTTTGGTATAATAATGATGAATAAAAAAGTTCTTTTTTTTGGAAAAAACTCGGATAAGTTATAGCTTTGCAGCTCAATAAAAATTAAACCAATTAATTATAGGCATGATCATAATACCCATTAAAGAAGGCGAGAATATTGAAAGAGCCTTAAAGCGCTTTAAGCGTAAATTCGAGAAGACTGGAACCATGAAGGAGCTTCGCTCGCGACAGGCGTTTAGCAAGCCATCCATCAGGCGCAGGGAGGAGATTAAAAAGGCTATCTATATTCAGCAGCTTCAGCAAAAAGAGGAGTAAAAATTCTCTGGATGCATCAGGCAGTTTTGCCTGATTTTTTTTGGCAACGCTCAAAAAAAACATTATATTGCATCCAAAGAATATGCTTATACGATTCCTAAAATATCTTCAGGTAGAGCGAAATTATTCTGTCCAAACTATCCGTGCTTATGGAGACGATTTGCGGCAGTTTTTTTCGTTTTGTGGGATTGAGCCAACCAAGGAGGAAGTTGCCCGGGTTAGCCACCGAACCATAAGGGCTTGGCTTTCTCATCTGCTCAACACAAAGCACTCGGCCCGCTCGGTCAATCGGAAGCTATCCTCACTCCGCAGTTTTTACAGATTCCTGCTACTTAGGGGAGTTGTACAAAAGAACCCTATGAGTAAGGTGATAGCCCCCAAGATGAGCCAACGAATGCCGTACTTCCTCACCACTGCCGAAACCGATCAGCTGCTCGATCGCATAACTTTTCCCGAGGGCTTTCCTGGCCTTAGGGATCTGCTGGTGATGGAGCTTTTTTATTTTACCGGGGTGAGGGTTTCCGAATTGGCCAACCTTAAAGTGTACGATCTTAATCTGGCGGGCAGCTCGGTAAAAATACTTGGCAAGGGGTCAAAGGAGCGCATCGTGCCGCTTCATCCTGAGCTCATACCGCTGCTAAAGCAATACCTTGCGCTGAAGGAAGAGCTCTTCCCTACAACTCAAGTGCCTAACCTTGTTGTTTCTAATTCGGGAAGGGCAGCGTATCCTCAGCTTCTGTACAGAATCGTTAACCGATACTTGTCGATGGTTACCTCGCTGGAGAAGAAAAGCCCGCACGTGCTTAGGCATACTTTTGCAACGCACCTACTGAACCAGGGTGCCGATATAAACGCGATAAAGGAATTGCTGGGGCATGCCAGCCTTTCGGCTACACAGGTATACACCCATACAAGTGTCGAAAAGTTACGAAATGCATACAATCAGGCCCATCCGAGAGCCTGATTATTACATAACCAACCTAATATGGAGGATTATACTATGGACGTTAAGATTCAATCAATTAAGTTTGATGCCGACAAGAAGCTCGTTGACTTCATCAACGGCAAGCTGGGTAAGCTACAGCGCTTTTACGATGCTATTATTGGAGCAGAGGTGTTTCTAAAGCTGGAAAACTCTCAAGACATGGAGAATAAGATAGTTGAGGTAAAGCTGCTAATCCCTGGCAACGATCTTTTTGTGCAGCGCCAAGCTAAAACCTTCGAGGAAGGGGTTGATGAGTGTTTAGAGGTTCTGAAACGACAGGTCACCAGGCATAAGGAGAAGCAAAGAGGTGCGTAAACCCTTAGCGATCCTGCTTAATGATAAGCCATAAGCTCTTCGCCCCCTTTATACAAAACCTCCTGTATTTATGGATGGTAATTACAAGGGGGGCGTTTTTTTTTATAAAAAGTATCTTTTTTTTGGTGGGTAAATAAAATATTTATACATTTGCCAACCGATTTTGGAAGGGTTAAAGCACCGAAAATCCAAGTTCTAAGCGTCTTGCCGATGTAGCTCAGTTGGTCAGAGCAGCTGATTTGTAATCAGCAGGCCGGGGGTTCGAATCCCTCCATCGGCTCAGAAAATGTTCTTTAAAGTTAGTGCGAAAGGGGAGATACCAAAGTGGCCAACTGGGGCAGACTGTAAATCTGCTGGCTTATGCCTTCGTAGGTTCGAATCCTGCTCTCCCCACACTTTATATTGGTTTAGTAAGCGGGAGTAGCTCAGTTGGTAGAGCATCAGCCTTCCAAGCTGAGGGTCGCGGGTTCGAGTCTCGTCTCCCGCTCTATTTCTTTAAGCCGATGTAGCTCAGGGGTAGAGCGCTTCCTTGGTAAGGAAGAGGTCATGGGTTCAATTCCCATCAT
>JAVERU010000119.1:0-9527 GCA_034006965.1 Tenuifilaceae bacterium
CTTCGAGAGCCTCAACCTCGTCTGTTTTCAGTGTTACGTATCTCATAATGAGATAAATGTACGAATATTATTGCAAATAAACAACAAAATACGACATTATATTATTCTTATTACTTAAGTTAGCTAAGCCTTACTCCTAAAAGAATTATATCATCGGTTTGCGGTCTGTTGCCTTTATGTTTCTCAATGGTTGTGTTTAGTATTGTTTTTTGCTCGTCAAGATCTTTATTGCCTATACTGGCAATAAGGTCTTTGAGCCGGCGTGAATAAAACTTTTTGTTGTTTTCACCCCCCATTTGGTCGGCATAACCGTCGGAGTACATGTAGAATGTTGTTTTAGCATTAAGCCTAAATATGTGGGTGTTGAAATTCTTTTCGGCTCCAAAGCAAACGCCTATTGGGCATCTATCGCCCTTGATCTCTTGCAAGTTTCCATTGGAGTATATAAGCACAGACTGATAGGAGGCGGCCACCTGCACCGTACTGTCTGATGATGAATATTTTAAAAGTGCCATTTCAATGCCATCACTATTATCAAGTTCCCAGCTCTTCTGGTTAAGAGCTTTCTTTAATCTATGCCTAAGCTCATCCAGCATTTCGTTGGGCTTTTCACAATTTGTAGTGTCAACAATCTCGTTAAGCAGGGTTATACCTAAAACGCTCATAAATGCTCCAGGCACGCCATGTCCGGTACAATCGCCAACGGCCACATAAATATTTCCATTTACTTCCCTGCTCCAGTAAAAATCGCCACTAACAATATCCTTAGGCTTATATACCAGAAAATAGTTTGCGATATGCTTGTCCAGAGATTTTTCAGAATTAAGCAGAGCGTCCTGTATTCGTTTTGCATACTCAATGCTTGCTAGTATATCATCTTTTTGCCTAGTAATTATGTCCTTTTGTGACACAAGCATATTGTTCTGGGTTTCAATCTCCTCTTTTTGGTTTTTTAATACATTGTGGAGATCCTTTAGTTCAGCATAACTTTTTGCTAACTGCAAGTTTTTCTTCTCTATTCGGGCCTCGAATATCCTTGCAATGCGTCGTGCTGTGATTGAAGCAGCCAGGGCTATCAAAAACCCTAAAACTAAAGAACCCAGGATATAATTGCGCCTAATCAGGTTAAACTCTTTCTTAATTAGATCGTAGTTAGTGTGTGCTGCCATAAGCCATGGAGTGCCCGCAATGGGCTCCATATGAACGATATCAGTACCCATTTCACCCTGATAAAAGAGGCCAGCTATTGCATCTCCCTGAATAATTCGATCGGGAACACTAATATTTACTTGGCTTGATAAATCGAAGGTGAAGCTGTTTGGCATCACCATTCCAATCATGGATGCATTAGGGTGGCATGCCAAAGATGCATCGCCTGTATCAAACATGCACAGAAAACCTTTTTCATACTCGGTTCCCTCGATGCTTTTTTGGAATCGGGTTCGTATGGTATCAAGGTCTAAACCCATTGACACCTCGTTCTCAAGCAGTTTGGCCATACTCTGGGAGTGTCGCTTGTTAACATCTAGCTGTATATCAACGTAGTTTCTTTCAATAAACGTCAAGGAAAGAGTAATACCAATAAATCCGATTATAAAAATTGATAAGCTTACGCCAAGAAATGTGTATACGTATTGGTTTGCTTTCATAATAATCAATTGTTTATAATTTCTGAAATTTAATGAATTAATTCTAAACTCGAAACAGTTGTCATCCATTAGCCATGTGTTATTTATATATCTTCTCTCTGCTGAATCTTTATTGAGAACCTTTTACACATCAAAGGAAATTTTCTAGGGAAAGGATGTCCAAATGGTGAAAACATTTCTATAAACTTGATTATTTAGCACTTAGTGAACTTAGCATGGTAGGAGATAATGATACATTTTATAAAATAAACATTCCCCTAAAACATACTAAACTTAAACATTAAGTTTGTAGCAAAAAACCTAAACATATGTCCAAAACGGTTGTTTTTATTGAAATTAAATTGTAAATTACCACTAACCCACAATACTTGCTTATGCAAGGAGCAGCTAGGCAACCTTACCATAGAATGACTCTACTTGGCATAATTCTCTATACACTTGGAGCATTGCTGTCGATATGGGTATTAAGAATTGATATCGCCCCCACCACCCTATGGTTGCCTTTAGGAATTGGACTGGGAGTTATACTCCGTTTTGGCGAAAGGGCGTTACCCGGCTTGGCATTGGGCTCGTTGGCCTCGCATCTCCTTGTTCTAGGGTTTGATTTAGGTAACGGGGTTAACCCTACCCATATTTTTGCTGCAGCACTAGTTTCTTTAGTAGAAGTGGGAATCCTTCACGGAATTTTCAAAGCTTTTGTTTGGCTCAGAACTTATCGAACATCCACAGGAAAGCTACAACGAATAGTACCACTATCGCTGTTGTACCTTGTTGGAGCATTACTTTTTGCCCTGATCAACTCTGCGCTTTTGACTTTTAATGGCTTCTCTCTTGAAAAATCCTATCACCTACTAAACACCACGCTTGGCAATTTTGTGATTCTACTTCTGATCCCACCTATTATAGCTGTCCCCAAAAATGCTTACCCTATTTCCTACAGTAGCTTTAAGGCTTACGCCATCATAATTTTCACATCAATTACAGGTGCTTTACCTCTATTCCCATTTTTTGAGAACATTACACTCCAGCTCTACTACGCAATTGTAAGTACCCTTGTTGTGCTTATTTCCACAAGTCAGAACTTTAGGATATATACTATTGCTCAGGCAATTATTATCTTGGTTATCACCTCAAGCCTTTACGCTTCGGGATTTTTCATAGATGCCAGTGTAGTTACAAATCATCTATTGCTATCAGCATCCCTAATTTTAATTTCGTATTACATAAATACTAAAATTGACGTTAGTATTGCAACTCCCCCAAAGCTAACAGCAAAAATATTTTCTGTTGAGGACGAAACAGAAAGGCAAGCTGATGAGTACCGCAGGTTAACCGAGGTGCTTTTTATTGAGGTTGATAAGCGGGCTAAAGCCGAAAAGGAGCTGGTGGAGAGTAAACGGTTACTTGCCAAGGCACAGGAGTACAGCGGCATTGCCACCTGGGAGTACTCCGTATCAACCAAACGGTTTAGGTGGATATCGTACAATAAGAACAAGCCCATACTAAATTTCGATATAGAGAAGGAAACGCTAAATACCTTTGCCAAAAGGCTTCATCCGGACGACCTTTACTCGCTTAGCAAGCTAAATCGTACGGCCGCTAAAACCAACAAAGATTTTGAGATCGAGGTTAGGATTACGAACGATGCCAATACATACAACTACTACCTGCTTAGGGGCAGAAACTTAATCGACAATAAAAAATCGGCACGGGTTGTAGGTTTAATTATGGATATAACCCAGCGGAAAAAATTTGAGCAACAGCTACTTGAGAAGGAGCAGAAGTATCAAGCCCTTTTCGATTCGAATATCGACCCGGTTTGTGCAATCTATGCCAGCAACTACCAGATTAAGGATGTGAACCCCGCGTTCGAAAAAGTGTACGAATACACCCGCAACGAGATTATTGGCAAACCTTACATCCAGCTATCCGCTGAACCCAACGAGACCAAAGATGCCATTGCTTTTGGTCGTCGTAAAGGCTACTACCGAATAACTCACCGTGTACATCTAAAAAAATCGGGAGTGAAATTCCTAATCGAGGCTAACCTCATGAGCTACAAGGTGAATGGCGAGGATATGCTGTTCATAATCACCCATGATATAACGGAACGGAAAAAAGCAGAGAACCTGCTGGCCGAACGAGAGCAGAAATTTAGGGCCTACTTTGATTCAGATCTTATAGGAATGGCCGAAATCTCTATATCAAAAGATATTATAAACCTTAATAATAAGCTGGTTGACATACTCGGGTACAAGAGCAAGAATGAGGCTACTCAATACAACTGGGAAGAGGTTACACATGTAGATGACCGAGAAGCTGAAGGCCGATTGTTTAACCAGGTTATTACCCACGCCACCGATGGGTATACGCTCGAGAAAAGGTTTATTGCCCAAGGCAATCGTTCTGTTGTTTGCAATGTTTATGTTAAATCAATAAAAAACACGCAGGGCATCATCTCGCACCTAGTTGTGCTGGTTGATGATATTAGCGAGCGTAAGAGAACGGAACAGGAGATACAAGAGAGTAAAGCCCAGCTGAGCCAAGCACAAGCTGTGGCGAAGCTGGGCAGCATTAGGCTACAACCCAGCAGTAACAGAATATTTTTAACAAACGAGGCATACGAGATATTGGGGCTAAAGCATAGGAGGCCAACCCTCTCAATTAATGATTTAATGAAAATGATTTTGCCCGGTTACTCAGCAAAATTTGGCTCCTTTATCACATCGCTTGAACAGGGAAACCCAGTTAGCGGCGATCACGAAATAGCGCTGTCATCCGCTCAAGGAGAGGTTAAATACCTAATGGTTAACTTTGGGCTAACCCTACAAAGCGATAACCAGGTTAAAGAGGTACTCATAACTTTAGCAGATATCACAAGAATTAAGATGGCCGAGATGGCTCTACTTGAGGCTAATGCCCTTAAAGATCAACTCTTCTCCATCATTGGCCATGATTTACGCTCACCAATCAGCTCCATCAATCAGCTGATCGACATCTTACATTCGCACTGGGCCGAATGGGATGAGGAAACTACATCATCAACCCTTGAAACCCTAAAAAGCACAAGTGCCGAAACCTACAAACTGCTTGAGAACCTTTTGGAATGGGCAAAATCACAGCGTACCGAAAGTTTTAAGCCTGTACAGGTCGATTTAATCCCACTAATTGAGAACGTTGTTGTACTAACCAAGGGTTCAGCTAGCAGCAAAGGCATTTCAATTAAAAGGAACCTACTACCGAAAGCACCTGTCTTTGTTGATGTTGAGATGATTAAAACTGTTTTAAGAAATCTTATAAGCAACAGCATTAAATTTACTGCAACGGGTGGCCTAATCACACTCGATGTAAAGGAAAACAGCAATACGTTTCTTGTTTCGGTTACAGATAACGGAATGGGCATTATAAAAAAGGATCAACCCTTGCTTTTCGATAATGCATCTACCATAACCTCCCTTGGCACCAACAACGAGAAAGGTACTGGCCTGGGCTTAAAGCTTGTGAAAAAGTTTGTCGACAAGAATGGTGGAGAAATATTTGTTGAGTCCGAACCAGGTGTGGGATCAAAATTTTCGTTTACACTACCAAAGATTAATCAGCTTTAGCAAGTGAGAATCCGTATTCCGCTTTACGAAACTTTTAATACATTAGCAGAAAATTTTAGCTTATGATTATTGTTGGTCTTGCACTATTCTACCTATTCGCCCCCCTAGTAATTCTGCATCTTTGCCATCGCTACCCACTAGTAAATAAGCTTGGGGCTGTAATTATAGCCTATATGGTAGGGCTGCTTATTGGTAATATTGGGCTACTGCCCAGCTTTAGCACGTTTCTTAATGATTTTTTGCTAACGAATCCTGGCACTACGATTGACCAGGTAGAGGCTATGCATACCAGCGGACAGATTGAGAGCAGCGATGTTTTGGCATTCAAAATCTACAACCTTCGCGATATGCTCATGAGCATTACCATTCTGTTGGCCATTCCCTTGCTTCTCTTCTCGGCCAATGTGGCACAGTGGAAAAACTTAGCCGGCAAAACGGTTGCATCGGTTGTAATCGGATTTTTTGCCGTTGTTGTGGTGGTGGTTGCAGGGTTTTTCATCTTTAGAGATGAAGGCACAAAAGACCTTTGGAAAGTGGCAGGCCTGCTTATTGGGGTATACACGGGAGGTACACCCAACCTTGCCTCGCTAAAAATGATGCTCGATGTTGATGCCAATACCTACATACTTACTCACACCTACGATCTGGTAGTTGGTGTGGTATACCTAGCATTTCTTATGACCATTGGTCAAAAGCTTTTTCACAAATTTCTGCCCAAGTTCCCCCTTTCCTCAACCAATGATTTTGGACAGAACCACACCAGAGACGATCCGTTCTGGGGAATTCTGAAAAAAGACAAGTTTATCCCGCTGCTTAAGGCTTATGGTGTTGCCATTGCCATTTTTGCTGTGGGCGGTGCCCTTAGCATGCTGGTACCCCAGGGTAAGGTGATGGTGGTGGTAATACTTACGGTAACAACCCTTAGCATTCTGGCCTCACTAATCCCAAAAATAAACCAAATAGACAAAACATTCGAATCGGGGATGTACCTTATTCTTATATTCAGCTTGGTGGTATCCTCGATGGCCGACGTGCGAAACTTTGCTGGGTTAACCCCAGGACTACTTGCATACATTAGCCTAGCCGTTTTTGGATCGCTATTCCTTCAGGTTATACTGGCAAAGGTATTTAAGGTAGATGCCGATACAACCATGATAACCTCGGTAGCGTTTATCTGCTCGCCACCCTTTGTGCCGGTAATTGCAGGAGCACTTAAAAATAGGCATATCATAGTTTCGGGAATAACCATTGGAATTATTGGCTACGCCATTGGTAACTACTTGGGCTACCTTGTTGCAGAGATGCTGAGTAAGTTTTAATCGAAATGGGAAGTACAAAAAAGGGGAGTCAAAATTTGGCTCCCCTTTTTTTTGGTACTACTGCAATTTTAGTGGAATGATTTTAGGGTCGGAAGTCCGAAGACCCCCGCCTGAACGATGCAGTCGGACAGGGAAGTTGGAAGGTTGAAGCATGTTAATTCTGTCTTCTGACTTCTGTCTTCAAACCCAAACCAAAGATTTAGGTTTACTATAATTTACATTCTTCCATTAAATTTGTGGTAGAACCTTTTTTTTATTACCTGACATTCTACACCTTTGCAGCAATGGCGATAACCTTCACCACATCGCCCGTTGCATCGGTTACAGGGGTATAGGTTTCACTCAGGGTTATCTCAGTTGTATCAATCTTACCCTTGAAAAGCTGATGCCTAACAATGCCCTTGCTCAAGTCACCCCAAAGCGATTGGCTATCGGCCTGCTTACCTCCCATTAGACCATACAGCTCGGAGTACTGCTTACCAACCAAATCGTTGGCTGGTATGCCAATCAAGCTAGCAAGCTGATTGTTGACCCGAATAACCTCACCCTTTGCGTTGTACTCAGCCACGCAGGTAGATGAATCTACAACCTCAACAAAGGCTTGGTACTCCTCAGCTTGTTTGGCTAGGTTTTCAATATTTTGTTCGGCCTCCTTCAGATCGGTAATAATGCGGCTAATGCCCCAGGTTCCTACAACCCTGCCATCAATATCGAACAGAGGCATTTTGGTGGCCGATACCCAGTTTTCCTTTTCATCCTCATAGGTTTCGCGGGCAACCCTATCTACAATTGCAGTTTTCGACTGCATAATTTCCTGCTCTTCATTGTAAAACTTTTGGGCATTCTCCTTGGTATGGAAATCGAAATCGGACTTACCCACCAGCTCCTCGGGGCTATTGGCATTGAATAGTTTAACCATCGACTTGCTAATGCGAATGAAACGGCTTCGCTCATCCTTAAAGTAGATATAGTCGGGGATGTTGTCCATAAGGGCGTTCAGTAGGGTCAGCTCCTGCCGCAGCTCTTGCTGAATTCGCTCCTGCTCAACACGTTTACGCTCCATCTCTTCCTGGGTGGCTTGGAGTTCCTCCATATTTTGGCGCATCTCCTCCTCCTGAGCCTGCATCTCCTCGGCCTGTTGTTGCGACTGCTCCAGCAGCATCTTGGTTTTGGTGTTAATTCTCACCGATAGCAAGGTAGAGGCGATGCTCTCTGCTATCCGCTCCAAAAACTCAACCTCATGCTGCTCAAACACCTTGAATGAGGCCATTTCAATTACCCCCAAAACATTATCCTCATGCTTTAGGGGAACCAGCACCACAAACCTAGGTGTGGCTTTGCCCAAACCTGAGGTGATCTCTACATAGTCATCGGGGATTTCGGTGAGCTGTATTGTTTCCTTCTCAAGGGCACAAGCGCCAACAAGGCCCTCCTTCAGGTCGACCCTTTTATTAAGATACTTTTTACGATCCCAAGCGTATGCCGATATCAGCTCAAAGAACTTTTCGCCACGCTCCTCCTCGTTTAGGATAAACATAGCAGCCTGATTGGCCTCTAGGTACTTAACAACATTTTTCACAATATCGTCAGCTAGCAGCTGGATATCGTCGTTATTCTGGCGTAGGATGTCGGCAAACTTGGCAAACCCCTCGTTGGCCCAGGCACGCTTTCGGTCCTCCTCTTTCCTCCTATCCTCGTCTAGCTTGGCCTGCTTTAGGCTATTTCGCATATCTATTAGCGAATTACCTAGTATATCCTTTTCGCTAAGCAATTCCAGGTCACTCTCGAGCTGCCCATTACCTATGTCAAGGGCAAACGATGTTTTTTTGTTCAACCCATCGATTGATCGATTGAATGCTTCGGCCATCTCCTCTATCTCATCATTCGAATTAATATTTAGTATCAAATCTTTGGATATCTCTCCGTTAGCCATCCTTTTCAGCGAGTTGGTAATCCCAACTATTGGTTTTGTTAGACTATCAGAAATGAGGATGAGAATAATTACGATAACCAGTAAAGCCATGATGCCAACTGCAAGCGAGATATACAGCATACGATTGGCCGTTTGCATAACTTGGCGGTAGGGTATAGAAATGGCCAAGGACCAGCTCTTGTCAATTCCATCGACCTTAACGGGAGTGAAAAACATGTAGTGTGAACTGCCATCCACCTCGGTTCGTACAAAGGTAAACTCCTCCCCTTTCTGAACGCGCTCGGTAATCTTCTGCTGCTCAGCTTCGCTGGGGTATAAATCTGTAATACTTTTGCTTATCAAATCGCTATTGGGGTGCCCAGCAACAATCCCTTCGTACGAAAGTAGAAAGGCAAAACCACCCTCAAGGGTTTCGACCTTACTAACCAAATCTTGCAGTGCAGTAAGCTCAAGGTCGAGGCCAATAAGTCCTACAAACTTTTTATCAATCTGAATTGGAGAGGCAATGGTTGTCATCATCCTAGCCTCACGCGATCCATCCTCAACCACATCGAGGTACGGCTCCCAAATATCATCGGCATTCCCCTTTTTGAAAGCACCATACAGCTCGGGATCCCCATCCATACTTCGCTCCTCCATGGCGCTGGTAAACGTGTTGTTATCCTCGCGCAGCACGTACATCAGAATTCGCCCATATTCCTTGTCGTAATTAGGAACAAACCCGTAGTACTCCCAGCTATCCCAGATAATGTATACGTGTGGGTTTGCTCTTAGTACTGGCTCGTACATTTTTAGGTACAGCTCTGTCCACTGCTCGCTGGGCATCTGTTTATATACGCTAAGGGCCTGAGCTAACGTACGAGTGATGGTAATATTTTTCTCGAAAAACCGGCTAATCTCTCCAGCAGAATTCTCGGCAAGGAGTTCAGTCTTTTCTAGGGTCTCGTTAAGTATTGTTTGGCGAGAACTAATAACTATATAGCCAATAGAAATAACATAAAAAATTGAGAAAACGGATAGG
>JAVERU010000120.1:0-9476 GCA_034006965.1 Tenuifilaceae bacterium
TTACTGCCCAGCAGCCAAGGACTGGGCATCGGTAAAGCACTGACCCAAGCCTGTTTAGTTTTTGCCCAAGAGCAAGGCTATCAACAGTGTTATTTAGATACCTTAAGCAGCATGCAAAGCGCCATTGGTTTATATGAGAAGCTAGGCTTTACTCATCTTAAGCAACCTTTGGCTGGCACCCTGCACAGCGGGTGTGATGTGTGGATGCTTAAAATATTATAAAGCGCTGTACAGGTACGCTCTTGCTATATACCTAATGTCTATTCTCTACCGCAATCCACTATTGCTAATCAGTTCGATCTAAAACTTAGCCTAGGCTACACAAATAACAATAACAGCCTAACTGTAAGAACTAGCCATAAGTCACTGAAAACAGCCATTGTGTGTGGTCTTTTACTTATTTGTGCTTGATACTTAGTTTTACCCAGCAATATCAATTATTAGCTCGTGCGATGGGCAATAATTCATTGCTCCGTGACTTACAGCTATAAAAATCAAGGTAGGCATACTCTTATGAAATATACTCCAGCTAAGCTCGTCCTCTCCAGCCTTTGCTTTTCCCTCTTATTAACCGCGTGCTCATCTGAAGAAGAGCCTGCTAAAGCCCCTGCTACATCAGCAAATCAAGCAGCCTCCAGCGCGCCAGCCATAGCAACGGTTGCCGCCGATAAAATGCAAACACGCTTTGTCACTATTGCTACGGGCGGTGCATCAGGCCCTTACAATATTATCGCAACCACCTTGGGTGAGATTTATCACAAGGCCTATGGCGTCAACTCTAAAACCCAAACCACCGGCGCATCAGTTGAAAATATTAATCTGATGAACCAAAACAAAGTGGAAATGGCGTTTGTGATGAGTGATGTACTGAGCGATGCCTTAG
Source organism: Tenuifilaceae bacterium (assembly GCA_034006965.1). Taxonomy (GTDB): domain Bacteria; phylum Bacteroidota; class Bacteroidia; order Bacteroidales; family Tenuifilaceae; genus Perlabentimonas. The sequence continues at coordinate 884 of JAVERU010000120.1, forward strand.
CTGGCAGCAACAGTTTTAAAAACAAAATTGACAACGTGCAACAGCTTGCTGCGCTCTACCCTAACTACGTACAAGTCGTAACCTCGAAGAGTTCTGGTATCAAAACCTTAGCCGACTTACGCGGTAAGCGTATCGCAGTCGGTGCACAAAACTCAGGCGTGGAAGTGAACGCGCGCAATATTCTAGACGGCCATGGCATTACCTATAACGACATTAAAGTTGACTATTTAGGCTACGCTGAAGCAGCTGACGCACTAAAAGGCGGCAAACTGGATGCGGCATTCCTCACCAGTGGTCTGCCTAATGCGTCACTCTTAGAGTTAGAGCAAGGCTTTGATCTGCAATTGGTGTCTATTTTGCCAGACAACGTTGCCAATATTGCCAAAGATAAAAGCTACTTTATCGCATTAGAAATCCCTGCCAACACTTATGGCAATGCAGAAGCCATCCCGACTGCTGCAATTATGAATGCGTTAATTATCAACTCTAACTTAAGTGAAGATGATGGTTACAAACTGACAAAAGCCTTCTTTGAGAATTTGGATAATCTACGCAATTCTCACCAAGCGATGAAAGATGTCTCACTTGTGCAAGCTCAACAAGGCTTAGTGGCTCCGCTGCACCCTGGCGCGAAGAAATACTATGCTGAGCAAGCAGCACAATAAGCTGTTGTTCTTTGCACTGAGCGCTATTGTGGCGCTCAGTGCACTAGTGCTAACTCGCCCGATTAGGTTTATCCAGTTTGCCAGCACTGACTTGCAGTGTGCGTTGACCTTGCAAACATTTGAGCTGCAATGGATCCACTCTGTGGAAAAAGAACGCTGGCAAGAAACTTATCAAATCGCAGATCAACAACTCTTGCTCACGACAACGCAATTTAAGACGTTCGGCGCGGGCACACCCAGTAACACCGGTGTTATCGCCAGCACTGATGGCTGGCTGCATTATAAAATTAAACGTTTACTGCCACGTATACATTGGGTTGTTTCGCGTAATGTTGAATCGACAGTCTTGACTGAGTTCGGTGAATGGCCGCTTTATCACGACCTTGGCGATTACGCTGAGATTCAGATTCAGGTAATGCAGGTACCCCGCTGGCACTATTTTATCCAGGAGTCTTGTAATGACTACTTCAAAAAACCTTGATGCGCCGATTGATAGCGCACGACAGGAAGAGTTACTTGAAAAGTTTGATAAAGCTTCGGTTTTGCGCAACTTCTCAAATAATAAAGTTCGCTACTTTGTCTTTGCTTTAGCCGTTATTTATTCACTTTTTCACCTGTATATCACCTATAACCCACTGCCTGAACTGCTGCAGCGTAGCGCACACGTCAGCATTGGTTTGTGTTTGATTTTTTTACTCTACCCTGCTGGAAAAAACTCAAGTCGTAGCCAGACCTCATGGTTAGACTGGCTGTTATTCATTGGCAGTGCAGCCTCTACCACTTATCTTTTTGTTGAATACCAAGACATTGTCACCACCCGTGGCGGTATTCCCAACACTGCAGATATCATCTTTTCGATGATCAGTGTCGTACTGGTCTTTGAGTCGGCTCGACGCATTATGGGCTGGGGCTTACCAGCACTGGCCTTGGTGTTCTTAGCCTATCCTTTTATCAGTGGTTTTGAGTTTATGCCTGACCGTTTAATGACGCGCACCTTTGATCTGGGCGACATTTTTGGGCAAATGTACTTAAAGACTGAAGGTCTGTTCTCATCAGCGATTGGTGCGTCAGTAACCTTTATTTTCTTATTTATTTTATTTGGTGCGTTTTTATCAAAGTCAGGCATGGGTCAATTATTTAATGACTTAGCTTTGGCGCTGGCTGGCCATAAACAAGGTGGCCCGGCAAAAGTAGCAGTTATTTCTAGTGGTTTTATGGGCAGTATTAACGGTACCGCGGTCGCCAATGTGGTCGGCACTGGTGCGTTTACAATCCCGCTGATGAAAAAAATCGGTTACGATAAAAACTTTGCCGGTGCGGTTGAGGCCAGTGCGTCAGTAGGTGGGCAGATTTTACCGCCTATTATGGGGGCCAGTGCCTTTATTATGGCGGAAACCACAGGTGTCAGTTACGGCACTATTGCCTTGGCTGCAGTATTACCGGCACTGCTCTACTACCTTGGTGTCATAGCTCAGGTGCACTTTCGTGCAGGCCGCGATAATTTAAAAGGTATCCCGAAGGCAGACCTACCCAAAGTCAAAGATGTACTCAAAGCGCGTGGGCATTTATTACTGCCCATTATTGGCTTGGTCGTACTCTTGTTTAACAATATTCCCGTCAGTTACGCGGCATTTTATACGATTATTCTGACAATCATCGTGAGTAGCCTGCGCCAATCAACACGTATGTCGATTGCTGACATTTTTGATGCCCTCGCCGATGGCGCGCGCCAATCTCTGTCCGTGATGGCCGCCTGTGCCTTGGTCGGTATTATTATTGGTGTGGTCAGTTTAACCAGCTTTGGCAGTGTCCTGACCTCCGCTATTATGAGCGTGGGCGCAGGTTCATTGTTCTTAACCTTACTGTTTACTATGTTCGCGTCAATGCTACTCGGTATGGGTTTACCCTCGATTCCGGCTTATATCATTACCGCCACCATGGCGGCGCCTGCCTTAGCAAATTTTAATATTCCGATTCTAGTCGCACATATGTTTGTATTCTATTTTGGTTTGTTCGCCAACATTACACCACCGGTAGCCCTCGCCTCTTTCGCCGGCGCGGGGATTGCAGGTGGTGACCCGATGAAAACGGGCTTTCAATCTTTGAAATTAGCCTTAGCCGGTTTTATTGTACCCTTTATGTTTGTCTACAACCCAGCCATGCTGATGCTCGACACCACTGATGCTTTAATCACCAGCAAAGAGTTCCCTCTGCCTAGTTTTTGGGTGATAGCCAGCGTGACCGCAACGGCAATTGTCGGCATTATCGCTTTAAGCGCCGCCGTTGAAGGCTACTTTAAAAGCCAGTTGAATCCCTTAATGCGCATTGTGTTGGCAGTAGGTGCTTTTATGCTGATTGTTCCAGAGGTGGCCAGCGATGTACTGGGTATTGTGATCGTCGGTTTAGTTGTAGTATGGAATACAATGCAAGCTAAAAAGCTAAATGAGCAAGGTGTAAAAACCACCTCACTTTAGCACTCAGTGAGCGCTTGTGGGCATTATGCTGATTGTTCCATCGGCTAGGGCTGCCAGCTATCTCGCGAGGGCCCTAGCGTTGGCAACGCGGTAAGCACTGAAGAAAAATCAGTTTTTACAAACCATAATGAAGGGTTTAATCACACGCGCTCAAAGATGTGTGATTGAGCTAGTCGTTGCCTGCTGTAACGCAGTAAACTCGTGCTAATAATACAAAAATTGCACAGTCATAATGCCCTTGATTGGTCCAGGGCGATCACTACCCGCATTAGTCGTTTTAATGTATTTAACAGTATAGTTTTTCTGAACTGAGCTAGCTGCCGATGTTGGGCTTTGGGTAAAGTTAACGGTGGTATCGTTTGTAGCGGGCCCAAAACCTTCTTGCAACTGCGTGCGCGGCAAAAACTTTAGCGGGTCACCACCACCAACAGGATAGAACTTTAGAGCATATTTAGATGGTGTACTGTCATCGCTGTACACTGTGCGCAAATAATCAGTTAAACCATTCGCAGCCGTGGCATTGTCAAAAAAGTTAACCTTAACATCTAGACCCTCTGGGCAAACCACCGGCCCAACAGTAATCTCGCCGCCTTGCAGCTCAGTACCTGGACTGTCTAAACTGGACTTACCCACTGCTAACAAAGGGAACACACTGTTCGCATTTCCCAGAACACAACTGTCCAAAGAAGCTTGTTGCACACTAATATTGAAAATAATAGGTGCGAAAGCAGTTGTACCTAAAGTTGATAAAACATTCCACATTCTATATTCAAAAGTACCGATTCTCACACTGATCGGAACTGAAGTCGGTTGCACATCCCCCACTACCTTAAGGGTTGCTTGGACTGCGACTCCAAGTGTCTCCGGGTTGCGGTTAGCTTGCACTTCAGGGAAAGTGATAGTCGTTGGAGGACTCTTGGTCAGCGGCACCTGTGAAAGGTTATTATCTCCGACCATCAGCTTCATCGCCAAACCGTTACCAATATTAAAGTATTCACTGTCACGCCAAGTAAGCGCAGGGTTACTCTGCACAAAACCGAGGTGGTGCTTTGTTAGTGCGCTCAATGTAAAGCCAGTCAGATTATGACAATCAAAACGCGGACCTGTCGCCGTGACTCCGAGATTATCAACACCCGCAGTAAGCTTAATCCCCGTCACATTGATGGTCAATTTTCCAGCTTCTTTTCGATTATTAAGAAGACCGTATAGTGTTGTACCTGGCACACACGCTTGAGCCCAGTTCCCAGGATCAATCACAACAGCATAACTGGGCAAAGCCAGCATCCAACTCAGGCACAAGATTAAATACTTAAACACAGACCTATCCTTTTTTACTGGCAAGTAACGTTTTGGGTGCGGTAGAACTGGGCATCATCCATTTGCGTAATGTCATACTCAAAACTGCACTGATTATTGCCCCAGCGGGCACTGAGGGTTGCTGCATCGTCCTTAGCTTCTAGGAACAAGCGACCACTACTGGCAACAAAACCCAATCCATGACCTTCAGCATCAAATACCTCGGCACTCATAGGCACAGGCTGATTATCGACCGTGCGTACGGTTAATAGCATAGTGCGCTTGGTCTCGGTTCTAAAGCGCACCACTGAGGCGGTATTACCACGCGGGACTAATTGCTTTTGCGTTTGCTGCAGCACAACATCCAAGCTGGTATTTTTAGGGCTTAAACGAATGCTATTGATTTCATAGGGCGATACATAAGGCACCACACCTTTACCAAAGCGGTTTAAGTAAGTACCTGGACGGTTAAGAATCTCTGCGCCCCCTGCATTCTCTGCTTCAATAATGGCAAAGGAATCGCCAACATACTGCGACAGCACTACGCCGCGTGGATAAGCCACCACGGTTCCGGATGCCCCTAATGAATACTGACTGCCGGAACTCATTTGCGCTGTTGTCGCGCTTAAACGCGCGGCAGTACCGTAGTAATTAAGGTTGCCAGAATAGCTGTTATCACTGTCGTTATTATTAGCATACACACCATAGCTGAGTTTACTTTCTACCAAGCTACCGGTTAATCCTATCCGGCTCGAATCAGAGGAGCGGTTCGAGTGCATGGTATTAGCTTGAATCGAATGCCGACCTTCTTGACCAAGAGGGACAGTAATGCTTAATGAGATCTGGTTTTCCGAAGCAAAACTCATATTGCTCGTTTTTGTATAAGACACGTCATAGCTCATGCGCTTAAACGTATTACCGTAGCCAAACTGCCACGTTTGATCTTTACCGCTTTGATTCCAGTAGCGCGATTCAGAACTACTGAGGTAAACCGAGCCCCAGGTTTCTGGTAGCGTTTGGTTAACGGAAAAATTGTAACTCTCTTTGGGCATTAACGAGTAGCGCTGCCAATCCCAATCCCGACCGTAAATCGGGTCTGGATCTATTCTTGTGCCTGTGTCATTGCGCGCAATAAAGTTGTTTAGACTATGAATACCTTTCTCGCTGTAGCGATTGTAATTCGCGTTAATGTAGGTTGCGCTAGGCTGGATAAACTTAGAATAGGCTAAGCGCCAGCGCTGTCCTTGCTCACTGCTTTGACCGTCTAATTGTGAGCGACTTAAATAGTTGTCTAGCGAAAAAGCGCCGAATGGCGTATTTACAGCGCCACCGAGCATCAACATATGGTAATCGGGGTAATGCAATACCGCAGTGTTCAAGGTTAAGTTATTGCTTAAACCGTGTTTTAGATAACCTTGCACGACATTCTTGCCGCGCTTACCGGTACCGCCACCACTGTTTATCTGCACTTCACCTAAAGAACTGCCGTAACGCCATGTACCCGGACGAATTAAGTCCGGCACGTAAGCATAGGGCACAATAAAGCGCTTGATTTGACCTGTTGCCTCTTCCACGGTGACCTCAAAGTCGCCAGAGCCCGATGGATACAAATCACTGATCTCAAAAGCCCCTTCGGAGACGGTGGTCTCGTATACCAAACGCTCATTCTGTCGAATGGTAACTTTTGCATTAGATCCTGCTGTGCCACGCACGATCGGCGCATAGTTACGCACACTCTGCGGCAGCATTTGTTCTTCAGAGGCTAATTGGGCACCGCGAATTTTAATACCATCAAAAAACTCAATCCCTGAATAAAACTCTCCCACCTTAAAGCTGGACTTTAAAGGCGCTATATCCGTTTCTAAATAAGTATTGTTGCGCTGATAGCTGGCTGCTTGCCGGTCGGATTTATTCCAACTGCCGTCATGGCGCAGCGCCCAGCTTTTCATATGTACACTGGCGCGCAAACTGGCAAAGTGCGATTTATCCGTGCCGTAATCGTCGGTCTTATTTACATAAGAGTTGAGGTCATAACTGAGCGTGGCGGCATATTGGCCTTTGTCCCAAAGTTCTGGAGCAATAAAGCCACGTGGTTTTTTTGACAACATAATTTGCGGAACATAAAAAGACAGGCGTAGGCGCTTCATATCAAAGGCATACTTCACCCCAGGTAAAGCACGTCTTATCACCACGCACGCCTCATCACCTGCAGCGATTAATGCAGTTTGTTCATAGCTTTCGTCAAGCCCGAGCTGCATGATAATGGCTTTATTCACGCATAAGCGTGGCCGCTCGCTATTAGCAAACTCTTTAAATACAAACTCATCGCTGCCTTGGTAGCGATCATTAACATACAGATCGGCCATATAGCGGCCAGCAATCACCTGCTGATCTTGCTCAAACTGATTGATGTTAATAGACGAGTATGGTGTACCCCGTAAAAAAGCAGGGTCAAAAGTTACCGCAACAGGCTGATAGCCACTGTCGGCTAAGACAATAGGCTCTGCGCGCTGCGCCAGAAGCTCGGCATTAGAGACATCTAATTTAACTTCTTGCTTTTGCGCTTGTGCCCAAGCTAGCGGAAATAGGCACAAAGAAGTACAAGAAATAAAATATTTTAGACCTCTAAAGGCCATAGCATGTCCTTTATTAATCAGTCTAAATTATAAGTTATCTTTCTTTTTGCGCCGTAATCATCAACATAATTAACTTCCAAGCGCGTGGCTTGGCTGATAAATGATTTATTGCTACTAATCGCAATATTGCGACTCGATTTAGGATCGACCATGCCAATTTCAGGGCCAGAGACGCTTTTATCTACCGAGTAAAACTTTAAATCTAACAAAGTAAAGAAATTACCGGTCGGGTTATCCACTTTTAACTGATAACCATTGGACTCGATCAGGTTAAAGCGCAATTCATCTTTAAGTTTGTCGAAGTTCTTTGACACTGCAGTTGGGCGGAAAAACAATTTAAGCTTAGAGTTAATCGCCAATTGTAAAAAATTGTCCGCTTTCCCAGCACTGGGTGCCGGTGGAATATCCAATACATTAAAATAAAAAACCGACTCACGATCCTGTGGTAAATCGCTACCAACATACATCAAGCGAATGGTTTGCCCCTCTTTAGGATTGATTCTAAAAACTGGCGGCGATAATACAAAGGGAATGTCTTGTTCTTTTACATCGTGCTCAGGCGCACTTGGATCAGTGTACGGCTCAACCCACGCTTGCACTAAAGCGGGCACATCACCGGTGTTACTTAACTGAATATTAACCTCACGCTGATCGGCAGGATAAATCACTCGCGTACCGGTAATAACTACCGAAGCATTAGCAAGCGACCCAAAAGACAATACAGCACACAAAACTAACAAAACGCGCATAGAGTACTCCGCTCAGCAAAAAGGGGTCCAAAGACCCCTTTTGCAATTCAATTATGCTTATTGATAAGCAATAACGTAATTTGCTGTCGCTGTTACTGTACCTGCCGTTACAGCTGCAGCTGTAGAGTAATAAGCCGCTGAGTAGGTTAAAGTATTAGCGCCTGCCACTGTAGTAACAGTCTGTGCTGTAGTTAATGTATAGGTCGCATCATTCAACAAGATTTTAGTGTCATCTTGTTCAGTCAATACTACGTTGACATTACCTGCAGTACCTTTATTAATTAGGGTGTAATTAGTTGCGTCTACATCTGCTAATGGCGCAGAAAATGCCGCATAGACATTCGCACCAGCATTACAGTTTTCCAGTCCAATTGTAAAAGTTTGTGGTGCTACAATCTGGTCTGCAGCAGTAAAAGCTGACTCAGGAACCGTTGCTAGCGTAACGACTTTGGCTATGTCACCCGCAGCAATTTCGCAGGTTTGATCCACGACTAAACCAGTAACGGTAACCGTGCCTGTTGTCGCAGCAAATGCTGAACCACTGGCTAAACCAAAGGCTAAAACCAAGGCAAAAGGTATTTTTTTCATATAAAACTCCTTGTCTGTAAAATGACATTCATTAAAAACTTTATCCCTAATAAACATAGCATATATTTATATTTAGTCGTCAAAAAGAATAAAAAATCATAATTAGTTACTAATGACTAACATGACAAACCCTGACAGGGCTACCTTTGACGCAATTGATTTGACAACGTGATAAAAGCTATACA
>JAVERU010000121.1:0-9469 GCA_034006965.1 Tenuifilaceae bacterium
CTAATTCGACCCGCACTGTACCAAGCTAAGCACAGCATTTACTGCATACATCAAACCGAGAACCCCTGTAAGACCTACGATGTGGTGGGTCCTATTTGCGAAAGTAGCGATGTGTTTGCCACCCAGATTGAGCTGCCAAAGCTCATGCGCGGCGACCTGCTAGCCATCCGTTCGGCAGGTGCATACGGTGAGTCGATGAGCTCGCGCTACAACCTCCGAAATATAACACCAAGCATTTTTACTGCTGGTAGTGAGGCCACCATAGAGATGATGGCTGAGTAAGCAGGGGGGGCAAATTCTGAAACAAAGAATTATTGGACAAACCATTTCGACATACCCATTTCGAGGGAAAACCGGTGGTTGTGCACAATCGTACCGAGATGCTACACAAGATCTTCTCGTACAACCTATACTCAGGCCCCAGTGCCAAAAGGGGTCTTAACGGAGCATTGCTCACCAACGGCGAGCTGTGGGTATCCTAGGCTTATTTCATATTTTACCACCAGCAATGGCTTGGTTATGGCGATTGGTTTCGCCCCGTGGACACGGCAACCCCAACATTGTGGGGGACGAAGGGATGGAATCGGAGGGCGTTGGTTCCTACTGGCCATTCGCATCGGGGTTACGGGTGAGGCATACGAATCTGCTGCTTGAGCAGATTATGGACAACCCACGTACCCGATACACCCTGGTTCTCAACCAGCACATAGGTGCTTGGAAGGTTGGCTTAAACCTCAGCTGCTGATGCGCGAATCCCTAACCCGCAGGGGAAGCACCAAGCTACGAACCGATCAATATCAGGAGGCGCGCTGCTCGCTTCTTGGCTATGATCTTAAGTACCTTACCATAGAGGGAGCAAGCGTACCCAAGCGATTTCTCCAGGTGCACCATCAGGTGGCTGTGGAAACAGAGGGCTACGATGCTGGTGCAAAGATTCTATTCAATTTCTTTAAAAAGGAGCTGCCCCGGTACTTAACTTCTGAACTTCACCTGGTGGGTCGCAAAATTATTGAGACCTGCCTAGCGAATGGAACAATTGAAGCATACAATGACATTATTCCCTTGAACTACAGCTATAATTTCCCCCAGATTGGCGAGGTATAAGCTCTTGCAGGACTTATCGCGCAGAAAAAAACTTCAAAGAGAGGTTGTCTAAACGCTATTTATGCTAAATTTGGTATGGGTTTGCTATCGGCATAGCCAGCCTATACTTCACATTCAACAGCGGCAATATGAATATCGATAAGCGCATTGGCAATCATCTGCAAAGTATAAAAGGGCTGGTTTTAGACAACCTCGCTCCCTTAGTTGAGAAACCCCTAACCAACCTTGAGGTGTGGCTGGCCAGCTACATCAACCTAAGCCAAAAGCATATCGAAGAGCTAGAGGGCTTTGAGGACGAGGAGGATAGCATAAGGATTCTGTTGGAGCATATTCGATTTCGCAACGATATGCTTACCGCGCTCGATGGGTGGATAGGCGACAGAATCTCGTTAAGCCGAAAGCAATGCCTCGGTGCATTTGATGATGAGTTCTTCAAATTTATTAAAAAGCTGCCTAAGCACTGGGTTACAGATCAGGCCGAGGAAAGATTTTACCCCATTGCCAACGATGGTTTACGAGAGAAACTGATAAAGCTTATAAAAAGATTTGGATTCTGGTTCTACTCTACCCCCACCAAAGTTGGAAATCTTTTTCGAAAAATCTTTAAAAAATCCGCCAAGGAAACCCCTCCTTGGAGGCAGAAAATCCCCATACGCAAGCTAAGCAGCTGGTACTTCGGCAATCATTTCCTGCATAAATTTATCGACATTGCCGATGAGGCACACAAGCAGAGCGCACTGCTGGCCAACGAAATGTGGATGGTTGATGATGAGCTATACGAGCACATCAACAGGTTTGCGCTAAACCAAATAAGCAGGGATGAGTTTACCCAAGGGTGGAAAAACGTCCACCATAAAAAGCTAAGGAGCATTAAGCGGAAGGTAACTTCGCAAAGAACCAAGCTGATGAAATTGCTGAATGAAGGACTGAATTCCATTGATGAGCACTTTGTTCAACAGGTTAGGATTGGTGGCACCCTAGAATTTAAATCGTTTATGCATCGCGAGGCCAGACGTAAACGCGATCTATCCAGAATAAAAAAGCGATACACCAACCAGCTAAACAACAGGCTAAACACTCTGTATATCCTGGCCGACGACTGGAAATTTAACCAAGAGATATACGTCCTTACCACCAATGCGCAAAAGGCCGGCTTGCATTTTACATATAGGTTGCATGGAAGGGCTGAAGTGGTAGGAGAACGGCTGGCAAAGATTCCAGAATTTATTGCAAAGATCAAAGAAAGTATTGAGCTGAAAGATCTGGATGACTTCAAGAAAAGTATTCAGCTGCTTAAGTACAATGCGGGCAAAGTTTTATTAAACGGTATAATTGGCGAAATAACAGATACCCTGTTTAAGCAGGATTTCCCGCTTATTATTGACGATGCTGAAAGCAAGCTGCTCTCGGATCTTGGTAAGATGACTCAGCAACGAATCCTAGTCGAAGGCTTTGACCCCTCGCAGGCCTACCCTAGCAAGGCACTTAGCTCCATCTCGGCCAACGAGCTCATCGAGTTCGAGATGACAGAGAAGCTAAAAAAAACGATCAAAAACATTAAAACCCGCAGCATTGACGAGCTGGAGCAAATTAGGCTACAGCTTGATGACCTAGGCCGGATTGTACTTTTCAACCTCGAAACCTCGCTGGTAATCCTCGATGAGCAAGGGGCAGAAGGCCTGCAGGCAAGCCTCGATAATGCCCTCGCGGGCATGGAGCGTGCTGCAAATAAGTACGAAGATCTTCAAAATGGGTTCAAAAAGTTTATCGATGAGCTTCAAAATGATTTTGGCTCGGCAGTTGAAGAGTTCACCAATGCCCTATTCGAGCTAACCGATAACTCAACAGTTGAGAAGATTAAATACCGAATAGCTAAGGCCAGGGCCATTCGTAGGGGGCAAAGAGTGGTCAAGGCAGTAAGGCTTACCGTTCTCAGGTCTACGAGTAAGGCCGCAAGCACATACCGATTAGCAAATCAAAAGGTAAACAAAAGCATTGGCTACCTAAAGGATAAGCTAGGCATTCAGCATATAGCCAAGGATATCTCCATTGAGGTAAGCGAGTTTCTAGTGCGGAGTGAGCAGGCATTCCAAAGCTTGCCTTTTGTGTACCGTAGGCTATTTGTAAACGAGCCGCTAAAGGAAGAAACTTTTTACTTTGAGCGAACCCCTGAAACAAAAGCCTTAGGGCAGGCTTACGAGAAGTGGCAGGCGGGTAGCTTTATGCCCGTGCTGATAGTGGGAGAAATGGGTAGCGGAATAAGCTCGTTTTGCGAGATGTTCTTCGAGAACCAGCTTAACCCTAAGCCCACGATAAAAGCCGTAACCCTTAGCGAACGTATCATTAGCCAAGAGCAGCTGCTAAATCAGCTTGGGTTAAGCCTAAGGGGGACTGCATTTGCTAGCGCACAAGAATTTATTGGGTTTGCCACTCAGCAAGAACCCTTTATTGTATACCTCGATAAGCTCCACCTGCTATACATCCGCCAGCCCGGTGGATTCAAAAGCATTAAGCATCTTTTCGAGCTCATGAGCAGCACCAGCAAAAATATCTTTTGGATATGTACCAGTGGATTATACCCCTCGCAATATCTTAACAAATCCATTGGGCTTTACGGGTATTTCCCTCTGGTTATTCGTATGGACAACCTGAACGCCAAGGAGATAGAGAGCATAATAATGCTGCGCCACAAAACCAGTGGCTACTACCTCAACTTTAAGCCTTCGAGCATCGACCTATCCACCCGTTCGTTTGTAAAAATGAACACCGAGCAACAGCAGAAATACCTAAAGGATAAGTTTTTTGATATGCTAAATGGATTTACACGCTCAAACATTGCTTTTGCGCTGCAGCTTTGGATTAGAAGTATAGACAAGATTGAAGAGAACACCTGCCATATCAACTCGCTCGATGGTGTTGACTTTAGCTTTATTCATGCCCTTCAGCAAGACGTTGTGTTTGGGTTGCATAGCCTTATACTGCACGAGAAGCTTGAGGCGCAGGAACTAGCCAACGTGCTCAACATTAATCCCCGCCAAGCCAAGCTTATGTTGATGAGGTTAAGCGACCGGGGCATAGTGGTTGAGAATGGGCGTTTCTTCTCTGTTCATCCGCTGCTATACCGCCAAACGGTACAGCTGCTAAAAGATAAGAATTTGATCCACTAGCCAGCTCACTGAACCTATCGAAAAAACATTACGCAAACTATGAATAGAATGGCAACCAGCATAAGTAGGTCAACGATAATCCTGATGCTATGTCTCCTTTGGATTACCCCAACTTCGGCCTACACATGGCAACAACCACTAGCGTTAAACACGGGGAGTAACGATTCAATTGCAGTGGTAGCAACAACCGAAGGGGTAGCTCAGGCGCCTCAAAACAACACACCCCCAGAGAAAGCGAAGAGTACACCCACCATTAGGGAAGAGATTACCCACCCTCCCGACGTTAAGGGAATGGTATCGTTTGGTAAAATTTTCTGGTCCATCGTTTTCATTTTCATTGGTTACTTCATACTCAAGGCAATCTCTGGAATACTCACACTTATTAGCGATAGGAAACCCAAGTATCAGCCCACAATTCGACGTATACTGCCTATGGTGAAAATTGCGGGGTGGGCATTTGTAACATACCTAATTATAAGCGGGATATTTCAGCCACCCAGGGAAACGGTATTCGCCTTCTTTGCATCGGTGGGCGTGGCCATTGGTTTCGCATCGCAGGATTTGCTTAAGAACATTTTTGGTGGGCTGATGATACTCTTCGACAAGCCTTTTCAGATTGGCGATAAGATTGAGTCGGGGAAGTACTACGGCGAGGTGCTTGAGGTGGGGTTACGATCAACCCGAATTGTTACCCCCGACGATAGCGTGGTAACTATCCCCAACTCGGAGATGATGAACCAGTCCATCTCCAACGCTAACTCAAGCGAAAACAATTGCCAAGTGGTGGCCGAGGTGTACCTTCCCCACACCATCGATACCAAACGCGCCCGCGAGATAGCCCTTGAGGTTGCTCAAGTATCAAAATACATCTACCTAAACAAGCCCATTACCGTACTCTTCTTTAGTGAGAAAACTAACAATCAACCAATACTCAAGATGCGGCTAAAGGCATACGTAAACGATGTGCGCCATGAATTTCCCTTTAAAAGCGAGATGACCGAACTTGTGCTCAGGGAGCTTCAAAAGGATGGTCTAATCGACGCGTTGTAAGAAGAATTAATATTTAAATACAACTGTTTATGGTTGCTTGGGGGCAGAAGCATTCTCCTTAATGTACACATCGTGCTGCGGAAAGGGAATCTCAATGCCCTTCTCCTTAAACTTTTTAAATATTGCGTAGTACAAGTCGCTTTTAAGCACTCTGGGGGTTCGGCTGTACTCGTTAGTATATACACGAAGCAAAAAGTTAAGGCTACTATCGCCATACTCATCGAAAAGCACATCGGGAGAAGGATTTACAAGCACCCCGGGGTGTGCCTTGGCCACATCAATAAGAATTTGTTTAACCTCCTCGGGATCCTCCTTGTACGATACGCCTACTGGGATATTAAATCTAACACTGGCATCGTTGTAACTCCAGTTTATCACCGTGTCGGACACAAATTTGGAGTTGGGCACAACTATGGTGATATTGTCGTTGGTGTTAATGGTTGTGCTTCGGGCCGAAATGTTTACCACATCGCCCGTTAGGTTTTCGAGTTCGGGCAGTTCAACCCTATCGCCCACCTTAATGGGGCGCTCAAAGAGAATGATTATTCCGCTAATAAAATTGTTGGTCACATTCTGCAGGCCAAAACCAATCCCCACACCCAGCGCACCAGCCAGAACAGTTAAAGCACTCAGGTCGATCCCTGTAGATTGGATAACCACCATAAGCCCTATAAAAACAAAGATGTAACGAAATATGGTGCCAATGGCGTGCGAAACACCCTTTTCGGTTCCATACTTCTGGAGCAGCCGCTCCACCACCAGCCGGCTTAAAAAGTTTAGATAGGAAAATAATGAGCCACGACCCCAGCACAAGGTATAGCAACATACCAATGGACAGCCTTGAGTCGGCAGTGGAGAAGACTGGCTTTGACAGGAAGTCAACAACCATTCTGTAAAAGTCGGCGAATGATTCCATACGAAAAATATTTACACTAAGGTAAATATTTTCTGGTAACCAAAAGCCCCCTTAACAACTTAAATGCTGAGGGGGCAATAGCAATACCATTAAAAAATTATGCTAATCCAAATCAGAAGTAATTGCGCCCTCTATCTCTCTGAAGTTAAAAGGCTTTCTAAAGTGCTTGTTTATCAATCTCTTGCTAAGAGCGTCATTTATCTCATCGGTAATATCATAGCCCGTCAGAATGTAGCACACAATATTCGGAAAACTTTGCTTAGCCTTTGTAATAAATTCCAGGCCATCCATTTTGGGCATTCGCATATCGCTAATCACAACCGAAATGTTTGGGTCGTTATTAAGTGTCTCTAGCCCTTCATCTCCCGAAAGGGCTGTTACAACCCTAAACTTCGACTTAAAATTAAGTTCGAAGAGCTTCAGGTTGATTGACTCATCGTCAACGTAGAGTAACGATATCTTATCTTCCATTTCCATAGCGTGAAATGTGTTTTCGTTGTCCAGAATCTCAATAATTTACTGTACCCATGGCGGAGCGTTGTACACCTAAGGTTATCCGAATCAAGCGCAAATTACATTGGTACTTATACAGTAAATTAGAAAAAAGGTTTTGTTAAAAAGCTACCTCACGCAAATTTTGCTAGCCCTTTTGTTAACATGTAGAACAAAGCAAAGCTTACAACATGAATACTACATAGGAGCCAAAAATCCATCTTAAAAGCTTAGTATGGTGCTCCACTAGTGCGGAAGCTACCAAGAATAAAGATCTCCTTAGGCGTAATGCTAAGCACTGGTACTGGCGATTTGTTAAGCATATGCTGAGCTGCGGTTCCAAGCACTATATCGGCAAGGCTATCGTTCTGCTCAGTCATAATCGAAATAAGGTCGGCCTCCACATCAAGGGCATAGCTAATTGCTGCTGAGGTTATATCGCGACATTTTTGTCGTTCGAGCCTGTGCTTAACACCATGATCCTTCAGATACTCACAAACCTGCTTGCAGTAGGCTGCCACCTTGTTCTCAACATCCTCACTTTCGGTGGTAGTAAGCCCCAGCACGTGTACCTCGGCATCAAATGCAGCCGCAACCTGTGCCGTAAGGGGTAGCTTCTGCCGGGTTTCGTTGGACGAGTCGATAGGCATCACTATGGTTTTAATCTCGCGAGCGACCGAACCGTGGCGAATGGTGATAACTGGAAGGTCCGAAGCTGATACGATCTTTAGGGCGTTGCTGCCAATAAACAGCTCCTCGAAACCAGAGGCTCCATGGGTTGAACAAACAATTACCGACTCGTCGAAAGCTTGCGCTTGGTTTACTACCTCTCTAAAAATCTTACCTTTCTTTACAATATACTCCAGTAGTTCGGGTTCATGAAGCTTAGGTGCATACTCCTGCTTAAGCACCTCGAACTTTTGTAACGCATTTTTCTTCTCCTCCTCATAGCCTATTCGCCCCATCTCCGATGGGTACTTTTGCACATACACCATCTGTACACGGCTGCCAAACCTGTTGGCAAAATGGATGGCGAGCCTAAGGCCATTGATCGATTCTTCTGAGAAATCGATGGGGACAATTATATTCTTCATAGCTTAATAAAATTAATGATTAGGGCACAAGCAAACTTAGCAATAAACTGCTACATTACAGGATTTAACACAATCTTTTTTTGATGTTATGCAAAACAAACTACTGGGTTATTGTATAAAATGAAGCAATGGATTTACTTTGTAAAAACTTTGTGCCATGAGTAACTACACACCTACAGATATATACAACACTAGCATCTACAAACGCAAGCCCACGCTCGAGGTGAATGTTGGTGGAGTTGCGCTGGGAGGCTCCAATCCCATCAGGGTGCAAACCATGACCACCACCAACACCAATCAAATAGAGGCAACAGTTGATCAATGCATTTCGACCATAAAGGCAGGCGCCGAATACGTTAGGCTTACCACACAGGGCGTAAAGGAAGCCCAAAGCCTAGGGCTTGTAAAACAAGAACTCCGTAAACGGGGTTACAGCACGCCGCTTATTGCCGACATTCATTTCAATCCGGCTGCTGCCATGGAGGCGGCACAACACGCCGATAAGATTAGGATAAACCCCGGCAATTTTTCGGATAAATCGAGAACATCGGCTTTTACTTTTACAGATGATGAGTACGAAAAGGAGCTGCAGCGAGCCGAAACAAGATTTCTCGAGCTTCTGGAGATCTGCAAGCAGAACGATGTTACCATTCGCATTGGCGTGAACCACGGCTCGCTATCGCAACGTATTATGAGTAGGTATGGCGATACGCCCGTGGGTATGGCCCACTCCGCCATGGAGTTTGTGCGCATCTGTAGCAATCATGCTCACCACAAGGTGGTGGTGAGCATGAAGTCGAGCAACACGCGGGTTATGGTGCAGGCCACACGCCACCTATACACCATGATGAGAGAGGAGAACCTAAACTACCCCATACACCTGGGTGTAACCGAGGCTGGTGAGGGTGAAGATGGTCGTATTAAATCCGCAGTGGGAATAGGGGCACTTCTGGTTGATGGCATTGGCGACACCATTCGGGTATCGCTCACCGAGGAGCCGGCCAACGAGATACCCGTTGCCCAAAGCTTGGTTAGCATCTTTGAGCAATGGGCACAATCGGCAACAGCTGCTGTTGACGTTATACCTACTGATCCCTTTAGCTACAAGCGAAGAGCTACTTCTCCTTTGGAGAATATTGGAGGCGATAACCCGCCTATTGTGATGGCCAATATCTATACCTTTAATTTCGATTCACTAACGCAGTGGGGTTGGTCGTACGACGATGCGAATGGCAAGTGGAAACCTGAGGAGAATGCTGCCGACTACATCTACATTGGAGATACATCACCCGATGGGTTGGAAAATTCGCATCAGCTGCCACTTGTGGGGACAAACAAGCTTTGCAAATATCAACTTATAAAGCTAAGCGAAGCCCCAAAGCTAAAATCATCCACCGAGCTAGCTTTTGCTGAAATGGATGCTGTTGATATAACCCACGATTCTATTGAAATGATGAAAAGCCTGCCAAAGGTAGCCCTTATTATAACAGCTAGAGATTACAATGAATTTTATGCCCTAAGGAACGCTATATTTAGGATTACAACAGCAGGCCTAACCATTCCAATAGTTGCTTCGCTAAAGTTTAAAGACACCAGCTCGACCAACTTCCAAACACAAACCTCGGCCATTGCTGGCCCGCTGTTTA
>JAVERU010000005.1:0-52624 GCA_034006965.1 Tenuifilaceae bacterium
AAAGCAGAAAACATTAACTCTAAAATACAACGCTTTATCAATGTAAATTACGGAGCCAGGGATGAAAACTTTTTCTTCTTCAGATTGAAGAAATACTATGCATAGCACCTCAAAAAAAGAATTAGCCAATTGCTTTTTTGTAGATTTGCTCTGTTTGATTTCACTCGAAAGGCTAAAAAAGTTCAATTATGAAAATTATCGACTTAAACGGTATTCCCCTAGGTAAATTTGAGAACCTAGCAAAATATGGCCGACAAATTTCCCATTTCGTAACCACCCGCCATGGCGGGGTTAGCAAGGGCAGCTACAAGAGTTTTAACCTAAGCCTAAATCAAGACGATAGAATTGAGGATGTGCTGACCAATCGGAAAAAATTGGCAAACGCAGTAGGGTTAACCCCCACCGACTTTGTATATCCAATTCAGGTGCATGGAACGAATACCCCACGCATTACGGAAACCGATAGAGGCAGAGGCAGCTTATCGGTTGACGATGCATTTAAAAATACCGATGGCTTTATAACCAACGTGCCTAGGCTTTGCCTAATAACCCTTGCTGCCGATTGCGTACCCATTATCTTCTTCGATCCAGCTAAAAAAGCCATTGGTGTGGCACATGCCGGATGGAAAGGAACTACCCTGAAAATTCCTGCCCATTTAATTGATTCGATGACCAAAGAGTTTGGAACCAATCCTAAAGATTTGATTGTGGGCATTGGTCCATCGGGCGGCCCTTGCTGCTACGAGGTGGGCGATGATGTAATAGCCGAGGTTGAGAAAAGTTTCGACCCAAATAAGGTGATTAAAAACATAAACGGAACAACCATATTCGATATGTGGGAAGCCAATAAAACCACCCTAATTGAGTCGGGTGTAATGCCCACCAACATTGAAGTATCTGAACTATGTACAATTTCCCACAACGAAACATTTTTCTCGGCACGCCACGGCGATGGAGGACGATTTGTAGCAGGAATATTCATAACCTAACCTGCAAATACATTTGGTTTTTGTATTTTGCATGCACTTTTTTAAGCTGAATCAATTCATTTCGTTAAACCTATTAACCTAAACTCACATGTCACATCACACCGAAAACGAAAGGATTATGGGTTTACCCGATAATGCCTATCGGGAGCTAAACCCAGGCGAGGAGTACCAACCGGTAATGTCGCCCCTAAAAATTGTACCTGAGATTAGCACCTACTCCATAGCATGGGGTTTAGTTATGGCTGTAATATTTTCAGCAGCTGCGGCTTACCTAGGGCTCAAAATTGGTCAGGTATTCGAGGCTGCCATACCCATTGCCATAATTGCCATTGGATTGTCATCGGTAACCAAGCGTAAAAATGCTTTAGGTGAAAATGTTATTATCCAATCGATTGGTGCCAGCTCGGGGGTTATTGTAGCAGGTGCAATATTCACTTTACCCGCACTATACATCCTTAATCTTGAGGCAGCATTTTACCAAGTCTTCTTGTCATCGCTCCTTGGTGGGATGCTGGGTATCCTATTCCTAATCCCATTCCGGAAATACTTTGTTGCCGATATGCACGGCAAGTACCCCTTCCCCGAGGCAACTGCCACAACCGAGGTGCTGATTTCGGGCGAAAAGGGTGGCAAGCAAGCTAAGTTACTACTAATTAGCGGACTTATCGGTGGTGTATACGATTTCATTATTGCAACCTTTGGCTGGTGGAGCGAGGTATTCACCACAAGGGTTATACCTTTTGGCGAAACCCTAGCCACCAAGGCCAAGATGGTTTTCCAAATTAACGTTGGCGCTGCCATTGTTGGTCTGGGCTACATCATTGGTCTTAAGTACGCTGCAATTATTTGTGCTGGCTCATTTGTTGGCTGGTTTGTACTAATTCCGTTCCTAAACTTCTTTGCCGAGGGAATGGCATCACCAGTTGGAACAAATGCGCTTACCCTTATTGGCGATATGAGCGCCGAGGAGATGTTTATGCACTATATCCGTCCCATAGGTATTGGCGGTATTGCCATGGCAGGTGTTATTGGCATTATCAAGTCCTGGCCCATTATTAAGCAGGCTATTGGACTAGCTGTTACAGAAACAACTGGCAGAAAAGGTGGAGCAACCAAAGAGGAAATTCGCACCAAGCGCGATCTGCCTATGAAGATTATTGGTTTCGGTATTCTAGCCACTGCAATTCTAATATTTGTTTTCTTCCAATTTGGAGTGGTTCATAACCTTACCCATGCACTTATTGGGCTTGCTATTGTTATGATTATTGCATTCCTTTTCACCACCGTAGCAGCCAATGCTATAGCTATTGTGGGTACTAATCCTGTTTCGGGGATGACTCTTATGACGCTGATTATTACATCCTTAATTATGGTTGCAGCTGGGCTTTCGGGCGAGAGCGGAATGGTTGCTGCGCTAATTATTGGTGGTGTAGTTTGTACTGCACTATCGATGGCTGGGGGCTTTATCACCGACCTAAAAATTGGTTACTGGCTGGGTTCATCGCCATACAAACAGCAAAGTTGGAAATTCCTTGGAACACTAGTCTCTGCAGCCACTGTGGGTGGTGTAATTATCCTGCTAAACAAAACCTATGGTTTTACTGGCGAGGGAGCACTGGTTGCACCACAGGCAAACGCTATGGCGGCTGTAATCGAACCAATGATGAGCGGAAAACCTGCCCCATGGCTTCTTTACGGGGCCGGCGCCATGCTTTCGCTTATTCTAACCATGATAAATGTACCAGCACTGGCATTTGCGCTGGGTATGTTTATTCCGTTGCACTTAAACACGCCTCTACTTGTAGGTGGTATTATTGCTCACTATGTTGCAACTCGCAGTAAGGATGCTAAGGTTAACCAGTCGCGTCGTGAGCGCGGAACGCTTATCGCCTCTGGATTTATTGCTGGTGGTGCACTAATGGGGGTTATTAGCGCTGTGCTTAAATTTGGCGGCATCAACTTTGTTAACCCCGAGTGGGCCAACTCAAATCCGGCACAAATCCTTGGCCTTGGAATGTTCCTTGTTATCTGCGGATACCTTGTTTGGGAATCGCTAAGGGCTAAGCCTGAGGAGGAGTAAGAAAGACGGAAGCAAAAGTTTGGTAAATTCTTCAGACTTCCTGCTTCGGTCTTCGGTCTTCTAAACAAATCAATCATTCAATCATTCAATCATTCAATCATTCAATCATTCAATCATTCAATCATTCAATCATTCAAAAATGATAAACCAAAAATTACTAATCGATCGCTTTTTGCGCTACGTTAAGGTTGATACCCAATCCGACGATACGGTAACAGATATCTTTCCCAGCACCAAAAAGCAGCTAGACCTTTCCAACATGCTGGTAAAGGAGCTCCAGGACCTAGGGTTAAAAGATGTAACCATTGATGAGTACGGCTACGTGATGGCCACCGTGCCGGGCAATATCGACAAAAAGGTGCCTACCATAGGTTTCCTTGCCCACGTTGATACTGCACCCGATATGAGCGGAAAGGATGTTAAACCTCGCTTTATAGAGAACTACGATGGGGCTGAAATCATCCTAAACAAGGAGCTAAACGTAACCCTGTCGCCAAACGAGTTCCCCGAGCTAAATGGCTACAAGGGCCAAACCCTAATTGTAACCGATGGTACAACCCTGCTGGGGGCCGACGATAAGGCTGGCGTTGCCGAAATTATGACCGCCGTTGAGTACATGATGAGCAACCCCGGGTTTAAGCACGGCCCAATTCGCATTGGCTTTACCGTTGATGAGGAGGTGGGACGTGGTGTTGACCATTTTGATGTGAAGAAGTTTAACGCCGAATTTGGATACACCCTTGATGGCGGGGCCATTGGCGAGATGGAGTACGAGAACTTCAACGCTGCTGGAGCCAAGGTAACGATTCAGGGTCGCAATATCCATCCCGGCTACGCCAAGGATAAGATGATAAACTCTATCCATGTGGCCATGGAGTTCAACAGCTTACTACCAGCCAACGAACGCCCCGAGCACACCGAGGGGTACGATGGTTTTTATCATCTTATAAAGATGGATGGATCGGTTGAGAACGCAACCTTCCAGTACATCATCCGCGACCATAACAACGAAAAGTTTGAGGCTCGCAAAGCCTTTATCACAAAAGTAGCCGAATTCATCAACATGAAGTATGGCCAGGGAGTGGTTACCCTGGAGGTAAAGGATCAGTACTACAATATGCGTAAGCAGGTTGAGCCCGTGTACCACGTGGTTGAAACCGCCGTTAAAGCCATGGAGTTGGTAGGTGTTAAACCCAAGGTTAAGCCCATACGTGGTGGAACCGATGGCGCCCGCCTATCGTACATGGGACTCCCCTGCCCCAACCTTTTCGCTGGAGGCGAGAACTTTCACGGCAAGCAGGAGTATGTTGCTGTGGAGAGCATGGTGAAGGCCACCGAGGTAATGCTCAAAATTATTGAGCTTTACGCACAGAAATAAATTTAGCTATAACGCTAAGGTACCAAAGTGCTGCAAAATTTGCACTTTTGTGCCTTAGCGTTTTTCTTTAATGGCACAGCTTAAACCCATATCGAGACCCTGGCAAGTTGCTACCATTGTTGGTAGCATTTGGGGTGCATTTGAGGTTGTGGCAGGTAGCCTGCTGCACAACCTTGCCGTACCCATGGTTGCAGGCACCATACTATCGGCCATTGGGGTTGTGGTAATGGTAACCGGAGCCAGAATTTATGGCGATAAGGGTATCTTTTGGCGCTCGGCTCTGGTTTGTGCTGCCCTAAAAACGGTGTCGCCTAGCCCAGTAATTCTATCGCCAATGATAGGCATTGCCCTTGAGGGTGCCCTCATGGAGCTGGGTGTTCTAGTTCTTGGGCACAATATGTTAGGATATATGCTGGGTGGTGGCTTTGCGCTGTTATCAATCCTAGGCTTTAAGTTTGTTAGGCTGATAACGATTTACGGAACCGATTTGGTGGAAGCGTACAAATCGGTTTTTAGCTTTGCATTTAGTACCGAAACGCTTACTCGCCATGGCTACCTCTCACCCATTATTCTACTAGTTGCTATCTATATGATAATAGGTGGGTTTGCTGCCTATACGGGTTACAAGGGTGGTAATAGCATAAAAGCAAGTACGAAAGGCAAGGCTTTACCAAACCTTCAGCAGAGCCCCGACGGGTACAAGCCCCCAATGAGAAAGGGACAGCACAAGGGCGGAATAGCATTCCTAATCTTTCATATTCTGTGGCTTATACTATTCATTACCCTAAAGGAGAGGGTACCCGCTATGCTCTGGCTTTTGGGTGGCTTAGTATACATCATGCTTAGTGTTTTCCGCTACGGAAGAATTCGGGCGATGATTTCGAGACCCACTTTCCTAGTAGTAATTCTTATCGTTTCAGTAGCATCAAGCATCACCATTTCGCTTGGAGTTAATGATCCTTTTGGGTCGATTCAGCAGGTTATGCTGCATGGGCTAACCATCTTCGTAAGGGCCTCGGTGGTTATCATCTCGTTTACCTGCATTGGCATTGAGCTGATGAGCAAAGGGGTATCTAGGCACTTCTCATTCAAACCTTTTGCATCATTCGCCCACTCATATCAGTTTGCACACCAATCGCTCCCAAAGCTCATAAAAGATTTGAAGCTAAGCAAGGGGCAGATACACAAACCTATGCCACTGATCGAACGACTATTCTCGCATTTTGCTCACACAAACCAGCCCGAAGCAAAAGAACCAAAGGTTGTTATTATTACTGGCGATAAGCACTCGGGCAAGACTACATTTCTGAAAGAGTTGATTGCCCACCTCGTAAATAGTGGGGTGCAATGCACAGGCTTTTTTGCCGAGGGCCTTTGGCAAGGTGACGGAAGAAGGACAAGCTTTAACCTTGTGACCCTACCACAAAACCTCACCATTCCATTATGCAATCGAAACAACACCGATTGGGAACAGCATGGCCCATTCCGTTATAACCCCGAAGCGCTTGCAGTAGGAAAGCAACTTCTTGAGAACGCCGCTGGGGAGAGAATAATTATTATTGATGAAATTGGTAAGCAGGAGCTTGACGGAATGATTTGGGCAGATGCCTTCGAAAACCTGCTACACCGGGGTACAAATCCAATAGTAATCACTGTGCGCAAATCGTACCTTGAAGATGTTGTTGGCAAATGGCACCTACATCACGCCCTAGTGGTTGATGCCACTGCAGATTGCCCCGAGGAGGTTGCAAAAACTTTTATCGCATTCATAAACATTACACTTTAGCCGAATTAAAAATGTTGCACTAACTTTATGGTGATTTTAAATTATATGACTATCCGTTTCGATACCAAAACACCGAATCGTCATTGCGAATCCGCCAGCCGGCGGATGAAGCAATCTTTATTTCACTGAATACGAATAGATTGCTACGTCATAAAAAACACTCCCTGCCTGCCGCCTGCCTGCCTGCCGGCAAAGGCAGGGCAAAGGCAGGGCAAAGGCAGGGCAAAGGCAGGCTCGCAATGACGTATTCTTATATTTTAACTTTAGGTATGTTAGCGGACAATC
Source organism: Tenuifilaceae bacterium (assembly GCA_034006965.1). GTDB lineage: Bacteria > Bacteroidota > Bacteroidia > Bacteroidales > Tenuifilaceae > Perlabentimonas. The sequence continues at coordinate 6,519 of JAVERU010000005.1, forward strand.
ATAAAATTAATTTTAAATGCTAAGAATTGTTGCAGATAGTAAAATCCCATTTCTTGCTGGTGCTCTCGACCACGTGGCGCAGGTTGTGTATGTACCCGGGTCTCAAATATCAAAAGAGGAAATTGCTAGCGCCGATGCGCTAATTATACGTACCCGCACCAAATGCAACAGGGAGTTGCTCCACGGGACAACGGTAAAATTTATAGCTTCGGCTACCATTGGTTATGACCATATCGATACCGCTTACTGCGATACCCAAGGGATTAAGTGGACCAATGCACCGGGGTGCAACTCGGGCTCGGTAAAGCAGTACATCGCATCGGCCCTGGCCGAAATAGTAAGCATCGAGAAAAAAACATTTAAAGATATTACCCTTGGTATTATTGGAGTTGGTAACGTGGGCTCAAAAGTAGCTGCTATGGCCAAAACACTTGACATAAAGACTCTGCTTAACGACCCACCACGCCAGCGTGTTGAGGGTAAAGACGATTTTACCGATATAGAAACGCTAATTGCCCAATCGGATATCATCACAGTTCACGTTCCTCTTTCTTACGAAGGGATTAACAAAACTTTCCATCTGGCCAATTCAGATTTTTTTGCCAAAATGAAACGTGGAGCGTGGTTTATTAACACTTCACGTGGCGAAGTAATGGAAACCCAATCGCTAATTAGGGCACTTGAGAGCAAGCATCTTGACGGTGCTGCAATTGATGTGTGGGAGAACGAGCCCAGTATCAACCTAAGATTGCTTGAGTTGGCACAAATTACCACACCTCATATTGCTGGCTACTCCGCAGATGGCAAGGCCAACGGAACAGCCATGAGCGTACAGGCCATCAGCAAGTTTTTTGGTTTAGCGATGGATAATTGGCAACCTGCCAACGTACCACAGGCAAAGCAAAGCAGCTTGGCAATTAATGGCAAGGATAAAACTAAGGAGCAAATATTTAGCGAGCTAAGCAACTTTGCGTACAACATACTGCTGGATTCAGATAAGCTGAAGAAATCGCCTGAAACATTTGAGCAGCAAAGGGAAAGCTACCCTATCCGCAGAGAGCCGGAGAACCTGGAGATAATTGCGAGGTCCATATCACCCCCCCTAAAAATTTTGATACAAAATTTGGGGTATAAGCTGCAAGTTTTTTAGGGAACAAAGTTTATTCACAAAATGTCTTTGATTGCCAGTAAGAATTAACCTTGATGACTCTGCCTGTGATCATAAGGGCCAAGACTAAGAACAAGTTCACCTCCTAAGAATCTTCTCCATTGGCTTGCCTTTAGCCAATTCGTCAACAAGCTTATCAAGGTAACGAATTTGTTGCATCAGCTTATCCTCAATATTCTCAACCCTAACACCGCAAACTACACCAGTAATTTTTGAAACATTAGGATTGATCTGTGGAGCTTGGGCAAAGAAATTCTCAAAATTGGTTTTATTGTCGAGATGATTTTGGAATGAGCTCTCATCATACCCTGTTAGCCAAAATATTATCTCATCAACCTCTGCTTTTGTTCGCCCTTTCTTCTCCGCTTTTTGGATGTAGTATGGGTAAACACTGGCAAAGGGCATTTTAAAGATTTTACTATTGCTCATTTTTGTAGCTAGTTACATAAATATAAGCGCTAAACAAAATTGAACCAGTTATGTGCGAAAAAAAACCAAAAAAACTAGCTCATTTAGTGATTAAAACACATCCCAAATATGGCTTTACCCTTTGGTTAAAAAAGAAATTACGGCTTGTAGCTCCCACCTGCGGCAAACCTGTAAGGAGGTAAGTAAACCCTGTGAAATAACAAACACTACATCAAACTATGCCATACAACTTGTTGGCATTCCATTAGTTTTTTAGGCAATTATCATATATTTGCCAATTCCTACTAAAAATCAAAATATATTATACTTATGAGAAAATTATTTTTATCTCTACTTGCTTTGCTAGTATTGGCTACCTTTGAGGCCAGTGCATGCACCAGCTACCTTGTGACCAATGGAGCATCAGCCGATGGCTCCAACATGATTTCCTACGCTGGCGACTCGCACATTCGCTACGGACAGCTGTACTTCCGTCCTAGAGCCATTTGGCCCGAGGGTGCTATGCAAACCATTTACGACCGCAGCTCGAACCGCCCCCTGGGGCAAATCCCCTACCCCAGGGAGACCTACCAGGTGATTGGTTTCATGAACGAGCATCAGGTGGCCATTGGCGAGAGCACCTTTGGAGGCAGAAATGAGCTGGTTGATACAACAGGTATCATCGATTGGGGAAGCATCATGTTTCTTGGCCTAGAAAGAGGCAAAACTGCCCGTGAGGCCATTAAGGCTATGGTTGAGCTGGTAGAGGAATATGGCTACTACAGCTCGGGGCAATCGTACTCCATTGCCGACCCCAACGAGGTTTGGATACTCGAAATTATTGGCAAAGGGATGGATATTAAAACCGAACGCCGCTCCCAAAAAACCTACAACGCCAACAAGGGTGCCGTTTGGGTAGCCATGCGAGTTCCCGATGGATACATCAGCGCACACGCCAACCACGCTCGTATCACCACCTTCCCCAAGGAGGATGGCGTAAAGTCGATCAGCTCAAAAAATTTAGATAAGATTTTAAACCCCGAGGTGGAGGTGGTATACTCGCACGATGTGGTTGATTTTGCCCGCGCAAAGGGATACTACAACGGCGATGGTTCGGACTTTAGCTTCTCCGACACTTACGCACCCCTCGATTTCGGATCGGCTCGTTTTTGCGAGCTTCGAGTTTGGGCAATGTTCGATCAGGTAAGCGACGATATGGGACAGTACTGGGATTACGCAACCGGAATGGCGCAAGGGCCACGTATGCCCCTTTGGATAAAGCCTAGCAAGAAGCTTACGCCCCGCGACCTTATGGAGTTCAAAGCTAACCACCTTGAGGGAACAGAGCTGGATATGAGCAAGGATGTTGGAGCAGGACCGCAAGGGCTCCCCTACCGCTGGCGCCCCATGACTTGGGAATACCAAGGCAAGAAGTATTTTCATGAGCGGACCACCGCCACGCAGCAAACCGCTTTCTCATGGGTAGCTCAGGTACGTAAAAATATGCCAAACCCCATTGGAGGTATCTTCTGGTACGGTCTCGACGATGCCAACCTATCGGTTCACGTACCATTCTACATTGGAATGGAGAGCGTGCCCTACACCCATTCAGAGGATAATGGTGATATACTATCGTACAGCGAAACATCTGCATTCTGGGTATTCCAAAGGGTGTCGCATTTCACCTACCTTTTCTACGACAGAGCCATTGTGGATATCCGCAAGAAGCAAAACGAGCTTCGCGACAAGTTCGAAGCCTTTATCCCGGCTATCGACAAAGCCGCCATGATGCTTTACGAACAGGATCCCAAGCTTGCCACGCAATTCTTAAAAGAATTCTCGCACAATACTGCCATTAACACCGTGAACGAGTGGCGCGACCTTGGAAACTTCCTACTGGTAAAATACCTCGATGGTAATGTTAAACAGGAGGAAAACGGCGAATTCCTAAGAAACCCATGGGGATTCCCGCTAAGCCCAAGGCATCCGGAGTACCCCGATAGCTGGAAGAAAACCATTATTGAGGAAACGGGTGATAAATTCCTGCAGCCTAATCAGTAAAAACAAAATAAACAACCCTACACACAATGAAAAGGATATTTGGCAAGATTCGCGAGTGGTCATCAAAAGCGTTTGTTCGCTCGCTCGACTATGTTGAAATTATTGGGAATAAGCTACCACACCCGGCAACGCTATTCTTTTTGCTTGCAGTAATTGTTGCGCTCCTGTCATGGCTTGGCCATACCCTGGGAGTACAGGCAACCCATCCGGTGGATGGCAGCCTTATAGAGGCAAAAAATCTGCTTGGCGGTGATGGAATTCGGTGGATGTACACCAATCTGATAAACAACTTCCTGCGCTTCCCCCCCTTGGGTTACGTTCTGGTTGTAATGATTGGTATTGGTGTGGCCGAAGGGTCGGGGCTTTTCACCACGCTAATCAGATCACTCGTACTTAGCGCCCCCCCCAGGCTGGTAACAGGCGCTATTGTCCTAGCTGGTATCCTTTCGCACCTAGCATCGGAAGCGGGTTACGTAATTCTAATACCATTGGGGGCTATGATTTTCCACGCTTTAGGAAGACATCCCATGGCTGGGCTTGCCGCTGCTTTTGCAGGGGTTTCTGGAGGATTTGGAGCAAATTTCTTCGTGGGATCTATCGACCCAATCCTAGCAGGCATTTCAGAGTCGGCAGCTCAAATGATTATGCCCGACATAACGGTTAACCCTGCGGTTAACTACTACTTCATGTTCATCTCGAGCTTTCTGGTAATCATTGTAGGTACTTGGGTAACCGAGAAGATTGTAGAGCCTCGCTTGGGCAAGTACGACGGTACAGCCGAAAAGCTGCCCATTGTACAGCTAACCCCAAAGGAGAAAAAGGGATTACGTTGGGCAGGTGTTGCTCTGCTTATCACCTTGGGCTTGCTGGCTTACACCGTGATTCCTGAGAACGGAATTTTCAGAGATCCCGATACAGGTTCGGTTCTTCATTCACCTTTTTTCAATGGAATCATCATCGCCATCCTGCTGATGTTCTTCATACCAGGCTTGGTATACGGAATTATTGTTGGCACCATTAAAAACGATAAGGAGGTTGCCAAGTACCTTGGCCAGTCGATGAGCGGCATGGGTAGCTACATCGTGCTGGTATTCTTTGCTGCGCAATTCGTTTACTTCTTTAACTACAGTAACCTGGGGATAATCTTTGCCATTAAGGGAGCTACCATGCTGCAAAGCATTGGACTAACGGGAATAACTCTTATTGTTGCCTTTGTGGTGCTATCGGCATTTATCAACATGTTTATGGGCAGCGCCTCGGCCAAGTGGGCCATCATGGCGCCAGTTTTCATCCCCATGCTCATGCTCATTGATCCGCCATACCACCCTGGCCTAACGCAAGCGGCATTCCGCATAGGCGACTCGGTTACCAACCTCATCACCCCCATGATGAGCTACTTTGCCCTGATTGTAACCTATGCACAGAAATACGATGAGAAGTATGGTGTAGGAACCATTATCTCCACCATGCTCCCCTACACGGTAATGCTTACCATAGGGTGGATATTGCTGCTTGTACTATGGATGCTACTGGGTATACCACTTGGCCCCGATGGGCCACTTTACATCCCCATGTAATTATAGCCTAAACATACCACAAAGCCCTACTCGAAAAGAGTAGGGCTTTTTATTAATCCAACTATTTTATCAAAACTCTTTCAATTATCTTTGCGCCGCCATGGCAAAAAGTTCACTTCACAATATCGTAAGGTTATACATCATTAAGGCAGCCAAATGGTTCATGCTGATCATGCCCATTGTGGTGCTTTTCTACCAGGAAAATGGGCTGGGGATGAAGGAGGTATTTATCCTGCAAGCCATCTACTCCATATCCATTGTGATGCTCGAAATACCATCGGGGTACTTTGCCGATGCCCTTGGGCGAAAAAACACGCTAATCATCGGAAGCATACTTGGTTTCCTAGGCTACCTGTTGTACTCCTTCTCGTTTGGGTTCTGGGGATTTTTAGCTGCCGAGATGGTGCTGGGTTTTGGGCAAAGCTTAATCTCGGGTGCCGACTCGGCCCTGCTTTACGATACCCTTCTGCAGAGCAAGCGCGAAAAGGACTACATGAAGCATGAGGGGCGTATGATATCTGCGGGAAACTTTGCCGAGGCTCTGGCAGGCGTTGCTGGCGGATTGCTAGCAGCCATTAGCCTTCGCTATCCCTACTACTTTCAAACGGGCATAGCATTTATGGCTGTGCCTGCCTCATTGACCCTGTATGAGCCTAAGGTATATGGAGAAATGGTAAAGATGACCTTTGGCAAAATTGTGGGGGTTGTGAGGTTTGCACTTATCGAGAATAAAAAGCTGCGTTCAAATATCCTATACTCATCAATAGTGGGTGCTTCTACCCTCACCATGGCCTGGTTTGTTCAGCCATGGTTTATAAGAGCCGAGCTACCGGTTACAATGTTTGGGGTGTTGTGGACCCTACTAAACCTATCGGTAGGCATTTCGGCTCTGTTTGCCTATAAATTCGAACGACTCTTTGGCGCAAGAACCACAGTTATTGCAATCAACATATCGCTGGCATTAGGTTTTATGGGGGCAGCTATCCTTGAGAGCTACTGGGGATTACTATTCTTACTTATCTTTTACCTTGCTAGAGGGATTGCCACTCCCGTTCTAAAAGACTACATAAACCGAATAACCACTTCGGATATCAGGGCAACAATTCTATCGGTGCGTAACTTTGTAATCCGCATTATATTTGCCCTTTGGGGACCTTTTTACGGCTGGTACACCGATGCATTTGGCCTTGGCGGAGCAATTATAATTGCAGGGCTTGTTTTCATTGTATTGGCAGGCACAAGCTACATCTTCTTTGTAAAATACAACTTCCCAAAACTTGAGCACAACAAGCTATAAGTATGCGCTTTGCCAATGTTTAATGCCCCACAGCACCAAACCCTACGTTCCGAATTATCCCTTTTGATTTGCAAAATCAAAACTATTAACCCTATCTTTGTAGCGTAAACTTTTAGGGGTGCCTTAATACAACGGGCTGAGATCACACCCTTGGAACCTGATCTGGGTAGTACCGGCGAAGGGAAAAAGAGTCTTCTAAATTCAACCTACACGTATTAAACCCCTTTTACTGGTTGCTGAATGCCTTGTGTATGATGGTAAGCGGACGGTGCACACCCTTTCCCTATCACATGGTGTTTGAGCAGGATATTCACTAACCATTAAAAGGATCTTTTGAGATGAGAAAAATTGTATTGCTACTGCTTTTACTCCCGATTGGATGGATTGCCAACGGAATGCCTTACGAAGGTGAGGGAATCTTTAAAGTAACTGGGCGCGTGCTCGATGAGCAAGGGAAACCCCTTGCAGGAGCGGTGGTTGCTATTGAAAACTCAATGCTGGGAACATCAACCACTGCCGATGGCAGCTACAGCCTAACACTTCGCCGGTCGGGGAACTACCAAATTTTCGCCTCATTTATGGGGTACGGAAAAGCCGCTAAGGAGATTTACGTTGATGCTGATATCTCTGTTGAGTTCTCCCTTGTGCCCGAGAGCATTATGAGCGAAGCGGTAATTGTAAGCGCAACCCGCGCTAGCAGCAGAATGCCCATAGCCCAAACCAATATCAATGCCGAGGAGCTGGAGAGGCAAAAATCGGGGTTTGATATTCCATATCTTCTTGAGATGGTGCCATCGGTGGTGGCTGTGTCCGAAGGAGGAACTGGGGTGGGCAACACCACATTCCGCATCCGCGGGACTGATATGACCCGCATTAACGTTACCGTAAACGGTATACCGTTAAACGACCCCGAATCGCAGGGTGTGTTCTGGGTAAATATGCCCGACTTTGCCAACTCGGTGGAGAATATTCAGGTACAACGGGGCGTTGGTACATCAACCCACGGGGCTGGTGCATTTGGTGCAACCGTAAATTTCCAAACCAGCACCCTCACGCCCGAACCCTTTGCGCAGGCCGAGGCTATTGCTGGCTCGTTTAATACGCTACGCACCTCAATTAAAGCAGGTACGGGGCTAGTGAACGATATGTTTAGCCTCGAAACGCGCTACTCACGCGTTAAATCCGATGGATACATTGAGCGGGGCTGGTCCGACCACGAATCGCTATTTATTACCGGGGCTTGGCATAGCGAGCGGAGCCTGCTAAGGTTTAACCTTATTCACGGCGTTCAGCACACTGGGATAACCTGGGAGGGTACGCCAAGCTATATGCTCGACCAAAACCGACGTTACAACCCCGCTGGATATATGGGAACTGATGGCGATGGCGTGGAGCTTTTCTACCCCAACGAGTCCGACAACTACACGCAAACACACTACCATCTGATTTTTAGCCATGAGCTAAGCAGAAACCTATCGCTCAACCTTGCTGGTTACTGGATTGTGGGCGAAGGATTTTACGAGCAGTACAAGCGCAACAGGAAGCTAACCGACTATGGCCTCGCCCCATTTGTTATTGGCGAAGAGGTCATCTCGCAGGTGGATATGGTGCGCCAAAAGTGGCTCGACAACGATTTGTATGGATTTACCTACTCGCTATCGTACACAGAGAACAACCTAAACACCATACTGGGTGGAGGTTGGAATCGGTTCGACAACCACCACTTTGGCAATGTGCTTTGGACCCAAACCAATATCAATATCCCCAGAAATTACGAGTGGTACAGAAACAACGGGCTAAAAACCGACTATAACATCTTTGTAAAAGCTACATACGAGGTAATTGACAACCTCTCGCTGTTTGGCGATCTGCAGTACAGGGGAATTGACTATGAGCTGGCTGGTTTCGACGATGACTTGCAAAGCCTCGAACAGAAGCATGACTGGAAATTCTTTAACCCGAAAGGGGGTGTTTTCTATCAGCTATCGGCCAATCAAGAGGCGTTTCTCTCAGTTGCCGTGGCGCACCGCGAGCCTAGCCGTGCCGATATAAAGGATGCCATGAAGTATGGAACCAACAATACGCCACGCGAAGAAAAACTTCTTGATTATGAGCTGGGCTACAACTTCAAGTCGCAAAGCTTTGCCATGGGTGTAAATCTTTTCTATATGGATTTTGAGGATCAGCTGGTGCTTACAGGTAAGCTAAGCGAGGTTGGCTATCCACTTATGACCAACGTGGACAAAAGCTACCGCAGGGGCATTGAGCTAACCACGGGGCTAATGCCAACCCAGTGGCTTAGGTGGGATGCCAACCTAACCCTTAGCCAGAACAAGATAGAGAACTTTGTGTCATACGTTGATCTGTACGATGCCAACTGGGATTACGTTGGACAAAACGAGTACGAGCTGGGCACAACCGACATATCCTTCTCTCCACCCGTGGTGGCCTCAAGCCAACTTAGGGTTGAACCCCTGAAAGGGCTTGGCGTTACCTTTGTCACCAAGTATGTGGGGGCTCAGTATATCGATAACACTAGCAGCAAGGAGCGTATGCTCGATGCTTACCTGGTTAACAACCTTAAGGTTGATTACACCTTTAAACCTAAAGGCTTTAAGGCCATCAACCTACAACTCTTTGTAAACAACTTATTCAATAACGATTATATAGCCAATGGCTGGGTATGGCGAGCCGAGTTTAACGATGGCAGCCCCGAGTACCGCGAGGATGGATTCTTTCCACAAGCGGGCATAAACTTTATGGGGCGCGTTGCGCTGGAGTTTTAGGGGTAGACGGAAGACCGAAGGCGGAAGTCATAAATCCCACTTCGGTCATCCGTCTTCCAACTTCCGTCTTCTGTCTTCTGTCTTCTGTCTTCTAAAAAATCAACAAACAATGACTGACTGGTTACTAAAAAATTATATCGAGGTTATTGGCGCGGTAACGGGCATAATCTACCTTTACCTCGAGATTAAGCAAAAGATTTGGCTGTGGCCAGTGGGGTTGATCACATCGGCATTTTACGTATATATCTTTTACACCTCAAAGTTTTATGCCGATATGGGATTGCAATTCTACTACCTAGGCATCAGCCTTTACGGATGGTGGCACTGGCTTTACGGGGGTAAAAGGGAGGAAACGGACACGCTACCCGTTACCCACATCACCTCAGCGCAAGTATTAAACCTATCGGTGGCAACAATTGCTATATTTGTGGGGTTGATTTACGTGCTGAAGAACTTTACCGACTCGCCCATTCCCATTGGCGACTCGTTTACCACAGCACTTAGCATTGTAGCAACATGGATGCTTGCCCGGAAAATACTGGAGATGTGGTGGCTTTGGATTTTGGCCAATGGAGTAGCCTTTGGCCTATACATCTACAAGGGGCTATATCCTACATCGGTGCTGTTTATATTCAACTTTGCCATGAGCATTGTTGGATATGTACAATGGAAAAGAAGTATGAATGCTAGAGCGATAACCAGCCCTAAGTAATTTTGATAACCAGCAGCTATGTCAACGGTAATACTAGCCAACGGTCGTTTCCCCTCCCACCCTACTCCGCTTGGGATGCTCAGGGACGCTTTGCGTATTATTTGCTGCGATGGCTCGGTGGAGCAGCTCGAAAACTTCGGGTTGGAGCCCACAGCTATCGTTGGCGACTTAGATTCAGTTCCCCAAAATCTTAAGCAGAAGTATGCCGATAGAATTTTCTTTAACCCCGATCAGAACACTAACGACCTCACCAAGGCCATCTATTGGTGCAACGAGAGAGGTTTTAAGAACATTACCATACTTGCTGGCACGGGTAAGCGCGATGACCACACCATTGGCAACATAGGATTGCTAACCCGCTACCACAGGATGGGACTTGAGGTAAAGATGGTAACCGATTTTGGTGCGTTTGTACCACTGCTCACCAGCGCACGGCTCGAGAGCTACGCAGGGCAACAGGTCTCCATCTTTTCGTTCAACAACGCAACCAGAATCACCACATGCAACCTTAGGTATCCAATCGAAGATAGGTCTCTGCCCGAACCCTGGATGGGAACGCTGAATGAGAGCTTGGGAGAATGGTTCGAAATTGAGTTTGATGCAGGCCCACTAGTAGTTTTCCAAAATCATATTTAAACCGAAAAGGGTTTCCCTCATGCGAGGGAAACCCTTTTTGTTTAGCAGAAAAGCCTTATTCAATCACAGTAATCCAACCGTGCTTATCGTCAACATCGCCATACTGAATTCCCACAAGGGTGTCGTATAGTTTCTTTGATATTGGTCCGGGCTTACCATCCTTACAGAACTTGTAAACCTTGCCCTTATCCAAGTCGTTCACCTCGCCAATGGGCGAGATAACCGCTGCAGTACCACAGGCACCCACCTCCTCGAAGGTCTCAAGCTCCTCAACGGGAACAGGCCTACGGTCAACCTTTAGACCCAAATCTTCGGCCAGCGTAATAAGGCTCATATTGGTAATGGAAGCCAATATGGATGATGATTTGGGGGTAATATAGGTCTTATCCTTGATCCCAAAGAAGTTGGCTGCGCCAATCTCATCAATGTACTTCTTCTCAACACAGTCGAGGTACATGGGTGCGCCATAGCCAGCTTTATGCGCCTTGATGGTTCCCCTTAAGCTAGCGGCATAGTTTCCACCCACCTTAAAAGTTCCTGTTCCAAGGGGCGCTGCACGGTCGCTATCGCGAACAATGGCAATCTTCACAGGGTTGAATCCCTCCTTAAAGTATGGACCAACGGGAGTAACAAACACCACAAACATATACTCGCTGGCTGGCTTAACGCCCACCTCGGCCCCCGAGCCAAATAGCAAAGGCCTAATGTAAAGCGAAGCACCTGTGCCGTATGGTGGCACAAAATCCTGATTAAGCTTAACGGCTTTTACCACCGCTTGCTTAAACAGTTCGCTGGGCACTGGGGCCATATGAATTCCCTCAGCCGACCGCTGTAAACGCTTAGCGTTCTCCTCCCAACGGAAAAGACGAATCTTGTTATCCTTACCACGATAGGCCTTCATCCCCTCAAATGCCTGCTGACCGTAGTGTAGAGCAGTGGATGCAATGTGAAGTGGAAGCGATTCAGAATCAGAAATCTGCAGTTCACCCCATTTACCATCCTTATACTTGCAGCGTACATTGTAATGTGTTTTTACGTAACCAAAGGGTAGGTTACTCCAATCGAGCTGTTGCATGATGACTACTTTTTAAGTGTTATTACTAGTCCCAAAGGTAGGAAATTGAAATGTATTAGTTCGTTTCATTTTGTATGTTATTGGGCAAATAAAAAACCTTAGTTGTAAGACAAAGTAAAATTGGTATGGTTTAGTTTGGAAGGTGACCGAAGAATTTGATAGATTTATGCAAAAATTGAAGTTCGTATGTTCACTAAAAGTTACGAAAGATATATTCGCCAAATTCGGGTTAAAGATTTTGGCCATGAGGCTCAAAATAAGGTGAATAATGCCAAGGTGCTAGTTGTAGGTGCAGGTGCACTAGGCAGCCCTGTCCTTTCATATTTGGCTGCTGCCGGAGTGGGTACTATTGGCGTGCTCGATAGCGATGAGGTGGATCTGACCAATCTCCAGCGTCAGGTTATATACACTACCAACGATATTGGCCAACCCAAGGCAGTGGTGGCAAGCCACAGGCTAAGCGAAATGAACCCCGAGATTAAGATTGTAACGCACCTTGTCAGACTCCATAAGGATAATGCATTAGAAATCATCAGAAAATACGATTTGGTTATCGATTGCACCGACAATTTCCCATCGAAGTTCCTAGTTAACGATGCCTGCGTGATGCTAAAAAAGCCCTGCATAATTGGTGGGGTACTTCGCTTCTCGGGGCAACTCTCGGTATACAATTATAAGGGTGGGCCAACATTCCGCTGCCTACTGGCCGAGGAGCCCGATCCGCTGGAAGCCCCTTCGTGCTCCGAAGCAGGTGTAATTGGAATGATTCCCGGAATCGTTGGATCGATGCAAGCATTGGAGGCGCTAAAGGTTATTACTGGTATTGGCAAAACCCTCTCGGGCCGATTGCTTAACCTCGATGGGCTTACCATGACTTTCGATGAATTTGAAATAACGCTTAATCCAGAAAATCTAAAGATAAATGAACTTAAAGAGTACGAATACTCCTGCCCCGATAGTATCCTAAAGGGTAGGGAGATTGATGGGCAGCAATTCCTCGAAATGATTAGCTCCGCAAGCCCACCCTTTGTAATGGCGTTTGCTGATGATGACACCCCTCTGAGTGCAATGGGACAACAATGGGATACCATTCCGCTATACGAGCTACCCAATAAAGTACCCAAGCTTCCACAAGACAAAAAAATTATACTGGTATGCGAGTTTGGGCTTAAGAGCCAAGCCGCCCTAAGGTTTTTGGTTACCAAGCATAAGCTCGACAACGTGTATACACTTAAAGACGGTATGGCAAGCCTAAAGTTGATGTAAATTTAATCATTAAACATCTCAGGTTAAGCAAATTCATGGTATATTAGCACAACCAATCAGTTGCTAAACCAAACCCTATTGCCATGAATCAGCCTAACCAAGTTGTAATGATGAGCATCTACCTTAGCTCCACCGACAAATTTCACAACAGCCCACTATTTGAGGCCATAACCATTGAAGCAAAGAATTTTGGAATACGAGGAGCCACCGTATTCCAGGGTGAGATGGGCTATGGCGCCAGTAGCAGCTCAACTGCAATAAAATTTTGGGAATTAGCCAGCAAGTATCCCATTACTATCCAGCTAATTGATGAACGGGCCAAGGTAGAGCGATTCCTTTATCATATTAAACCCTGGTTCGATGAAGCCCAGAAAGGGCATATGGTTACCATTAGCCCAACTGAAATTGTGCTTTGCAAAGGCGGGAATTTAAACTGCTAACTTTAGTGATGATCTATTTCGAACGAATTCATAGAATAGTTGCCATAATGTAATATACGTTAGGTGCTACTACCAATTTCGTGGTAGAAACAACCTTTATACAATATATCAGTCTTATAATCTGATGGTTACACAAAGCAATGAGGTTTCACAAGCAATACGCTCATAATATATTGATTTTATGAATGTTACTGGCATTCAGATTAAATCTATCACTAAAATGATAGCAGAACCGCTAAGATAATGATGGCCAAGATGTGGATATACAAGGGTGTACCCCTTAAATCCGAAGCAAAAGCCTTGGGCATTTCGGCAAACGAAATTGCTGTCCAAATCAAGGAAAATATTCGTATCCCTGCCTCAACCTTTGAACCCGACAGGGGCATTGAGTTTCAAACCATTGACGAGTACTAGCTAGTATATCCCTAAAAAAGCAGGCATCCCATAGAATGGCTTCAACGTATTGAGACCCATCCGGGATGCCTTGCTTACCCCCAACAAAATATGCTGAGCACTAATGATAGCTAGCGTAGGAATTCTGTAGCCATGGCGAACACCTCTTCGAAAGCTTTATCCACCTCGTCCGATTTGTCGTTAGGATAAATTGGGAATGGGTTCTCATGTGTATAATCAAACGGAAAATCGAGCTCAGTATAAACACTATCACTTCGCGTACATGCAAAAGCCTGTTTTACTGCGGCAGCAGACATTACCGAATCCTTTCGGAGAGCCACAACCCTTAGCTGGTTCCTAAGCTGCTGAAAACGATGTTCGCGGAACGACCTATTACTCTCCTCGGAAATCATTGCTATAAACGCTTCGCCCAGTACCCCTCCCCTTACATACGAAGAGAATGGCGATCTGAACTTAAGCTCTATGGGAAAATCATGCAGATAGTATCTGCGTAGACTACTGTATGCATGGCTATCCATTATAAGGCGCGAGGTTCCCCGCATTTGATCGAATAGAGCTCCTCCACAAAATATGAATAGCTTAGCGGTGCTCAATAAATCATTCGGATTTGCAAGAAATAATATTTGCGACAGGAACGAACCAATGGAGTATGAAAAGAAATCGATATGGGCATCCTTCTGTAGGAACGGAATAGCACCCTCCTTAATCTCTCCTAGTAGCTTAACAATGTCATCAGCACTTTGCTTACCCGATGTGAAGAAACGCAGCGGGTCGTCGCTCAAGCGTTGGCTTAGCGCAATATTTGCAAAGGTTGCCATTTGCACCCCTTCAAGTTTCTTACGACTATTAAGCAATGGCATCATCTGCCTAGGGTTAGCCCACTGCTCTGGGCTACGGTTCATATGAAAAGCCAGCGGGAATAATACAACAGGCCTATTGGTTTTATCGCCTAAATACTTAGCCCATGGTAAGTACTTGTGCCAACTCCGCTCGTTAAGTCCATGCAGCAAGATAATGGCCTTAGCATACTGCTCACCGCCAGCTGGGATGTAAACCGGGTAGCTAAATTGAATATTCTCGGCTATAGTAGCGTCCTCTGCAGCATAAGCATACCCTTTGACCCCATTATATATGCCCGTACGATTAAATGGAATTGGGTTTGAATCGCTTACAAAAGGCATTGTCTTAAATATGCCGGAATCACCCTCTAAGGTAGTTTCGCCATTGCTTAACGAGAATATCCCCTTTAGGTCGTTGTAAGTTTTAGTGAATTCCATAGTTCAAGTATTATGAGTTTTGATGCAAATAACGACTCAAAAGCATCACAGTGCAAATTTTTGGGTTTTTGGGCATCTGCTGGGGGTACAAATGCCTACTGAGGGGTAAAACCAGATATACAGGGGTAAGAATTCGGGAATATTTGCGAGCTAAATTCTTACTTCCAACCTTTTGTTATGCTGTATTTGCTATCTTTGGATACTCAAACCGGGAAAATGCTAAATAATCCACTACCAAAATACCTCACCGACAAAAAGAATATTGTACGGCTAATACTGCTTACAGCGCTTTTCGCAGTGGTCTTCATCAATATATACGCTCCGTTTGGTTTAGAAACAATTTACGAGCTATCCGACTGGGAGTTCTTGGGCATCTCAAGCGTAATTATCCTTACCGGGGTTTTGGTGGTAGTAATCAGTAGGGTAATAATGTACCACCGCTCAAAACGCGTGCAGCTGCTGGTTTGGCAGTACATTATATGGGTACTTGCCGAGGTGCTGGCCATGGCCATATTCTATACCCTTTTCGAGAAGCTATTCATTCAGGACTCAAGGTTTATTCTCGACCTGCTTAAAATATCGATGAAGAATACTACGCTGGTACTTTTTATACCCTACTCGGTACTTTGGCTGTACTTCTCATGGCAGGAAAAAAAGCAACAGCTGCAAAGGCTTGCCGAGGAAACATCGATGGGGGTAGATACTACCAAGAAGATGATACCAATGTACGATGAGAAGGGGGCGCTTCGCTTCTCGGTAAAGGTTGAGCATCTGCTATACATCGAGTCGGCCGACAACTACGTGAACATATACTATATCGATAAGGGGAAAACCACGCGATTTACATTGCGCAATAGCATTAAGCGCCTTGAGGCGCTACTGAAAAACGCTCAGATTATCCGATGCCACCGCTCGTATATGGTAAACTTTGAAAAGGTGAAAATCCTTAGAAAAGATAGGGACGAGCTAATACTTGAGCTCGATGGGCCTTCGAGTATCAAAATACCAGTATCTAAAACCTACGCTCAAAACGTGATGAAAACCTTTACCCACTACAGCCTTTCGCACTAGGGTTAAAACATTCTATCGCTCAAATATTTTTATAACCAAAACCCTAAGGTTACCCCCTGAGGCATTTGTAATGCCACGATTCGCTCCCGAAGGCACCTCAATACACATATCGGGCGAAACGGATACCGTGTGCTCATCGGTCTCAACCATTCCCTCCCCCTCAAGTACATAAATGGCCACATCGAACGGGTTGGTATGCTTGGCAAGCACCTCGTTTGGTTGGAGCGTTAGATGCACAATCTCAACCCTAGTGTCAACTAGCATCTTGCGCCCATCGAGGTTGAAGGGTACTTTATCGGCCGTTCTCAAATCAGTTATTCTCATTCCTTTTTACACTTTTTTCGTTTACTATACCTTATAATCCACATCACCACACCTGTTAACACAATTACCACACCCAGTATACCTGAAAGGGGTACTACCAAAATGTAGAAGTCGCTTACCAAAAACTTTATAATACGCCAGGTGTGAATCTCCAGGGCAAGGTTCCAGAGCGACATCCCCGACTTGGAGACCACCTCCTGAGGCATTTCTGGAAAACTGTTATCCCCCTTAGGAGTGAATGCACCACTATTATAATCAAAGAAAACATTTTCGGCATTTTGTAACCTTATTCCCCCAGCAATGGCCAAAGCACCAAAGGGTGACCTTAACGTAGAATGGGGTTCAACACTTTCTCCTGTTAGATAGTCGGATAGATGATGCTCGAAAGGATTCCACCGGTACAATCCGCTGAACGATCCAACTACATAGTATGGCCCCTCTTGCCAGAAAACATTTATCCCCATTACACTAACTGGAGGCTGAAGAGCAAATTTCACAGGCGCTTCCATCAGGTCGGGCGATAGTGCAAAAATACCATCGGCAGTGGCCAAAAGGAAAAAACGACGGTGCGAATCGTAGGTTATATCGCGCAGGTTATCGCTCCAGTAATTTGAGTCGGCAAGCGTGGTTCCCTTTATGGGCTTAACCGATTTGCTTGCTATGGGAATAAGCAATGGTGGCCGCAGAAACATGCCCGTAGTGGTTACAACAAGCAGTAGCAAGGCTGCAACAATACCTATATGCAGGTGCCACTTGTACGACCATCGGTTGGTGCGTTTAATTCGAGATCGCAGCGTGAGCTTCGTTTGTATCCTACTTAGCAGCTTGGGGGCAAAAAAGTAGAACAACCCAGTAAGCGACAGAAGAATCATTGCCGCTCCTCCCAAATCAACAATAAGTTTACCCGGAGTGCCCCAAACCTTACCGCTGTGGATAAACCAAATGGTTCTGAAAAGGCTTATGCGCTTTTGAGCGCCATTGGGCGCAAGCAAGGGTACCTCGTGAAAGGTATGGAAATCGTCACCAGCCAAGCCAACCAACAGGTGCGAACGGCTCATCACAATTAGGCTGTCGCCACGCTGCTCAAGGGCTACCATTCGCTCCTCAGCTATGGGCAGCATAACCTTTTGCCATTGGCTATCGTTGTACCTGTACAGTCCGAATAGCGTGGCAGCAAAAAGATCATCACCAACCACCTCAACGTCTGCAATCTTTCTATTGTCAATCCCCTTTGGGAATCCTTGGTTTAAATCAACAAACGTTGAGAATTGATTGTCGGTGAGCCAAACACCAATGTTACCGTAAACCAGCATCGAATCGGAGCCAACTGGTTTGGCTCCTCTTACAGCGGCATTATTCCAATTGCTATACCTATACTCTTTAGGCAACCATCCTCTATTAACATCTACCTTGGAAAATGTTCCCCTATGGTTAAGCACAATGCCCGAAAGGGCAAAGAATATGAAGAAAAATGCTAGGGTAACACCCAACCACTTGTGATACTTCCTAAATACTTTGTAAAGGCGGCTCATTTGTGCATGTATTGAAAGTTGCAAAAATACTAGGTTTTGCTTAGCCGATTGTATCATTTGTTACAAACCCACGTTTTTTAAATCAGCCAAAACTTTATAGCTGTAAAATGCAAATTGTAAAAAATTGTTTCTAAATTGCATAGAGGAACGGGGGATGAAAAAAATGAATACTGCAAATGAAGGTTGAACTTGCGATTATATTACTTCTGATTGCCTATATTGCGTACCTGCACTTTAAGCTTAAACAGAAAGAAAACCGGATCGATTCGTTACTGAAGCAGCAGCTCAGCTTGCAAAACTTTTCAAGTCGAGAGGAGATCGACTTTTTAATCAACAGGTTAAAATCATTTCCATACGAAACGCTGCTCAAACCCAACAAGCTGCTCGATGGAGAGGTGCAGAGCTTTCTGTTTAGCAATCTCGACAACGAGGAACTATTTATTCACTACACCCGCGATCAGGAGGTTGCCGACACCATTTGCCGCGAAGGATTCCGATTTGCCGATTCGTTCTACAAAACGGCCGAACCCATTACTAACGATAAGCTGGACCTAGTTTACAAGCACAACCTTCGCAAGCAATTCGGGAGTATCATTGTTGTTCTTGCCTTCTCAAAAGATATATACAACAAGTACACGCAGATTATATCCAACGTTAAAGCTGTGGTAAATGTTGAGCAGATATTTAGCACCCTGCTCCCCGAACTTAATGATAACCTGGACGAGGTGTACCTTTTGCCTGCTCAGTTTGTAAAGGGCTACATAAATATTGAAACTGGCGAGATTGTGCCCAATCTCAACTTTAAACCAACCTTCGACTCCCCCGATTTCGAGAAGAATATCCGTGAACTACAGGGTGGATAAGTTCGCTCTAAACTAACTTGTTACTATTTTGCATTGCTCCGCATTGTTAACATTAATTAAAGTGAGGCTTACCTGCTTGGTCTATTTAGTGCCCCATTTTTTGTAACTTTGTCAGGTTTTTACAACAATATACAACATGTCAAGCGAAAAAAAGAGGGTGGCATTTTACACCCTTGGGTGTAAGCTAAATTTTTCCGAAACATCTACCATTGCCCGCCAGTTCGATGAGCTGGGTTTCGAGCGGGTTGCACCCTCGGCTCAAGCCGATGTATATGTTATTAACACCTGCTCGGTAACCGAGCACGCCGATAAGAAATGCCGTCAGGCAATTAAAAAATTTGTAAAGCAATCGCCCAACGCATTTGTGGCCGTTGTGGGTTGCTATGCCCAGCTCAAACCCGAGGAGATAGCACTAATGGATGGGGTTGACCTGGTAATGGGAACATCCGAGAAAGGGAACCTTCCACAGCACATTGGCGATATAACCAAGGGGCCAAAGGCCAAGGTGTACAGCTGCGATGTGGATGCGGTTAACGATATTTTTCCGGCCTACTCATCGGGCGACAGAACCCGTTCGTTCCTAAAGGTACAGGATGGTTGCGATTACCACTGCACCTACTGCACCATTCCGCTAGCAAGGGGCAAAAGCCGCAATATTCCTATTGATAAGGTTGTTGACCAAGCACAACAAATTGCCGCCAGCGGAATTAAAGAGATAATCCTCACCGGAGTTAATACCGGGGATTTTGGTCGTACAACCGGCGAAAAGTTTATCGACCTGCTTAAAGCCCTCGAAGAGGTGGATGGGATTGAGCGTTACAGAATATCGTCCATTGAGCCCAACCTAGTTACCAACGAGATTATCGCATTTGTAGCCACCTCGCGCAAGTTTCTGCCCCACTTCCACATACCGCTTCAGTCGGGTTCCGACAATGTGCTGAAGCTAATGAAAAGGCGATACAACACCACCCTATTTGCCGATAAGATAGCAAGAATTAAGCAGGCTATTCCTAACGCATTTATTGGGGTTGATGTAATTGTGGGGTTTCCTGGCGAAACCAATGACGATTTTACCACTACATACAATCTACTCGAAGGGCTTAAGCCCTCGTTCCTGCATATCTTCCCATACTCGGAACGCCCCAACACCCCAGCAGCCAGCTATAGCAATAAGGTTAAATCGAAGGTTGTAAACGAACGAGTGAAGCAGCTGCACAGCCTTTCGGATAGGCTACACCGCGAGTTTTATCAACAGAATATCGGCAAATCCGATCAGGTGCTTTTCGAGTCGACCCGAAAAGATGGACTTACTAATGGCTTTACCCGAAACTACATAAAGGTTGAGCATCCATACAGCAAAGAGCTGGTTGGTAAAATTATGAATGTTACGCTAACTGGTTTAAGCGATAATGGCAATTGCATTGTTGAGATAACAGATAAATGATAATAGGATGAATATCGAGAGTATTTGCACACAGGTAGTAGACCTTGCCACCACAACAGGTGGCTTTATTCGCCAGCAACGTAAGCATTTTAGCTTCGACAGGGTGGAGACTAAAGGACTACACGATTTTGTATCGTATGTAGATAAAGAGTCGGAGCTACGAATAGTTGAGGGCCTACGCCAAATGCTCCCCACTGCCGGCTTTATTGCCGAAGAGGGCACTGGTGAGCAGAAGCCCGGAGGGCTAAACTGGATTATCGACCCGCTGGATGGCACTACCAACTTTATCCACGGCCTGCCCCCCTACGCCATCAGCATTGCTCTAATGCAAGGTGACGCAATAATTTTAGGGGTGATATACGAGGTAACCCTCGACGAATGTTTCTATGCCTGGGGAAATGGAAAAGCCTATATGAATGGTAAAGAGATTCATGTTTCGGATATTGACAATGTGAACGACTCGCTAATTGCCACCGGATTCCCATACTACGATTACAATCGTATTGAACCATTCATGCAATCGATGGAGCACTTCATGCGCCACTCGCACGGCTTACGCCGCTTGGGCTCAGCTGCCACCGATTTGGCCTACGTGGCCTGCGGACGATTTGAAGCATTCTACGAGTACAGCCTACAACCCTGGGACGTGGCTGCCGGTGCATTCATAGTTGAGCAGGCCGGCGGAAAGGTGTGCGATTTTCAGGGTGGTAACAATCATGTTTTTGGTAAAGAGATAATTGCCGCCAACAGCAAGGTTTTTGAGCCTTTTCTTGAAGTAGTAACGGGCATAATGACAAAAAATAACTAAGCAGCTAGATGGGAAAAATTCTTTTCAGCCTTTTTTATGGTTTTACGTGGCTTATTGCCCAAATACCAACCAAAGCAACATTCGTGCTATCGGATCTCATTTACCTTGTGATATACCATATTGCTGGGTATAGGCGAAAGGTTGTGAGAAAAAATCTAACCAACTCATTCCCCGACAAGAGCCAGGATGATATTATAAGGATTGAAAAGGCATACTACCATCATCTTTGTGATCTTTTTTTAGAAAATTTTTTTCTACTTCATGCCAGTAGGCAAAAAGCATCTAAACATTGTAAATTCAATAACCCAGAGATTTTCGACAAGCTTTATGCCGAGGGTAAAAGCGCCATACTGCTAAGCGGGCACTACGGCAACTGGGAATTCTTTGCGCTTATCGGCAACCAGGTTCAGCACACATTGCTAGGGGTTTACAAACCACTCTCAAACAAAAATTTTGAGGTGATGATGAACCGAACCCGCAAACGATTCGGAGGGATCCTAGTTCCAATGAAGGATACTCTTCGAGCCATTGTTGATTGTAATAAGAAAGGGCAGCCCTTCTTGCTGGGATTGATTGGCGATCAAACCCCACCGGCAAAGCATATCCAGTACTGGACCAAATTTTTAAATCAGGATACCCCCGTGTACCTTGGTATTGAAAAGATTGCGCAAAAATTTGATCTTCCGGTGTATTTCAGCGATATGAAAAAAATTCGAAGGGGTTATTACGAGGTGAATTTTGAGCTGATTACCGACAACCCAAAGTCGCTCAGCGAGTACGAACTAACCGAGCTGCATACCCACAGGCTCGAAAAGCAGATAATGGACAGGCCAGAGTTCTGGCTATGGTCGCATAGGCGATGGAAGCATAAACCCAAAAAAAATACCCAAAGTCAATAGCAGATGAAGAGCATAGCAATTGTAATACTAAATTGGAACGGTAAGCACTACCTCGAGAAATTTCTTGCGGGGGTGGTTTCCAATTCGGCTGTGCCTGGCTTTAAGGTGGAGATAATTGTGGCCGACAACGGTTCGACCGATGGTTCCGTGGAGTGGGTTATGCAGAACTTTGAAACGGTAAGGCTAATTGAACTCGACAAGAATTACGGTTTTACTGGCGGATACAACCGAGCCCTAAAGCAGGTAAACGCCGACTACTACATACTGCTCAACTCCGATATTGAAGTGCCGCACAATTGGCTTGAGCCAATGGCAGCCTTTATGGAGAGCACCCCCAGTGCAGCGGCTTGTATGCCCAAGCTGCTAAGCTATGGCAAACCCAACGAGTTTGAGTATGCGGGAGCAGCCGGTGGTTTCCTCGATATGTTTGGCTACCCATTTTGCCGTGGACGAATTCTCAATGTAATTGAGGAGGATAAAGGTCAGTACGACACCACTCAGGAAATATTTTGGGCTACCGGAGCCTGCCTAATGGTTAGAGCCAATGAGTACTGGAACGCCGGCGGGCTCGACGATGATTTTTTTGCCCATATGGAGGAGATTGACCTGTGCTGGCGCCTGAAACGACAGGGTTACAGCATATGGTGTGTGCCCCAGTCGGTGGTATACCATGTGGGAGGAGGTACGCTGGCCAGCAACAGTCCTCGTAAGGTTTACTACAACCATCGCAACAACCTATCGATGCTGCTAAAGAATCTCTCTAGAGTTTCGCTGATTCCCGTGCTGCTCTTCCGCTTAGTACTCGATGGTATGTCGGCTATTGGATACCTTGCTACAGGAAAGCCAAAATTTGTGATATCGGTACTTAGGGCACACCTCCACTTTTATAAAAGTTGCCCACGGATTATCAAGAAACGAAGAGCCTTTAAAAACCCTAAGATATCGCTTTACCGAAACAGCATCCTTTTTCAGTTCTTCGTTTTGATGCGCAGGAGATACTCCGAGTTACCCTAAATTTTCCGCTAGGATACTGAACCAGCCAGCCTAACAGTTATTGTGAATACGCTCCCCTTCTCGGGTTGGCTCTCAACGGAAATAGTTCCGCCGTTGAGTTCAATAAACTCTTTACAAATAATTAGCCCCAATCCTGCCCCTCGCTCATTGTGAGTACCCAGGGTTTTGAGCTCCCTATCAATTTTAAATAGATTCTTCTTATTCTCCTCAGACATGCCAACGCCATTGTCCTCAATACTTAGCGCACAAAAATCGTCCTTAATATGTACCTTTATCTTTATGCAACCGCCTTCGCGAGTAAATTTTACAGCGTTGGATATTAGGTTTCGAATAACGGTTCGCAACATATTCTCATCGGCATACACCTCAAGCGACTTGGGCATATCAATTATCACCTCAATCCTTTTAGCCTCAATAATGCTTTTCACCAGATCGAGACTATCGGTTACCATATAGCTAAGCTCAACCCTAATGGGCTTGTATCGTATTTGCCCCATTTGGCTCGACGACCAATCGAGGAGGTTCTCAAGCAAGCTATAGGTAGTTAGCGAAAGCCTGTGTAGCTTCTCAACAAATGTTTTTACTGAGTCCTTCTCGGCATTATCAAAATTCGAGAGGATATATTCCGTTGTGCTAACCGCTGTGCTGATGGGGTTTCTCAAATCATGGGCAATAATCCTGAAGAACTTGTTCTTGGTGGAGTCGCTAATCTCTAGCTGGTTCTTTTTAGCCTCCAACTCCTGGTTTTTCGATAATATCCACTCGTTAGCATCCTTAAGATGCTCTGCCTGTACCAATATCTCCTCCTTTTGCACCAGTATTTCTTGCGTACGTTCCCGCACTATATCCTCCAACTTGTTCTTTTCCTGTATCAGCCTGTAGGTATAAAACTTCACAATAAGCACTACCAAACCAACAGACAGTATCAAGTAAACCAGGTAGGCATAGTAGGTTCTGTACCATGGAGCGAGTATTGTAAAATGAAATTCAGCAACGGAACTTTCCATTCCATACACATTCCGGCCCTTAACTTTAAAAACGTAGCTGTTGGGTGGTAGGTTGGTGTACTCCTTCTTGGTCTCTGTTCGCCATGCCGACCACTCCTTGTCGTACCCCTCTAGGCAATAGCTAAACAGGCTGGGCTTACTACCCTCGACAAAAGGCAGAGAGTAGTTAAAAATCAGGGTGTTGTTGGCGAAACTAATACGAGATGGGTAAACCACCACAGAGGATGGATTAGGCATACTCCCAGCGAAATTATGGCTAAACGAGCTCTCGTACATCAAATTGGTTCCACCATAGATCAACGAATCGGCGGCTGTTACACTGGTAATTAACGCTGAGGGAATACTATTAAAATCTCTGATATACTCCGGCATATACCGCGTTACTCCCAAATCGGTGCTGAACCATGTAGTGGTATCGGTTAGATGCGCAACATACATATGAGTAAGTATATCGTCCTCAATGCTCTCCCAGTAATTCAGCCCGTAATCTGCTTCATCCTCGGTACCCTCAGAGGTTGAATCAGAATGAAAAACATAATCTTCAAAAACCTTTGTGGCTGAGTTAAATTGATAAAGTCTTCCATCGGTATGGAAAAGAATGGGATCGTACACATCGTAAATCCTGATAGAGCCGACTGAGGAAATTCCGTGCTCTGTACCAAAAAGTTCAACTGCAGTAGGCTCATCATGGTTAACTAGCGCGACTGGCAAGTAATACAATCCAAAATAGTTTGACGACAGCCATAAGTTCCCATCGGAGTCCTCACCAATTTCGTTAACTCCATTATTAATACCAAACTGATAGCCCTTATCGATCCATTCGCCCTGCGAAAACTCTAACAGCACCAGACCGCTTGATAACCCAAGAAATAGTTTGGTGGGATCGTGCCTATACTGATGGAGCTTCAGCACCCCATCGTACTTAGAAATTTTATGGGCCTTTGCCCCATTGAGTTGGTACAACCCTTTGCTTGTTCCAACAAGTAATGCAGCCTGTTCCTCATCAAAATTTGGGGGAGAGGTGATGCTATAGGGCGATTCCCAGTTGGGTACAGGGGGTATAAAGTACAGGAACTCCCATGCTTGCTCAACACTTTCATCTACAGATGTAAATAGCGAGAGCTCGAATGGATTCGGGGCATTGCAAGGAGTAAAGAAAATGTTCGAACCGGTTGAAATGTAAAGAGTGTCTCTTAGCTCAGCAACATCGGTAATAACACCATTTATGCCTCTACTCTCGTTCCAATACCGAAACGGCGAAAGAACCTCTACCATCGCTATACCATTATCTAAGGCAAGCCATAAGCTTCCGTATGTACTCTGGTGTAAAAAGTATGCCTTGCTGGCAATGCCAATGGTTTCCTTACCAATAATGTCAACAACTTCCCACTGTGAATTCACAATTAGCACATCGCCCTCAAGGGAGCTTAAAGCAAAAAGCCCATGGGAAAGGGCTGCCCCTTGATAAAAGGTATTGTCGATAAAATATTTGTTAAGCGCTTTGGCTTTGGGCCCCAACTCATCAAATGGATTAACCTTCATCTCCTCGCCCACCATGCTCACCATAAAAAAACCGTTGCTTCGGGTGCATACCAAGTAACCAGTAGTATGTGGGATAACAGCATGAATCCTTTTATCTATAAAATGTTGCGATCCTTTTATGGGGACTAGATCACCACCCTTAGGCTGCAGTAAACCTATGCCAATATTCTGAACAATCAGCTTGTTACCCACATTATGGCTTAAGTAAAACCTACCCTCATCATTCTCCCAGTAGGTAAGCGCACTATTAGCCCAGCAAAAAAGGTATCGTTTGGTGGTAAAAAAAACCGTATCGTTAATGGCGGTTATGCTCCAGACCTCTCCAAAATCATTCACACCATCATCTACCATTGGCAAAAGCGATGTGTAACCTAGCTGCCCTTTACTATTGGGAAGCAAAAATCCAAATTCGTTAAATCCGCCGACAAATATCACCCCATTATCGGCCAAGGCTAAGCTACGTGCAGCAGAACCATTGCTAAGCCTTATCAGCCTCCATTCGTTTCCGTTAAACTCAAGCACCCCATGCGCATTACCGAAATACAAAACACCCCTTGTATCCTCAACTATGGACCAGTTTTGTGTGCCCGCGTTACTGGTTTTGGCCGAGAAGTATTTTGATGGGATTAAACCTTTTACCTGATTATAACCCGGATTGGGTACTGTAAGCAGAAGCAGTGATAGAAGAGCAGCGAAGGCGTAGCGTGGGCCAGATATCATGATGCTAGGTTTTCTCTATTTCGCCAATCTGACCAAGCAACTCCATTGCTCTCTCTTTGTGAGAACGCCCTATGGGTATCTCAAACATACCAATCTCAATAAAGGAGCAGCTGTACGCATCAATATGGTCGAGCGACACGATGTACGATTTATGTACCCGAACAAAGTTTCTGTTGGCTAAAAGCTCCTCGATACTAGAAAGATTTTGTTTAGAGATAACCGTTTTGTCGCGGGTAACCACCTTTACGTAATCCTTCATCCCCTCCACAAAAAGTATATCGCGAAAATTAACTCGAACCATCCTCTTGTTCTCCTTGAGGAATATAAACTCATCGGAGGGGGAAATAACCGGGGTCGACCTATTAGAGATAATTTCAGATATTTTACTCACCGACCGGATTAAGCGCGTTAAGCTAATGGGCTTGAGCAGGTAGTCAACCACATCAAGCTCGTAACCCTCCAGGGCGTAGTTTTTGTTTGCCGATGTAATTATCACCAAAGGAGGGTCCACAAGGCTTTTCAACAAATCAATTCCAGAAAGATTTGGCATCTCAATGTCAAGAAATAGAAAATCGATCTGATTCTCGTTCAAAAAATCAACAACTGTAAAAGGATCATTGAACGTGGCCACCACCTCGATATTGGGTATACGGCAAAGATATCCTTGAAGTATGTCGATGGATAGCGATTCATCATCAACAATTGCGCATCGTAACCTCATATGTGTACAGCTAAAAAACGTGTTACATATCGCTCGAAATATAGCCAACTTTAATTAATTCCACCTGAATAATATCACGAAAAAAATCAATTAAAACAAATATCCAACACACACCCCGCCTTTGGTGGGTAGATACTTGTCGTTGGTCGAAAATATGCATTCTGCTATCTTCTATTATCTATATTGCCCACAATTACAAAACCATATTTTTTTACTAACCAACAACCATAAACTAAACCATTAACTAAAAAACATTTACGTATGAAAAGACTTCTATTCCTTTTTACGATTGCGCTAATGTCCTCGCTGACTTTTGCACAAGGTCCTGTGGTTAAAGGCGAAAGACCGCCCATTGATTTGAACAATGTACCTGTGGAGGCATACGAGCCAGGCATGGTACAAATTAAGCTAAAACCAACTCTTGAGAAATCTGTACCCGATGTACTAATGACAGCAGAAAAGAGTGGATATGTTGTGACAGGAATTGGTTCGCTCGATAAGCTGAACCAAACGTACGGGGCTTCGGTATACAAGCCATTACTCCACGGGATGTACGAAGTGTCTCCAAAATCGGCAGAATTCAGAGAGCGCCATAAGGCATGGGGATTTCACCTGTGGTTTGTAGTGGAGGTTGACTCTAAAGCCGATGTGAAGGAGATGGTAAAAGAGTACTCCAAGCTAGACGAGGTTGAAATTGCAGAACCCGTTTACAAGAAGCGCCTTATTAGCAATGTGATTCCTGATGATAAGAATAACGATCGTGAGGAGGAGGCTACCAAAGAAACTAAATGGACACCCAATGACCCTCGTTACAACGAGCAGTGGCACTACCACAATACAGGTCAGCAAGGTGGTACTGTTGATAAGGATATTGACCTACCCGAAGCATGGGATATTGAGCGCGGCCTATCAAGTGTAATAGTTGCCGTGGTTGATGGAGGTATTCAAACCAACCACCCCGATTTAGCAGGCAGTATGTGGTCGGGCAAAGGATACAACTTTGTAACCAACTCATCTACACTCCAAGCGCATGACCACGGTACCCACGTTGCGGGAACCGTTGCTGCCGTTAATAATAATGGAACTGGTGTTGCGGGTGTTGCTGGTGGAACAGGATCGAACGATGGTGTTCGTCTTATGTCATGCCAAGTATTCACCAACACATCTAGCGGAGGATTTAATCAGGCTCCCATTTATGCTGCTGATAATGGTGCTGCCATTTCGCAGAACAGCTGGGGATACACCAGTGTTAACGTGTACGATCAGGCAACACTCGATGCCATCGATTACTTCAACGCCAATGGTGGAGGAAACGTGCTAAATGGCGGTATTACCATTTTTGCTGCTGGAAACGACAATAAAACTGGGAACTGGTATCCTGGTTGCTACTCGGGCGCTTTTGCTGTAGCAGCTACAAATAATAAGGATGTTAGAAGTTACTACTCAAACTATGGTGCTTGGGTTGACATTTCGGCCCCAGGTGGAGAGCAAAGCTCTTCTACCGATCCTAAAGGGGTACTAAGCACCCTAACCAATAACAACTACGGTTTCTACCAAGGAACATCTATGGCTTGTCCACACGTTTCCGGTGTTGCTGCTCTTCTTGTTTCAAATGCAGTTAGAAACGGTGTTATTCTCACCAACACCCAGGTGGCTAGCCTATTAAAAAACAATGTAGATAACCACTACGCACTTAACCCCAGCTATACTGGAATGCTTGGTTCGGGTAGGCTTAATGCCCAAAAAGCGCTGGTCGCTCTACAGGGAATGTTCACCACCAACCCTCCCTCAACACCAACTGGATTAAACTCTAGCAATGTCACCAGCAGCAGCGCAACCCTATCGTGGAGCGCCACAAGTGGAGCCACATCATACGATGTTCAAATCCGTCCTCAGGGTGGTAGCTGGAATACATACACAGTTACATCTAACAGCTACAATGCCAGCAACCTGGCTTCGAGCACTACCTACGAGTGGCAAGTAAGGGCTAAAAATAGCGCAGGTACTAGCAGCTACTCAAGCATTGCTTCGTTCACTACTCAGCAATATGTAGCATCATACTGCACATCCAAAGGAAATAATTCATCGTACGAGTGGATATCGAAAGTTGTTGTTGGTTCGTTTACCAACACATCAGGTGCTGCAGGTTATACCGACTTTACCTCTAAGGAAATAACCCTTGAGGCAGGTAAAGCCTATAGCATAAGCCTTACCCCAGGTTTTGCTAGCAGCACATACAACGAGTACTGGAAAATTTGGATCGACCTGAATGGAAACGCAACCTTTGATGCTGCGGACCTTATGTTTGATGCAGGCTCGTTGAGCAAAACTACTGTTACCGGAACCATCACAATTCCTGCAGGAACTGCTCCAAGAACCACCCGCATGAGGGTGAGCATGAAGTACAATGCAGCGCAAACGGCTTGCGAAACCTTTAGCTATGGCGAGGTTGAGGATTACACGGTTAAGATTGTTGCCGCACAAGCAAATCCGCCTGCAACACCAACAGGCCTAACCGCTTCGAACATCACCACATCGAGCGCAAGCCTTAGCTGGAATGCTTCAACTGGTGCTACCTCATACGATGTACAGCTCCGCCAGCAGGGTGGCAGCTGGAGTACTTCCAATGTTACCACAACCACTGCAAATGCAACAGGCTTAACAGCAGGCACAACGTACGAGTGGCAGGTAAGGGCTAATAACCAGAATGGTAGCAGCGCATACTCGGCCATATCATCGTTCACTACTCAGAGCACCTCGCTAACCTACTGCACTAGCAAGGGCAACAATGCAAACTACGAGTGGATTCAACGGGTACAATTTGCAGAGGTAAACAATACCTCAGGCAAAAACGGTGGCTATGCCGACTTTACCAGCATGACGGCAACCGTAGCCCGTGGCGAAACATTGCCAATTTACATCCAAGCAGGATTTAGCGGTAGCAGCTATACCGAGTACTGGTCTATCTGGATTGACTTTAATCAGAATGGTACCTTTGATTCCGATGAGCGTGTTGTTTATGGTTCTTCATCGAGCAGCAACCTTCTCTCGGCCAGCGTAACAATACCTACTGGTGCAGCTCTTGGCACAACCCGTATGAGGGTTAGCATGAAGTACAATGCAGCGCAAACCGCTTGCGAAACCTTTAGCTATGGCGAGGTTGAGGATTACACGGTTAATGTGGTGCAAACAAAAACTTCGACCCTAACTACCGAGCCTTTTGCTGATGACCTTGGGGTGGAAACCAACGAGATTTACACGGTTTACCCCAACCCAGCTAGCGATATGATTACAGTT
Organism: Tenuifilaceae bacterium; assembly: GCA_034006965.1. GTDB lineage: Bacteria > Bacteroidota > Bacteroidia > Bacteroidales > Tenuifilaceae > Perlabentimonas. The sequence goes on from JAVERU010000005.1 coordinate 36,878, forward strand.
AGCCTCAACGGCATAAGGGGTGACGTTTCGCTTAAGATCTACGATGTTCAGGGTAGATTAGTTAAGGATGAATTCCTTTACAACCTCGACACTCAGATTGATGTAAGCGATCTTGCCAAAGGGGTTTACATTATCTCTGTAGATGAAGAGAAAATGCCAATCAACAAACGATTTGTTAAAATGTAGGTGTTTAGAAATAGAGTAATAGGGAAAGAGGCACTTTTACGTGCCTCTTTTTTACTAATTGCTAGCGTCGTTTTAGAATGTGAATTTTGATGCTACGAGAACTCGATTGTTCAATGTTCTCTCAATATCTAGTGGCACGGCAAACTCAGTGAATGATGCTCCATAATCGGCTGTATTGTATAGATACTCCACAGCGAAGCTAAACTTTTTATGGGTATACGAAATTCTGGGAGAAATACGTAAACCACTTGCCAAATTGGCTGCTCGTGCATACCAAATGGGGCCATTAACATCAACTCTTTCCTTGGCTCCCAACGACCCCATTGAACCAGCAAAAAGACCAGCATCCCAATGCTCGTTAAAGGAATAAATAGCCTCTAGCCAACCAGCATAGGTTCTTAAATTGGCATAGCCATAATTAGTCGTATTCCCTGCATCGTCCAAGAGGCGACCATAACCACCAATCATTACAAAATGGGTCATATTCTCACCATACGACATCTTAGCCTGTAGGGTAAGGTTAGATAGCTTAACTCTTCCAAACCATTGGAGATTGTATGCACCTAAAAGTTCGGGGCTATAGTATCGAATTCCGCCAGCCGCCTCCTCCAAGGGTTGTAGCCACATATAACCTAAGGTAACCCCTGTTGTGAAGTTGGGTCTATTACCAAAATGCAGCTGAAGCTGCATGTCGGGCAAACCTGAATTACGCTGTGCTGCCTCGGGGCCAATGCACGAGTGATAACCATGCGCAAGGGCTGCAACAACAACCTTCACGCTTTGTACCGGTAAATAGTCGATGCGAACCTGTGGTGACCTGTTCAGCGGGTTAAAGGGTGCCGCAGCACCAAAAGAAACAACCTTTGGGAAAAGCTCAGGAGTAAACATTGGGTGCCAATACTGACCAAGGGTCAAACTCACCTTCTCCCATTGCAGCTTCATAAGCGCATGCCTTACCCTAAGGTGGTGCTTGTATGCTTCGGCTGTAGCAAAGAAATCGGTTTCAACCATCCCCGTGAGCTTGGCATTAAGTACATCTGGGCCAGCAATTCTAACCCCTAACCGCGATTGCAACGATAACATCTCGAGCTGCGAGTTAGCGTTAATCAAATTGCCCGTTTCTGGATGATAAGCGGGTGCTGCTGGGTACAGATACAACTCTCCATCGCGTGTAAACACTGAACGGTGCGTATCGAAGATCACCTCGTGCGAAACGTACCCGTAAAAATCGTATGTTATTTTATCCTTATCGTCCGTCTCTTGAGCTACTGCTGATTTTACAAAACCGATACCATTGGCAACTAGCACTAGGACTAGAAGCCAACCACATTTAGCTTTTAGCATTTGGTGAAAGATTAAAAATCAATAAAAAAACTATATCCTAAACTTTGGGTATATTCCCCAGCACATCAACCAACAATTTCCAAAACTTATCGGTTGTTTCAATATCGAGACGCTCATCGGGAGAGTGAGCACCCTTAATGGTTGGACCAAAGGATATCATATCAAGATTTGGGTATTTTTCGAGGAAGAGACCGCACTCTAACCCAGCATGAATTGCCCTAACCACAGGTTCGGCCCCGAACAACTTTTGGTAGGAGCTCTTGGTTATCGACAGAATCGTTGAATTTGTGTTTGGAGTCCAGCCGGGATACCCACTGGTATGAACCACGCTAGCATTGGCCAAGCGAAAAACGCTTTGCACCATGTTGCCCACATCAACCTTCGATGAGCTTGTGGAGCTCCGCTGGCTGGTGGTAACCAAGATTTGGTTATCCTGAATAAACTTGATTGAGGCCAGGTTAGTTGATGTTTCCACAAGCCCTGGAATGGAGTGACTCATGGCAATAACCCCATGTGGGCATGCGTAGAGTGAGTTTAAGAGATCGAATTGCGTTGGCTCATCGATAACCCACTGGGGCATTTCGGTCTCCTTTATCTCAATCTTTAGGTTTGGCTCAACGGCACTTAGCTCGCCAAAAATATCGTTTTTGTACTGGTCGTAAAACTCCATCATATTCTCCTCATCATCCTTATGGATTAAGAAGGTAGCAAAAGCTTCTCGTGGAATAGCATTACGCAGATTACCGCCCTCTAGCTCAGAGATGCGCAGGTCGTACTTGTTTGACCCTTTCCAGAGAAACCTGTTGATTATCTTGATTGAGTTCCCCAAACCTTTATCGATATCATCGCCACTATGGCCACCCTTAAGGCCAGTTATGGATAAACGGAATGGTTTAAAATCGCTAGGGACCTTCTCCGTATCGTAGGCAAAAGTAATCTCGGTATCCATTCCGCCTGCGCAACCTATAAAAAGTTCTCCCTCATCCTCAGAATCGAGGTTGAGCAGAATCTTTGATTTAATAAAATCGGGCTGTATCTCAAAAGCTCCTGTCAAACCAGTCTCCTCATCCACCGTGAAAAGGCACTCGAGCGGCCCGTGCGGCACATCCTTAGAAGCAAGTAGCGCGAGCTGTGCAGCCATACCTATTCCATCGTCAGCACCCAGGGTTGTTCCCTTTGCCCTAACCCATGTACCATCAACATATGCATTAATTGGATCGGAATTGAAATCATGGGTAACATCACTATTCTTCTCGCAAACCATATCCATATGGCTTTGCAGCACCACTGATATTCTGTTCTCCATTCCCTTAGTGGCAGGTTTGCGAATAATTATATTACCCGCCTCATCCTGAAGTGTCTCTAATTTGTGCTCCTTACCAAACTTGATAAGGTATTCTATAATTTTTTCCTCATTTTTAGAGGGACGAGGGATCTGAAGGATCTCTGCAAAGTATTTCCAAATATCAGCAGGAGTAAGTTTTTCTATTCCGTTCATAACTTTACTAATTTAAATTGTTCCTGTAAACTTATCGCATTATATGAGTTCATGCAAATATTACATTAATTTTTAAAACACAATACCATTATGCTCCTTATTACCTTATGCCATGAAAACCGCTTTTAACAAAGCGTATCACAACTTGCCCACCCTGAAAAAATCTATAAAAGCATCTTTTAGAACATATAATTCAGGCATCGGCAGCTTATCATTTGATAATATTAACGATTTGTTGCAGCAATTACACTTGTGAACCATTGCTTAGGCTGAGGTATGCAAAGCTATGCACAGGTACCATTATTTATCGCTGTATGTGTGGCGGTTAGCAATAATATGGTGTAATCATTTTGAGTTTACAACCTTTTGTTATTATTTTGCCACAGCATTTTTGATATTTTATAGAAAACCAATTGCATGCTGCTGATGCCTGCAAAAAAATCTTATAATGATTGAACAAGCAGAACTTAAGCACTTGCTCTATATTGCAATCAATGCAGCAGTAAGGGCAGGTGCATTAATAATGCAGGTGTATAACTCCGATGATTTTCAGGTAAACCTCAAATCGGACGCCACCCCGCTAACACTAGCCGATAGATTGGCCAACGACGAGATTGTAAAGGCATTAATGAAAACCCGGATCCCCGTTCTTAGCGAGGAGGGTCGGAATCTACTTTACGAAGAACGTAAAGGGTGGGAGTACTTTTGGCTAGTTGATCCTCTTGACGGAACCAAGGAGTTCATAAAGCGCAATGGCGAGTTTACCGTAAACATCGCGCTAGTGTTTCAAGGCTACCCTATTCTTGGCGTTGTATACGTCCCTGTGCACAACCAGCTGTACTTCTCGCTGAGTGGGCTTGGATCCTTCAGGGTAAATTCAATTTCGACCCCTATCGAGGGGCAAGAGCAAATTGATTCCTTTATCACGAATTCGGAAAAGTTGCCCCTAACTTCGAGTGGAAGTACTTACGTTGTTGTAGCCAGCCGATCGCACCCTACACCCGAAACCCAAGCGTTTATAGATAAAGTGTTGAAAGAGAAGGGCAATGTGGAGATAATCTCCAGGGGGTCATCGCTCAAAATTTGCATGGTGGCAGAGGGTTTTGCCAATATATACCCTCGATTTGGAACCACCACCGAGTGGGATACAGCTGCTGGGCAGGCAGTAGCTGAAGGAGCAGGTTGCCTTGTGCTGTCGCTTGACGATGGGAAAAGGCTAGCTTACAACAAGGAGAATATAGAAAACCCTTGGTTTGTTGTAAAGCGCGAATAATACTTTAAAGTGATCCAAAAAAAGGCAGCATATCGAATCGATGTGCTGCCTTTTTTTGAGGATAACCTCAAGGGGACTATAGCTTAAGCTTACGCTCTATATCCTCAATCTGGTTTTTAAACCGCTTATCGGTATCAATTAAATTGTTAACCGTTTTGCACGCATGGAGCACCGTGGCATGATCCTTCCCGCCTATCAAACTCCCAATTGTTGAAAGCGAGCTTTTGGTAAGGCTCTTGGAGAAGTACATCGCAATTTGCCTTGCCTGCACAATTTCGCGCTTTCGCGTTTTGGTATGCAGCACATCACTAGGTAGGCCAAAGTATTCGCTTACAATCTTTTGAATATAATCGATGGAGATTTCCCGTTTGGTGTTCTTAACCAGCTTGTCAATCATCTCAGAGGCCAACTCAATGGTTATCTCCTTACGGTTAAGAGTCGATTGAGCGAGCAACGAGATGAGGGCTCCTTCCAGCTCACGAATATTATTGGTTATATTGGTAGCGATGTACTCAACTACCTCGTCGGATAATTCAATCCCATCCTTGTAAATCTTCTGCCGAAGTATTGCCACCCGGGTTTCAAAATCGGGCGATTGCAAATCGGCGGAAAGGCCCCACTTGAATCGCGACAATAGGCGCTGCTCAAGTCCTTGCAACTCTACAGGTGGTTTATCGGATGTAAGGATAATTTGCTTCCCTGCCTGGTGTAGGTGGTTAAAGATGTGGAAAAAGGTATCCTGGGTCTTCTCCTTGCCAGCAAACTCATGCACATCATCAATAATCAGCACGTCAATCATTTGGTAAAAGTGCACAAAGTCGTTGGTATTGTTGTTGCGAACCGCCTCAACATATTGAGTTTGAAACTTCACTGCGTTAACGTACAGCACCACCTTCTCTGGAGATTTTTCCTTTACCCGGATACCTATGGCTTGCGCTAAATGGGTTTTTCCCAAGCCCGAATTACCGTAGATAAGCAAGGGATTAAAAGCTGTTTTACCAGGAGCATTAGCTACAGCCATACCAGCTGAGCGGGCTAACCTGTTACATTCTCCCTCAACGTAGTTAACGAAGGTATTATCGGGGTTAAGCTGCGGGTCTATATGTAGCTTTTTGATACCTGGAATTACAAAGGGGTTTTTGATTTTGTAATCGCCATTGGTTGAGTGCTGCATCGAAACGGGCTTATTTCGGAGCTCCGTTTTGTTCTGTGTTGGGAACACAACTGTAACAGGCTTGCTAGACAAAGCGCTGTGGTTCTCCATTACAACGTTGTACTCTAGTTTGGCTCCCTGACCCAATTCCTTTCTAAGGGTTTTCCTAAGGATGTCGATAAATTGCTCCTCTAGATACTCGTAAAAGAAGGGGCTAGGCACTTGTATGGTTAAAATATTATCCTCAAGTTTTAACGGTACAATGGGCTCAAACCACGTCTTGAAACTAACGGGAGGAACATTATCCTTTATGATTTTCAGACAATTACCCCAGGCTTCTTGGTAATCAACAACCTTCACAATGCTTACAATTTATAGGTTTAAACTTTTGGTTAATCAATGACGGGAGAACAAAGTTGTGGAAAAAATACTGAAAAAAAAACAAAAAATAAGTTGCTTTTGTCAAACCTCATTTAAACATTTATATATCATGCAAATATTTTTTTTAATTTTTCACAAAAATACCTTTTTAGTTGAATATCAGGAGATTACGCTGTTGATAACTATAAAAAGTTGGAACTTAAAACATTGCATAGCACACCTTAAGCAATAGCTAAAAGGAGCTGGGTGACCTAAATATGCAAAGTAGCTGTGCTTTAGCCTTGTAAGGTCAACGCGCTGTATGATTGGCAGTTACAAAAAAGGGGCGCCTAATCCTTAGATTCGACATATCGACTTCGGCTAAAATCGAAAAGTGAAAAGTTGATATAACGTTTGGGGTTAACTTTCATATCGTACAGAAGCAATTCTAAATTCTTTGCTGATTGCTCCAAATTAAGGTATAGGGTATCGCTATGCATTAACGCTCCCATTGAACCCTCGCCCGCATTAATTTTTGTAATCAACTGATTAACTGCCATTAACGCTGAGTCGACTTGAGCCAATATCTGGTTAAGGTTTGCCTTAGCTAGGGTATCGCTGATTGCTGCTAAGTTGTTAATAACTGTGTCAACACCCGATGCATTACCTTTTAGGCTATGGGTTAACTCGTTCAAATTGCTAAGAATCATCCTAAGGTCACTAGCATCTGAGGTAAGCAGCTCATCGAGCGATTTAGAAGCGCCATCGATATTCTCCAGCGAATTGCTCAGCGATGTAAAACTACGGCTAATACTCTCTTGGTTCTGAGGATTTAGCACCTGATCGATAGCCGTTAAAACCTTTCCCAGATCATCCATTAGGCTCTCGGCCTTATCCTTGATGGGTGCCATTTCGAATATCAGCTGATCGAGCAACCCTGTCTCAATCGACGCTAAAAGCGTATCGCCCTGCAAATGGTACTCTTGGTTTGGGGCAAGTTCAAGCCTTATCGCTTTCCCTCCCATTATATCGGAGCTTATAAGCTTGGCCACCGAATTTTTGGGCACAAGATATTTCTTCTCAATCAAAAGGGTTACGATTATTCTTCCGGTATGACCCTCTTCAAACTCAATGTTTTTAACTGTTCCTACTTTATAACCGCTAAGCACCACATCGTTGGTAACTTTCAAACCGTCTACCCTATTATAAACTGCATAAAAAATATTGGTACGGCTAAAAACATTCTTCCCTTTTAAAAAGTTAACGCCCCAAAAAAGGGTTGCCAAGCATACAACAGTAAACAATCCAATCTTTGCTTCACGCTTTATCTTCATGATAGTAATTGATTTATTTCGATGAAATTTTTCTAGCCTGATCAAGAGAAATTTGCTTTCCATCCTTAAAGGCTACGATAAACGCATCAGGGAAATGCTCTCGCACCTCCTGACAAAAGGTCACCGTTTCGGCGTAGGTACTTTTGCTCCCAACCAAATACTTGTAAAGTCCACCATCTGCTAGCTCCTCAACGTTATGGAGTTTATAAAATATTGGTGAGCTGGCTGGAATGGGATTGCTTGAGGCAGCTACTTGCACTTTGTAGGAAACGCCTTGCCCAATAGCAGCAGGTACGGCTCCTTGCTGCTCCCCTGCCCATTGGCTAGATACTGACACATCCGTTTGGCTCGACGAGAGGACCTGATTGAATTGATTCTCGGCGGTAAAGGTACTTCTCAACTCAACCATATTCTTATACTCCCTAAATGCTCTAAATATTGCAGAGGCAAGGTAAGCTTGCCCCTCTGAGGATATTAGATAATCCTCTTCTTTGGGGTTACTAAGGAACCCCAATTCAACCAGCACGCTGGGCATTGAATTTTGCCAAAGCACTACAAAACCCGCTTGCTTAACACCCCTATCGTGTCTACGAGCACGCTCACGAAACTCATCCTGAATTAGACTAGCAATATTAAGGCTTTGATCAAGGAATGAGTTTTGCATAAGGTTAAATATAATGTACGATTCGGTCGAATTGGGGTCGTAACCCTCGTACTTAGACGAATAATCCTCCTCGTAGGCAATTACTGCGTTTTCGCGCATGGCAACATCAAGGTTGTCCTGCGACTTATGTAGTCCCATTACATACGTTTCGGTACCATAGGGCGCCCTGCTGGGGTTTGCGTTACAGTGTATGGATATAAACAAATCGGCCTCGCTCTCGTTGGCTATTTGGCTTCTTTTTTCTAGAGGAACAAAAACATCGGTTTTACGCGTGTAAATCACCTCAACATCGGGCAAATTCTCTTCGATGTATTTCCCCACTAGCAACGAAACATTTAAAACAATATCCTTTTCCTTCGCTTTACGGCCTATTGCTCCTGCATCACGTCCACCATGCCCAGGGTCAATCACCACCTTCCGAAGCCGGTATATCTCCTGGGAATAGCCTGCAATGGGATTAACTAATATAGTGCCCACAACCCATACTACGGCTAGCAGGGTACACGTTACTATGTTTTTAGATTTATTTATAAGTAGCATATGCTCAAAGATTCTTTTTTTTAGTAGTTTTGAGCTCGATTTCTAAGTATTATCCCACAAAAATAGCACTAAAATTGCATTTGACAGCTACTCTTTTTTTATTTCTTTCATTTTTAGCAGCTAACTACGGTTATCCAAGCTCACTAGCTGCTAATCTCAGCAATTATTCTACGCTATCGCCCGATACTACATCTGTACTAACCGACACCCTCAGCGTAAGCTCCGAATCATTAACTCTGCCCACGGATTCATTATCTCTGCCTAAGGATTCTGCATCACTTGCTTCTGATACCCTTAAGCCAAAATCCAAATCGCTCATTGATGACCCCATATTCAAAGAGGCTAAAGACTCATTGCTATACTCCATCGACGGAAAAAAAGTATTCCTTTGGGGCGATGCCAAGGTGAAGTACCAACGCATGGAGCTTACCGCTGCGTACATAGAGTACGATATGGAAACCAGCATAGTATTTGCCGAGGGGCGCCCCGACTCCACCGGGCAAATTGTGGGCAAACCTGTTTTTAAAGAGGGTGATCAAGTGTTCAACATGGAGAGCATGCGCTACAATTTCAACACCCGAAAAGCGAAAATCTACGGAGTAATTACCGAAGAAGCCGATGGATTTTTGCATAGCCATGACACCAAGCTTATGCCCGACAAGTCAATAAATGTGATGGGCGGAAAGTACACCACGTGCGACCACGAAGACCCACATTTCTACATCTCCATCTCAAAGGCCAAACTCCTCCCAAACGACAAGCTGATTACCGGTCCAGCTTACCTCGTAATTGAGGATGTGCCATTCCCCCTAATCCTTCCATTTGGGTTTTTCCCCAGTAAACAGGGACGTTCATCGGGAATTGTGATGCCAGAATACGGCGAGGAGGCTCAAAGGGGCTTTTTCCTCCGGGGTGGAGGTGTGTACCTTGGGCTGAGCGACTACTTTGACCTTAAAGTTACAGGCAACATCTACTCAAAAGGGTCATGGGCAACCAATTTTGTTACCTCATACCGAAAAAGGTATAGGTTCTCAGGCAGCTTTGCTTTCGATTTTTCGCAAAATGTGCTGGGAGAAAAAGGATACCCCGACTATATGAAGGACCAGTCGTACTGGCTAAGATGGAGCCACAGCCAGGATCCAAAAGCAAACCCAAACTCAACGTTTCAAGCCCGGCTAAACCTGGGGTCACCTAGCCATAACCGCTACAATGCGCAAAGCGTTGATAATTTCCTAACCAACTCCATTTCATCAAGCGTTTCGTACTCAAAGGTTTGGCCAGGAACACCGTTTAGCATGACCGCTTCGATGAATCATTCGCAGAACAACCTGGATAGTACGATAAACATAGGTTTCCCAAAGATGGCGCTAAATATGAATAGAATTTATCCATTTAAGCGTAAGAGTAACATCGGAGCTCCTGCTTGGTACGAAAAGATTGGCCTATCGTACAGCGGTAACCTCGACAACTCGGTAAACACCAGAACCGACTCCATTCTCTCACTAAGCACCTTAGAAAAGATGAGAAACGGTATGCAACATCGCATTCCCATATCAACTTCATTCAATGTTCTTAACTACATCACGGTTAGCCCTTCGGTAAGCTACACCGAGAATTGGTACACCAAAACTATCACTAAACGGTGGGACGAGGAAGAGCAGAAAATTATTACGGAGGATGTTCTTGGCTTTAAAAGAGCCTACCAGTACAACTCATCGGTATCGGCAAGCACCAAGCTCTATGGTATGTACAACTTCCGATCAACATCGAAAGTACAAGCCATTAGGCATGTTATGACCCCCAACGTATCGCTGTCGTACAGACCCGATTTTAGCGATGCCAAGTATGGCTTTTACGAGACCGTGCAGGCCGACTCAGCCGGCACCCGCGAGCATGAATACTCAATCTTTCAGGGTGCTCTTTTTGGTAGTCCAGGCAAGGGGGAAAGTGGGGTAGTAAGTTTTGGGCTTACTAATAATGTTGAGATGAAAGTATTAAGCGACAGGGACACCACATCAGGCACACGGAAAATTAAGCTGCTCGAGAGTTTTAACCTCAACACAGGGTATAACATGCTGGCCGACTCAATGCAATGGAGTCCGGTTTCGCTTACTGCCCGTACCACCCTTTTCGAAATGTTTAACATCAACTTATCAGGGACTCTCGATCCGTATGGTATTGATGAGCGGGGTAATAAGGTGAAAGAGTTTCAGTTTGACCTAAACCGTCAGATATTTAGGCTAACCAGCTTTAGAGCTGGGGTAAGCTTCTCGCTGAGTGGCGGCGAGGGAGGAGGATCGGGTGGTCATGGAGGCAGTCTCGATGCTCAAAGGGGCGATTTGCGGGGCGGTTTTGACGGTATGCCTCTGGGGGGCGATATGGACAACCCCCTGTTTGGCGAAAGCATAGGTACAGGTTACATCGATAACGAATATGTTGACTTTGATGTCCCCTGGAACATCCGTTTCGACTACTCGTTCTCGTACTCAAAACAGCGGTTAGAGCCGGTTACTGCTCAAACCCTTTCATTCTCAGGTGACGTTAGCCTTACGCCCAAATGGAAGGCTGGATTCCGGTCGGGTTACGATTTCAAGGGGAAGAAGCTCACCACCACATCGCTCAACTTTTTTAGAGACCTGCATTGCTGGGAGATGAGCCTTTCGGTAGTACCCCTTGGTTACCTCAGAAGCTTCAGCTTCAAGATCAACGTAAGGTCTGGCACCCTCCGTGACCTCAAACTTTCGCGACGTCAAAGCCATTACGATAGGTAAACTAAATCATAAATTTCTAAACAACAATTTGTATGAAGAAAATAATTAACACCGACAAGGCGCCTAAAGCAGTAGGTCCTTATAGCCAAGCCGTTGAAGCGGGTGGCCTGATATTCATCTCGGGTCAAATTCCGGTTGTTCCCGAAACGGGAAAAATTATTGAAGGCGGCATTGCCGAGCAAACCGATCAGGTTCTGAAGAATATGGGTGCCATCCTATCCGAGGCAGGGCTAGGCTACGAAAATGTTGTGAAAACAACCTGCCTACTAAACGACATGGACAACTTTGTACCCATGAACGAGGTTTATGCAAAGTACTTCACTGAGAAAATGCCTGCTCGCGCAGCCTACGGGGTTGTTAAGCTCCCCCTTGGTGTGCTTGTTGAGATTGAAGCAATTGCCGTTCGCTAGCGGTGGAAGCTATAACAAAAAAGCCTCGAAAAACTTCGAGGCTTTTTTATATAATCTAGCGGAAGCAATTACTCAGCAACAACTTCGAACTCAATGCTAACCTTCACCTCGCGGTGTAGCTTAACCTCTGCGGTGTAAGAACCCACTTCTTTAATTTGCTCTTCCTTGATAAGAATGTTCTTTCTGTCGATCTCAAAGCCTTTCTCCTTTAGCGACTCGGCTATCTGAATGGTGTTTACAGAACCGAATATTTTGCCAGTTGTGCTAGTCTTGGCGCCAATGGTAAGCTTTAGCCCCTCAAGTTTTTGAGCGATAGCCTCAGCATCGGCCTTAACCTTAGCCTCTTTATGGGCTCTTTGGCGAATGTTCTCAGCAAGAACCTTCTTTGCGGACTCAGTAGCAGCGGTGGCTATGCCTTGGGGAATAAGATAATTCCGAGCATATCCATCTTTCACCATGATAATATCATCTTTGTGGCCTAATGAGGCTACGTCTTGTTTTAGTATAATTTCCATCGCGTTGTTCTCCTGAGTTTATTTCAACAAATCGGTTACAAATGGCAGCAATGCCAAATGGCGTGCCCTTTTCACTGCGGTGGCAACTTTACGCTGATACTTAAGCGAGGTTCCGGTAAGGCGGCGAGGAAGAATACGACCTTGCTCGTTTAGGAACTTCTTAAGAAATTCAGGATCCTTATAGTCAATGTACTTAATACCATTCTTCTTGAAACGGCAGTACTTCTTCTTCTTGATATCAACGGTAGGGGGTGTTAGATATCTAATTTCGCTCTGATTCTGTGCCATGTTTTACTCCTCCTTCTTTTGTTGTTCAACCTTTAATCTCTTCTTCTGGGCATACTCAATGGAATGCTTGTCCATACGGAAGGTTAAGAAACGAATAACGCGCTCGTCGCGACGGTATTGAACCTCTAGCTTGTCGATAAGATCACCCGGAGCCTTAAACTCGATGAGGTAGTAAAATCCTGTGGATTTTTTCTGAATGGGGTAGGCCAATTTTTTAAGTCCCCAGTTCTCTTCGTGTACAATCTCACCGCCATTGCTGGTGATTACACCTTTGAACTTGTCAACCGCTTCCTTCATCTGGGCCTCAGACAAAACGGGAGTAGCTATGAAAACGGTTTCGTACTGATTTAACATAGTTTAAACGATTTGGTTAATGTTTATAATTAGCCCGCAAAAGTACATCTTTTTCCCCTTACCGCAAAAGTTTTCACTATTTTTTTCGCCCTCAGATGTATTTACTATACTTGTAGCCACGGATTAAGTACATATCATATCTAGCTCGATGAATAGGGGGTCAAAATATATTTGCCATTGCAAATCGGTAACACCAAACGAAGTGAAAAAAGCTATTAGAGAGAAGGGCGCTAGAACCCTAGTCGATTTACAAAACCTTACCCAAGCCTCAACTGGTTGTGGCAGATGCAGGCAGCCGGTATTGCAAGTATTAGATAAGGAGCTAGCTATTATCAACGCCAAGGGCACACAGCTCAGGCTCGATTTTTAAGCTATTGCTTGTGCAAAATATCAAGCAGCACCTTAACATCATCAGCCTTATTGGGCTGCCCCAACTTATGAAACGACATGAGTAAGCTGCCTAGGAGCTGTGATACAGCCGTGCGGTTTGTGCAGGGCAGAAAATACTCCTCCTTCGGTGTAATTTTGTTCTGAGAAAGGAACTGTTCAATATCTTTCCGTGCTAAAACCGAGCCCTGATTGAATGGGTTGATATAAAACAAAATGGCTTGCTCCACCTCGCCCCCACCAGCCGTATGGCCATATCTGTTTTTGTATGCAACAAGGAAATTTCGGGGTAGGCTTACAGGGTAAATGGGCAGCCCAAGACTTTGCGCTACCAGGGAGTAGAAAATGGATATAAGCACAGGGCCTCCCTTTTTGGTCTCGATAAGATGGTTGATAAAGTGATTCTGGGGGGCAAAAAAATTATAGGCGTTACCAGAGAACCCATACAACCCGTAAAGAATATGGTTTAACACTTTTACCTTTTCGAGGGCGGTTAGGCTCTCATTTAGTTCATGCCACACCTTTTGCTTCAGCTTTTGGATGTAGCTCTCAATAACCTCATATTCTATATCGGGAAACTGATACTGGGCCACATACACAATACCGGCAAGCAGATCGCTGCAACCAGTGGCAACCCAATCGGCTAGGTTACTTCTAGCATTGTTAAATTGGATTTTGTGAAGGATATCCTCCACACGGCTTTGCAGAATTTCGCTTTTCGATACCTCCCAAGCTTGCTCAAGCAGTGGAACCAAAGGCACACCCTCGCTCACAAGCTTACTAGAGATGGTTTTATACACCTCCTGATCGGGATCCTCCAGTAAAGAAACGAGAGCGGCAAACTCTTTGGGCCTCATTCGCTAACGGATTATCTGGTTAAACGGATAAGCGTTTGCTCAATTAGTCGTTTAATATGTGGCTTATAATCGGACGATGCGGTCTTATTAACCCTATTTGCAATAATAGCGCACATGGTTACTGATTTATGCCCCAACAACAACGACAATCCGTTGATAGCAGAGCTCTCCATTTCGAAGTTGGTGATTTTTTGACCACTGAAGTCAAACGTTTCGATACTATGGTTCAAGCTGCTGTCGGCCAGGGGTAATCTAAGTACGCGCCCTTGGGGGCCATAGAAACCAGGGGCAGATATGGTTATGCCTATGCGTGCCATATCCTTAAACATATCTACCAAGTCGGGGTGTGAGTGGACAAAGTAGGGCTTGGCGCAAAGGGTATTCCAGTTGGTATGCTCAATAAAGGCTTCCTCCATAACTAAATCGCTCACTTGGTTACGACCCTTATAAAAATTAAGCAGGCCATCGAAACCTATGGCAGTACCTGTTAGCACAAAGCTATCAACATCAATATCTGCTTGCAGGGCACCAGATGTTCCCAACCTCACCAGGGTAAGCTGTCGTTTCTCGGGTTTTTCTTGCCTTGTCTGCAAATCGATGTTCACCAGAGCATCCAGCTCATTAACAACTATGTCGATATTGTCGGTACCTATACCGGTTGACACAACACTTATCCTCTTATCATTAAAATAACCGGTTACGGTTTTAAACTCTCTATTGGTAACGCTGAACTCAACCTTACTGAAAAACGAAGCAACAGTATCGACCCTTCCAGGGTCGCCAACAAGCAGAATGGTATCGGCTACATCCTGTGGGCGTAAATGCAAATGAAAAATGCTTCCATTCGGGTTGATTATCAGCTCTGATGGTTCAATAATTCTCATAATGTCCTCCTATTTTAACACTGCTAAAGTAAATAAATTTCGGTAACAACAAATTTTAGGAGTTAATTTTTAAACGCTAGGATACCATCTATAACAGCATTATCAGCCACTTACGTAGATGAGGGTAAGATAGCTATTCGCACACCTCTATTCTAATCAAATATCATATCTTTGTAGGGTTAAACACTGAATTAATTTTGAAACCTAAAAACAATATCACAATGAAACAAAACAAGCAAATCATTATTATCATTGGGGTGGTTGCCCTAATCGTTCTGCTGCTTTTCAGTAGCCGTATGTTCCATATTATCCAACCCGGCGAACGTGCTATCATCTTCAGACCTTTTACCAGCGGACTTGACAAGGAGGATATCAAAATCCCAGGATTTTACATTATTGCGCCCTGGAACGACCTGCACGTATACGATGTAAAGGAGCAAAAAGCCGAGGAAACCATGGATGTGCTCGATAAGAATGGCCTTAAGGTAATTATTGACATATCCGTTAGGTTTAACCCTATTTACGATAAGATTGGTTTCCTCCATGAGGTTTTTGGCAAGTACTACATAAATCAGCTAGTAATCCCAGAGGTTCGCTCATCGGTTAGGCAGGTTACAGGACGTTTCACCGCCGAGGAGATCTACTCGACCAAACGTAGCGAGGTGGAGCAAACCATTATTGAGGAGACCAACCGCATACTAAGCAACAACTTCATTGATATGAGGGCGTTGCTAATTAGGAGTATAAATCTACCTGCCCAGATTCAACAAGCCATTGAGAGTAAGCTAACCCAAGAGCAAGAGTTTTTAGCGTATCAGTTTAAGCTTGAAAGGGAAAAAAGCGAAGCAGAACGTAGGCGCATTGCTGCCGAGGGTGAATCGCGTGCTAACCAGATTATCAACAACAGCTTAACAACCAACCTGCTTAAG
>JAVERU010000122.1:0-9340 GCA_034006965.1 Tenuifilaceae bacterium
ATACATAGAATGTGCGGGAGCAGTAAACTCTATAATATAAATATTCTCATACTGTTTAAAGAAATCTATATATTGCTCCATCTTTTCTATACTAAAAATTAACGAAGTAATAACCGATTTTAACTTAATTCTGAAATTATTGTCGTTCAGTAATTTAATTGTATTAAGGATTTTATGGCAGTAGTTTTCACTTACCCCAAGATTTTTCTTAAGATCATCACTAAATATCGAATCAAGTGAAATTTGTATTTCTTTTACACCCAGTTCTTTTAGTTGAAGAATTTGTTCAAGGGATAAAGGGTACTTAGTAGATATATATAAAGAGTATTTTGCATTAAAAAGTTCGCGGAGTAGTTCATACCAGTATTCGTAAAGAAAAAGCTCTCCTCCCTGCAAATCAAAACTTCGGACACCTAACCTTTTTGCTTCCCTAATCAATTCAACTAAACGTGAAAAAGGAATTTTGCAATCGTGGATAATTTTTTTGTCTGCATAACAATACACACAATCTGTAACACACCTCGTGTTCAGCAGTATGGCCACATCAATAGGTATATTATATCGAGTTGTATTAAAATCAAACGAGCCTTTTAAATTAAAATCAAGAACGGTGTATGTTCTTATAGTAAAAGAGGTTTGATACTCTATTAAGATCTTTTTAGGATAGTAAAAGAAAGTATTATCATACTCAACTACAACCCTTTTATCATTATTAACAAACTTTATAACAAGATCATATGCTGTTTCAAAGGTAACATTAAAAAAACTTGAAATTTCAAGAAGATTTTCATTTAATGTCTTATCTCCCTTAAAAAAGGAAAGCATCATAGCATGAATTGGATGGATAAATGATGCCAGGTTGTCTTGGGCGATATTATCAAAATCGGTAAATCTTGTCGAAGCTAGAATAATGCGATTAATATCACTTCGCATAATGTAATTTGGATTAAGGATGAAATACTTTTTAAGCAACTCCTTATTAAGCACAAAACTACTTTTATTCATTGTTTCAAAAATTATTTTGTTTAAAAAAATACTTTAAATTTACTTTGTTTTTTTCTTAACTAAGATAGCACTGTAACGAATACTGTACTTACACCTTACCCATTTCTCATTCGAATTACTACCAAATATTATAAAATATTTATTTGCAAAATCCCAATTGCGAGTCAACCACATCAAAAAAAGCCTAGTTCTTACTTTTGTGCTTCCACTAAAGCGAATTAGGCATTCTGGAAAACTATTTGTAAAATTATAAAGTATCCAAACTATGGTATTTAATATCTTACTAGTGTCGTTGTTGTTAACTACAATATACTCATCAATTACTCCTACTCCATTAGTATTTTCAATAACACCGTATCGAAATTGATATATTCTTTTTACAGGTGATTTTATAAATTGAGCCACCATTTTAATACAGCCTTTCTCTCCTATGCTAAAATAATAATAATAATCGAAGCCCTCATTAGTGCAATTCACTTCGTATTTTTCAATATTTTCCATAAAGTAGAATGATATGTCAGCAAGATCCTTTGACATTTAATACTAAATAAGAAATAAATTTACCTATTTAGAATATATTAAGGTGCTTTATAGAAAAAACTAGCAAGAAAATTCCATATGCAATTGAACGATTTTCTTGCTAGTAATTTCGCTTGATTCAGGAAATATTTTACTGAACCTATTGTTGTGGTTGCGATGGACCTACTCCAGAGACAGAGTGCTTTTCACATCCTGATGCGCATCCACTTTTGCAGTAATCACAACCACTAGCTAAAGTGTCTTTCATTTCGTCATCGCTCAACACATTGGAAGTTTCAATGGGTTGAAATTCCTTGTTGATTTCCTCAAGTTTCATAGTAAAAGTTTATAAATTAATAATAATTAAGATGTCAATTACAAAGTAAAATCTTCAGACGGTAAAATAATTACCGTCACTCTATTTTGAGATAATATTTCCTAAAAACTTTGCAGTATTCAATGCAGTGCCCCATTTCCCTTAGTCTATTAATCATGTTACTAGCAGTTTTATCGCTGCAGTTAAATTTTTCACATACTTGTTTAGGTGTGTTTATCCAACCTTTTTCTATAGACTCTAATAAATACTCAAGTCTTTTTGAATAAGTCAAATAGTCCATTTTCATAGTTTCTGTTTTTTTATCCTGTTTGCCATGAGCAAATATTTTGCAAATTTCTGTAGGACTTTGCCTTGGAGAATTTGTAACCCTTTTGCTATGGGTCGGCTTCGCCTTGTTGTTAACACCCTGCACAAACCAGCTGAGAATTAGATCAACTAGCTTGAGCAGGTGTTGTAGCAATGAAGATAGCACTAATCTATATTCGATTTACGATTTTTGGTTTGAGAGACAACCCTTCACTATGGCTAACTATCGATGAGTGGACCTGAAACAATTGACTATACGGAACAGGTATAATGTGTCCGCAGGAAATTACCAGTATTGGATCGCTAGATATCCAGTATTCAAATACCTTCTCAACGTTTACCAGATATGTTTCTCCGCAGTAAAAAAACCTATTGCTTGGAAGGATTAGCTCCAGCTCGTTAAGGGTAGCATTTATAGTGTACCGTGTGTCATTCTCGAGGAATAGGTGGGTTACATTCTCCTCCGCTTCGAGGTAGCAAATTGAGCTAGGCCGTTCGTAAAGCGTTACTAGTGCAGCATTATGCTCCCTGGAGGCAATCATATGTAAAAATGAGTCGTTCATTTTTTTAAAGTTTAAACATTATTGAACCACTTTCTGCTACTCATTTGCTTTTATCCTCTTTATTATTCTTGCAGACTCCTTAGTGTATGGATTCTCGTACTCTGTTAGCCTATCGAGAGTACTGGAAGCCATTTCCGTTTTACCCTCGGCCAGATAGCTTAAGCCTTTGTACCAGGTGGCCTGCTCAACAAAGAACGAGTCTCCTTTAAGTATCTCATCAAACAGCTTGCGCGAATCGGCAAACCTTTCGAGCTCCATATAGCTAATTGCTAAGTAGAACTTAATGGTTGTTGAGGTGGGATCGTTCTTGAGAAGCAACTCAAGACCTGCAGCGGCTTGGGCAAATTTTGACTCCTGATAGTGCTTCATGGTTGAGAGCAAATCTTGACCAGAGGGATAATAGTTGCCCTGGCGGAATAGGGTTACCGGTGGATATGGAGCAAAGGTTTCACGATAGATCTCGTCGTAATTACTTCCATTGTTACCCTCGGTGAAAACAGCCCAGCTGCCCACGGCAATACCCGCAATGGTTGCCGTAGCGTAGATTAGCCTTTTGGTGCGATGACTTACAAAACGTTTGTCGTAAGTATCGTCGGCAAATGCAGAGGCTATGTTAAGCTTTGCTCTAAGCTCATGTATTTCGTCCTCAAAGGACATTTGATTAATCTCATGCCTTAGGGCGAGTTCTCTCTGCAGCGATGGGTTCGCCATCAATCGATGGTAAAGCATATCCTTCTCCTCAACCGTTATGGTTGAATCGAGGTACTTCTCCATTAAGTATTCTGATGTTCTCATGGCTATAATTTTTTTAAAATTATTCTCTTCGTATAACCTCTAGTCTTCCTTTACAATTGGGGGGGGATCATCATTGTTACCTGAACTACCAGAGTTTGAGGTTGTACCTTTAGGCTTAGTATCCGTTGTAGTATCACCTGTCGTTCCTGTTGATGTACCACCAAAAAGTTTTACCATCTCCTTATCGGTTAGGGCAAGGCGTGCAAACTTGTTTAGGATACCATTTAGCTCTAGTTCGGTTTGTTTCATCATTGTTTTCATAGTTCAAATGTTTTGGTTGTTTGTAATGTTTTAAGAATTAAGGTGATTATAGTTACCATTTTAGCTGAAAGGTCAAATGCATTTCATATACCCTCTCATATATTATCCTACTTAGTGGTAATTTGTGACAACCTTTTTCGAATTATTTTTCAATAAAAATAAAAATAATTTCTTACGCACTGATTCTCTGTGCGTTAGTTGGGTGCTTTTTTAGGGAATAATTTGAACAGAATCACCTTTTGAAAAGCATAGAAAAGAGTAAGCCAAAGCCAGCAACACCATTTCAGCGTGACAGAAATTAGCGATCTGGCCTAAATAAGAAAGATTTTTAAAAATTTTGCCTAAAAAGTTGTCACAAATACAGCTTTTGTGACACATAGGATGGAGGCACACCTCCTTTTATGCAAAAATATTGCAGACTCAACAATCTTTTAATGTGCAACACAATAACTAACCATTAAAAATTAAATGATTGTCAGTTATGATACCTAAAGCCTTTGCGTCATTGCGAACCACGAAGTGCTCGATGAAGTCAAACCCTCGTGCTTTGAGGGTTGAAGCAATCTGTAAAATCCTGTTAATTAAAAGATTGCTTCATCCGCCGGCTGGCGGATTCGCAATGACGTATCATTGTAATCAACTCATTTGTCATAGGCATTATGGCGGATAATCATATTCTTTATTTACCCCCATATTCACCAGATTCAAATCCAATAGAAAGGGCTTGGTGGTTCATAGGAAAATCGATAACCCACAATAGGGTTACAGAATCCCTGAAGCTGAGAAAGCAAAATTTTGGCAGATGTACTCTCATTTTCAAATTCCAAACGAAAAATTACTGACTATTTGTGCAATTAAATATTAGACTCTATATAATGCTATGCAAATACCAGCTTAAGCAATTGTAAAGGATTATTGTTGGCATTACCAATTCAAGCGTTGGCAAAGATACCTTGGGGCTTTAATACCAGTCAAATGTCAACATTACCCTCAACGGAATATAAGTGTTTTTTACACATAATAGTCAGATTGTTGAGCGTTAAAGCAGATAATTTAGCACCATCAAATATGCTGTACTTTTCAGCAAATAGTGATACTATTTGCTGGCGGTTAAACTTTTTTATTAGATTTGTAAGCACTGACCAGCATTAATGATGTCGTTTACTAATAAGGAGCTGTTTAAGGGAATTATTGAACAGAACCAAGCGGTTCTGAATTACTTATATAAACATCTCTTCCCTACGGTTAAAAAAACAATATATAACTATGGAGGAGACTACGATACGGCAAATGAGGTATTTCAGGAAGCAATAATAAGTATTTACACCAAAGCAAAGCAAGGTGAGCTTGAAGAGCCTGTTATGGTTGAAAACTACATAATGGGAACATGCAACAAACTTTGGCAAAGGTACAGCTTACTGGAAACCAAAAAGGATTTGACATTCAAAAGCAACTCACTGATAGACGATAGTAATGCCCAAATACTGAAGGAATACAGGCAAAGCTTGAGAATGAAGCTTTACCAAGAGCACTTCATGGAATTAAGTCCCCTTTGTCAGAAGATTTTAAAAGCCTTTTTTAAGGGGAATAGCTATCTTGAGATTGCTGAAAAGTTTGGATTCGCCTCGGAAGAATATGCGAGAAGGAAAAAGTATCTTTGTAAAGAGTACCTCGTAAAAAGCATAAAAAGCGACCCTAGGTTTGACAAACTAACTGGAGAACTGGATGATGAACCATTGGATTTTGATTGATGATTACGTACTAGGTACCCTTTCGGAAGAGAAACGGAGGGCATTTGAACAGGAACTGGCCATCAACAAAAGCCTTCAGAAAGAGGTTAAGCTTTGCGCAGAGCTACAAAAATCTATTTACGAGGACGATGTGATTACCCTAAGGGAAAAGTTAAAAGTTTCTCAAAGAAGTTTCACAAAAGCAAAAACTAAAAGGAAAACTCTGCTAATTAGCATAACGACGGCAGCAAGCCTCCTAATAATCATTGCCATCAGGGTTGCTCTAACTGATTATGGGCCTACCCATGCAGTACTATACAATAGATATTTTCAACCCTATAAGGTTGTAGGAGATAGAAGAGACGAAAACCAAGGCAGCTCGGCTTACCATCGTGGTGAGGCTATTAGATTATACACCAATGGCGAATATGATCAAGTAATGCCCTGGCTCGAAGCCCAAATCATAAGAGATTCAATAGATCTTGAAGCAACCCTAATGCTCTCTACTGTTTATTTGAGAACAGATAATGCCGAGAAAGCAGAGGAGATTCTCACCAAAATGCTGTACAGCTCAAACAGCATTACCTTTACCGAAACCCTAGAGTGGTATCTGGCCCTCTCGCTGCTGCGGCAGGGTAAAATTGAAGAGGTTAAAAAAAATCTCAGGAAAATTGCCCATGAAGAAGGTTTCTACTCAGGGGAAGCTTTAGCCATACTTGAATCACTTAAGCCGTAATCTTCTGACTATAAAGAAAACCACCAATAGCAGCAATGCAATTGAAACAATCCAAATGATAATTTTTAGCCATTGGGGGTGTACCAGCGCTCCGGTGTTGCCAATTAATTGATACGAAGCCCAGAAATACGGATGAGACCTTAAGGGATCGGCCGATTCTAAAAACTTTCTTTGAGCACTTTGCAAGGCTAAGTCTTGGGATTGACCCTCTTTAATATTCCTAGAGAACTCTACCATTATCTCACTCCCACTATAATCCTCAACCCTCCATTGCGCCGCAACTAAAGATTGTGCTCCCGAATACAGGAAACTCCTCGCAAGACTCAGCAGCCCCTCGCCCTTAACCAGACCACCATCGCTACTTCGGCATGCACTTACAATTACAAGCTTAGCATTTAAATTAATGCCATAAACCTCATACATATTCAAGTAACCATCCTCAGTGGTGTCGGGCGAACTGGAAAAGATTAGCTTAGAGAGAAGGGGGTTCGACTCGTCAATGTGCGTATGCATCGCCAAATGCAATACACCGTACCCACCATTAGCAACCTCCTTTTTGAATCGCGCCTCAGTAGCCTGTTCTCCAACAACGAGTTTCCCTTTCAACGTATTGCTAACCCCTCTGGCCTCCCTCTCTGCCCCAGGTAAATCGCCCAAATTCTGTCGATACTGAAGCGAATCTGCATAGCCTGTGGACGAGGCAGTATACGAGGGTGCAAATGAAATGGCTTTAGCTCTGAGGGCTGGCTTACGATTGTGTGCGGTGTAAAACAGTTTGGTTGATGGGTAATAGGATATCGCAATGCTTCTTACCAAGTAGGGCAATGCGTAATATCCTTTTGGATTAATAACCTTACTATTGGTAAGGGCGGCAAACGGAATAGCCGACAGCTGCAGGTGGGGCACAACGATTAGCTCACGACCATCTATAATCGAATCGAATGGCATAAGCAACGTTCGGTAAAGATAGTACGACGATTGTCCAAATCGACCAAGGTTCTCCCTAGTGATATCATCAAAACTTTTCGGATTAATCTCGCCTAAGAAAATCTCCAGGGTATCGAAGAAAGTTCTATCAAGCTTAGTGTGCTTCCACTTAAAATCATTCTTTGCAACTGCAAAGCTAATTAGTGAAGAGTCGTTGACAATGTAGTCAATAAGCACCTGCGATGGTTTTAACTTAGCTTGAATATTGCTAATTGAAACGGAGGCTGTGTCGTACCTTAGCGCATAGTAATCGGGGTACTTATCCTCAATGCTAGCTATTAAAAGCTTATGCTCGCGTTGAGCATTAAAAATTCGCCCTTCCAAGCTCTCCAGCTGCTTAGCAGGAGTGCCCGCCTTTGATTTTGCCTCATGATAAAGTTCATAAAGCCCCCCCACGGTTTGCCTAAGCTCCCTTTCCTTAGCTATAAGATCTGTGGGAACTCCCGAAAAATTTAGCCCACGCTCCCGTGCAATGGCCTGGTTTAGCACAGCCGCTTTTGCCTTCGACGATACCTTAAAAGCAAACTCTACGGCTTCGGGTACTATATCGGAGAATGAGAAGCAAGCCTTGATGGTGTTTAAGTAAAGGGTGTGGTAAATATCGTCAATATACAGCTTATCACCGTCATCATAAATACCCGCTCGCTGCTCATCCATTAGGGCGATGGCTTTGGAAAAGTATTTGAATGATTGGTGTGCAAAACCTATCGCACCCGTCTCGTTAAACCGCTCCAAATAAATTGACCCCATCCCTTCAAAACACTGAATGGCAATTAAGGGCGAAAAGAAGTTGGCCAAAGGAATATCAAGATAGCTTTGTAATGTTCGATGCCTAGCATTTAATTCTAATGATTTTAAAAAATACTTTTCAGCATTATCATACTCTCCCCTCGATTTAAGGAAAAGAGCATAGTTACGAAGCAGTAAGCCAAGTTGAGGACTATATGAGTTTTGTTCATTGGCTATATCAATTCCTTTTAAAAAATAAAACTCAGCATCATTAACCTGTCCAATAAACTGATACGTTGTTCCTAAATTACTATACAATGCCATCAAGTCCGATGTCCTCCATCTCTCACCTTTTATAATCTCCTTCTCCACATCCTCAAAGTAAAGAATTGCATTATTATAGTCCTTCTGTGCTAGGTAGGTTAACCCAATTGCGCTTAATGCATTGCTATAGTAGGTATTGTTAAAGTATTTGGATAGCTCTAATGATCTATGCGCAGCATTAAGGGCTTTATCCAGCATACCAGCCCCTCGGTATGCGGCTGAGAGTTTAATCGAGGCTAGCACTAAATGGGAAGAGTTTGCCAACGAATCCTGACTCAAAAGGTTTATTCCCTTTTGTATAAATGCAATGGCCGATTTATAGTCCTGCTTATAATTTAGACTACTTCCATAAGCATAATAGGTAATACCCAACGTAGAGGCTGGAGGGTTTTCCATACTTAGCAAAATGGATTCGGCCTTGCGATAGTAGAAAAGGGCGGAGTCGATATAGCTCATATCCTGCTTTAGGATGGCCAGATTTAGATAGCCATTGGCTAATCGTGCTTTGGGAAAGTTAGGAATTGACTCCCTAAGCCTAAGCGACTTAACAAACATCTCGCTGGCCTTCTCGTGGTTCCCTTCAACCATATAATCTACCCCAGCGTTGTTATATGCTTTTGCCAAGCTATCGAGATCCTGCTGACTGTATGTTTGATATGGCAAGGGCATACCCAATACATTACCCACAGCAAAGGCTAGTGCACAGGCGAATAGTACCAAACCGTATTTCCTCAACATTTCCATAGCTATTCGCCCGAAATATAAGAAAAATGCCGAAGTAGGAGGTAGTGTTTCCCATAAACATTTGCCATACACAGATAAGTGCTTAACCTCCTTTAACTGTTTAAGTTTAAGTTTAAATTTTCAATTGCTACGGGTTTTAGCCCGTGGATGGAGCAAGAGTATAGAGTGGCCTTAGCCACATTAATTAATTCAAGTTGCTAGCGATAATAATTTATAAAAGAGTTGAAAAGTTCTTTACATTGTTGATATATAAGTGCCTGAAAATTAGCTATTGATAAAAATCCTTCGGATTTTGGCTTTGTAG
>JAVERU010000123.1:0-9307 GCA_034006965.1 Tenuifilaceae bacterium
GACGTGGAGGAGGAGGTTTCCCAACTGGGCTTAAGTGGGAGTTTGCTTCAAAAAACCAAGCCGACCAAAAGTACGTAATATGTAATGCCGACGAGGGCGACCCCGGAGCCTTTATGGATCGTTCTATCCTTGAGGGTGATCCACACTCCGTTATTGAGGCCATGACCATTAATGGGTTTTGCATTGGAGCAACCAAAGGGCTGGTTTACATCCGTGCAGAGTATCCGCTGGCTATCAAACGTCTTCTCACTGCCCTTGAGCAAGCTCGTGAATATGGCTTACTAGGAAAGGATATCTTAGGAACTGGTTTCGATTTCGACATCGAGATTCGTTACGGTGCAGGCGCTTTCGTTTGTGGTGAGGAAACTGCCCTCATCCACTCTATGGAAGGCGACCGTGGTGAGCCCACTGTTAAACCCCCATTCCCAGCCGAAAGCGGTTACCTAGGCAAGCCATCCAACGTGAATAACGTGGAAACCTATGCCAACATCCCAGTTATTTATCTAAAGGGTGCTGAGTGGTTCGCATCTATCGGTTCCGAAAAATCAAAGGGAACTAAAGTATTTGCCCTCGCCGGTAAAATCAACAACGTGGGGCTTATCGAAGTGCCCATGGGGATTACCCTTCGTGAGGTAATCTACGAGATTGGCGGTGGCATTAAGGATGGCAAGAAGTTTAAAGCCGTTCAAACCGGTGGCCCATCGGGCGGTTGCTTAACCGAGAAGCACCTCGATACACCTATCGATTACGATAACCTTATCGCTGCTGGTTCTATGATGGGATCGGGTGGTATGATCGTTATGGACGAGGACGACTGCATGGTATCGGTTGCCAAATTCTACCTCGACTTTACCGTTGAGGAGAGCTGCGGTAAGTGTTCGCCATGCCGTATCGGTAATAAGCGACTATACGAGATCCTTGAGCGCATTTGCGAAGGCAAAGGAACCATGGAGGAGCTTGACAGGCTGCGCAACCTAGGTGAGGTAATTAAGGACACATCACTTTGCGGACTTGGTCAAACTTCGCCAAACCCCGTACTTTCTACACTCGACAACTTTTATGAGGAGTACTTAGAGCACGTTAAGGATCATAAGTGTCGTTCGGGTCAGTGTAAAGCCCTTATGCAGTATGTAATCGATCAGGAGGCTTGCGTTGGTTGTACTGCCTGTGCTAGGGTTTGTCCTGTGAATGCAATTAGTGGCGATCGCAAGAAGCCCCACTTCATCGATACTACCATCTGTATTAAGTGTGGTGCTTGTATCGAGAAGTGTAAATTTAGTGCCATTAACATTATATAATTAGGGGAGTAGGATAAATGGAAACAGTAAAACTTACCATAGATAATAAAGTAGTTGAGGTTCCCAAAGGGACAACAGTCTACAAGGCTGCCAAGCAGCTGGGAATTGATATTCCCGTGCTTTGCTACATGGAGCTGAAAGATCTGAAAATTGAGAATAAGCCAGCCGGATGCCGTATTTGTGTTGTTGAGGTTGAAGGGCGTAGGAATCTTGCTCCCTCTTGCTCTACCGACTGTACTGAGGGCATGGTGGTGAGAACTCATACTATGAGGGTTATCAACGCCCGCAGAACCATCATGGAGCTTATTCTAAGCGACCATCCTAAGGATTGCTTAACCTGCGCCAAGAGCGGAAATTGCGAGCTGCAAGATATGGCCATTAAATTGGGTGTTCGCAGAATTCCAGGCGAGGAGTATGCCGAGATGAGCACCTACCGTGTGGATACTTCCCCTTCAATCATTCGCGATTTGGATAAGTGTATCATGTGCCGCAGATGCGAGATGATGTGTAACGATGTGCAAACCGTTGGTGCGCTTAACGCATTCAACCGTGGATTCCACGCTGCAGTTGCCCCAGCCTTCGAGCAAGATCTTGAGAAGTCGCCTTGTACATACTGCGGTCAATGTGTTGCAGTTTGCCCAACAGGTGCTTTAACTGAGGTTGACCACACACCACAGGTTATCAGGGCTCTTGCCGATCCAACTAAAACGGTTGTTGTGCAAACGGCACCAGCAATCCGTGTTGCTCTAGGTGAGGAGTTTGGAATGGAGCCCGGTTCAATTGTTACAGGCAAAATGGTCAACGCCCTTCGTCAAATTGGTTTCGATTACGTTTTCGATACCGATTTTGCTGCCGACCTTACCATTATGGAGGAGGGCACTGAACTACTGGACCGCTTAACCCGTCACCTGAATGGCGATAAGAGCGTGAAGCTGCCTATTCTTACCAGCTGCTGCCCAGGTTGGGTGAATTTCTTTGAGCACAACTTCAACGATATGCTCGATGTGCCATCATCGGCTAAATCGCCTCAGCAAATGTTTGGAGCTATTGCTAAAACATATTTTGCTGATAAGATGAAGGTTAAGCGCGAAGATCTTGTTGTAGTTTCGGTTATGCCCTGCTTGGCCAAGAAGTACGAAGCACAGCGCGATGAGTTTAAGGTTGATGGAAATCCCGATGTGGATTTTTCAATCTCTACTCGCGAGCTAGCTCACCTAATCAAAGAGTTCAACATCAATTTTGCCGACCTTGAGGATGAAGATTTCGATCGTCCTCTTGGCGAATCTACTGGAGCGGGCGTAATTTTCGGTGCTACCGGTGGCGTTATTGAGGCTGCAACACGTACCGCTTACGAAGTGCACACTGGCAAAAAGTTAGATAGGATTGACTTTGAGCAGCTACGTGGTATGGAGGGTATCCGTTCGGCTACCGTTGACTTTAACGGCCTACCAATAAACATTGGTATTGCTCACGGTTTGGGTAACGCCCGCAAGCTGCTTGAGGATGTACGCAACGGAAAAGCAAACTACCACGCAATTGAGGTGATGGCCTGCCCCGGTGGCTGTATTGGTGGTGGCGGACAGCCCTTGCACCATGGCAATAGCGATATTCTTAAGGCTCGTTCAGCAGCAATTTATCGCGAAGATGCAGGCAAGCCAATCCGTAAGTCGCATGAGAACCCATACATCATTAAGCTTTACGAAGAGTTCCTGGGCAAGCCAATGAGCGAAAAGGCTCACCACTTGCTGCACACGCACTACTTCGATAAAGGAACAAAAGATATTTACATTTAAATTGGAGGATTAGTCAATGTCACATATTAAAGTTGAGCTAAAAAAGGAGGATGTTGTCAAGCTCAAGGAGATTTGCAAATCCTTCAACAATGAGCCAGGTGAGCTTATCAATGTGCTTCACAAATCACAAACTCACTTTGGATACCTACCCGCCGAGGTTCAGGAGATCATAGCACAAGAGCTGAATGTTCCTGTTGCCAAGGTTTACGGAGTGGTAACCTTTTACTCTTTCTTCACTATGACACCCAAAGGGAAACACCCCATTAGCATCTGTACTGGAACAGCTTGCTACGTGCGTGGAGCCGAAAAAGTGGTGGATGAGTTTAAGCGTATGCTAAATATTAACGTTGGTGAAACAACTGCCGATGGCAAATTCTCGATCAGCTGCCTACGCTGCGTAGGCGCCTGTGGTCTTGCCCCTGTAGTACTAGTGGGCGAGAAGGTTTACGGTCGCGTGTCGCCCGATGGCGTTAAGGATATTCTGAAGGAGTACGAGTAGTACAATATCCTATAATAGTACAAAAGGGGTAACCAATTTAGGTTACCCCTTTTTTGTTTTTTATATTTTAGTACCGCTCCCTCTCAAAGTACTCGGTATGCAGCAACTTATGCGATAGGTGTCCGTAGGGTTCGCCTAAGAATTCCTTGTACAGCTGAATTACCTCGGGGTTCTCGTGCGATTTTCTTATAGCCATCGATGCATCCTCGGCGTAGATAGCCTCAACGCGTTTCTGCCTAATCTCGGGCGTGGTGGGAATTGGTTGACCTCCACCTCCCAAGCATCCCCCGGGGCAGGCCATTATCTCAATGAAATGATAATTTGCTTTACCTTCCTTTACCTTTTCCATTACGGTTCGGGCGTTGGCCAGGCCGTGGGCTACACAGCACTTCACCTCAACACCCTCAAGGAATTTATATTCGGGCACAGTGCCCTCAATCTTTATTGTGGCCTCTCTCACACCCTCAAGCCCCCTTACAGGGGTGATGTTTAGGCCCTCGAAAGGAACTTCACGGCCAGTTACTATCTCGTAGACTGTTCTTAGAGCCGCTTCCATAACACCGCCAGTGGCTCCAAAAATCACCCCAGCTCCTGATGATGATCCCATGAAGGAATCATACTTTTCCTCAGGTAACTCAGAGAACTCAATGCCCGCCTGTTGAATCATAATGGCAAGTTCCCGGGTTGTAAGTACGTAATCTACATCCTTAAAACCGCTGTCGCGCATCTCGGGCCTATCGGCCTCATACTTCTTGGCGGTGCATGGCATTATCGATACGCTCACAATCTTTTCGGGATCAACTTCAATCTTTTTGGCATAGAATGTTTTCGCCAACGCGCCAAACATCTGTTGTGGCGATTTGCAGGTAGACATATGTGCCTTAAGTTCGGGGTAGATGTGTTCAAAGAACTTTACCCAACCCGGTGAGCAGCTAGTGGTCATTGGCAGAGGATCCTTGTTGTCCTTATCTACCAATATACTCTTAAGCCTGTGGAGCAGTTCTGTACCCTCTTCAAGTATGGTGAGGTCGGCGGTAAAGTCTGTGTCGAGCACAGAGTTAAACCCAAGCCTACGTAGCGCCGACACCATTTTTCCGGTTACCCTTTCGCCTGCATCAAGTTCAAGGGCCTCGCCAAGACCAATTCTCACTGCAGGTGCAGTTTGTACCACCACGTGCTTATCTGGATCGGCGATGGCATTCCACACCTCCTCAATGTAGTTGCGCTCAATAAGCGCACCGGTGGGGCAGTGGATAACGCACTGGCCACAATTGGTGCAAACCACCTCGCTTATGGGCTTGTTAAAGAAGGTCGATATCTTCATGTGATCGCCTTTGTGTGCTACGGTTAGAGCGCCAACACCCTGCAGCTCCTCGCAGGTTCTAACACAACGCTGGCAACGTATACACCTGCTATCGTCCTTTATAATGGACGGAGAATAGCTATCAACGGTATAGTCCTTGGCGTGGTAGATGTCTATAAAATCCTGATTGGTAATTTTATACTCCGCAGCCAGCTCCTGTAGTTCGCAGTTTCCATTCTTATAGCACTTTGTACAGTCGGCGTTATGCTCCGATAGGAGCAGCTCAATGATATGCTTGCGAGAGTTGCGAACCATGAGGCTGTTGGTTAGCACATCCATCCCCTCCCAAACAGGGGTTGCACACGCAGCAAATAGCTTGCTAATACCTACAACTTCAACAACGCAAACCCTACAGTTACCTGCTATACATAAATCCTTATGGTAACACAGAACCGGGATCTTTATGCCAAGCACCTTGGCTGCATCAAGAATTGTGGTGCCCTCTTCAACCGATAGAGCGGTACCGTTTATGGTTAGGTTTATCTTATTTTTCATAGTGGAATCCATTTTTAGTAAATCATTTCTTCGCGGAAGTTCTCAACAATCGATTGGAATGAGTTAGCTACCGATTGGCCTAACCCGCACTTTGACGTACTTTTCATAGTTTCGCTAAGCGCCAGTAGCTTATCCAAATAGGCCGCGGGCTTTTCGCCACGCTTTACCGCTCGGCTACCCTCGAGTAGCTGCTGGGTACCCACCCGGCAGGGTGTACACTGCCCACATGACTCCTCGGTGAAGAACTCCAGATAGTTGGTGAGCAGGTTGAACATTGATCGTGAGCTGTTGAAAAGCATCATGGAGCCCCCAGTAGGAAGGGATATGCCAGTTAGCTTCCCTTGGTAGCCAATATGGGTTTCGCGAAATTTTTTCCTGGGTACGCAAAAGCCCGATGCACCACCAACCTGTACGGCTTTGGTGTCACCATCGCCAAAATCGTTGGCGAAGTCCTCAACGGTCATACCCAGTTCAAGTTCATAAATTCCAGGTATGGGTGTATCGCCCGATATGGAGAATAGCTTTGAACCATAGCTGTCCTGCACGCCTAGCTCGTTGAATTTGCTAGCCCCGTACTGGAAAATGGTAAAGGTATGGGCTAGCGTTTCCACATTATTTATAACTGTGGGCCTTCCAAGGTACCCCTGCTCACTGGGGTAGGGTGGTTTGTTACGTGGTTCACCACGCTTTCCTTCCATCGATTCGAACAGGGCACTCTCTTCGCCACAGATGTATGCACCGTAGCCCAGGAAGATCTTAATTCTAAAATCGAGGCCAATGTTTTTGCATACCCCATGAAAATCATCAATAATTTTATTCAAATCGGCAGTTAGGTAGTTATACTCCTTGCGCAGGTATATAAAACCCTCCTTGGCTCCAATAATTTTACCGCAAATAGCCATACCCGTTAGCACCTTATGCGGTACTTGTGTAAGTATCTCTCTATCCTTAAAGGTGCCAGGCTCACCCTCATCGGCATTGCAAATAACATATTTCTTATCGGCTTTCGATTCCGAGGTTAGCTTCCACTTCAGCCCGGTAGGAAAGCCTGCGCCTCCACGCCCCTTAAGGCCCGAAGCAATGAGCTCGTTTATCAGCTCATCGTTGGTTTGCCCAGCTGCCTTTTTGAGAACCGCTTTGTAATCGGCCTCATCCTTAAATATAAGATCAATTCGTTTTAATATATTTTTTCCCATGGCGAGTTCCAGTTTAGGTTAATCTTGCTGTTTGTATTCCGTAATAATCTTATGCACCTTTTCAACGGTTAGCTCTGTATGAACATCGTCGTTTATAAGCATTGCTGGAGCTTTGTGGCACCAGCCAATGCAATTGGTCTCCATAAGGGTAAACTTTTTATCGGGGGTGGTTTCGCCCAGCTTTATTTTCAGAGCCTCCTCCAAAGCAAGCAGAATTTGGTTTTTACCCTTCATGTAGCACGAAATTGTTCGGCATACTCTAATCACATACTTACCTTTGGGGGTGGTGTCCATGAAGCTGTAGAACGTAGCCGTTCCGTACACGTCGGCCGATGAAAGCTCCATCTCTTCGGCAATAAGCTTCATAGCGTATTCGCTAACGTATTGTTCGCTTTCCGCTACACCTTGCAGCACAGGCAGCAGGTTTTCCCTGGTCTTCCCATGCTTTTGAACTAGCGCTTTAACCTTTTCTTTAATTACATCCATAGCGATTAGGGTTTTTTGTTAATGATTGATTATTATATAGCGATACACATATTTCTTGGTATTAAACTTTAACAATATGGTTTTGAAACTTACATTAGCAAGCTGGTTGCATGATGGTACTCTCAGTGTATTTTGAATTTAACCCCTTTTTTATTATGTCAATTATATGCTATGGAGCAATATGAATATTATGATATGTGTCATACGACCGCCTATTTATATCAAAATTAAATAAACGTTTAATACAAAAGCCATAGTAAATAGAGGTGTGTAGCAAAGTGTTAAAAAGTATGCTAAAGCCCATTTAGTAATTAGATACAAAGTATATTGGCTTACTATCGGAGTGAAGAAAAATACAAAGCGAGAACTGGGATGCTATGATCAGTAAGGAGTAAAAACTTCTAAGGGTCTGAATACGAATGGACACTCTACAATCGGAGATTAATGCCCTTTGCTTAACCCTTAACATTTTAAAATTTAATGCTTCGTTTGCCAGCTACATACTCAGAATCCGATGCAAATCGATATATAATCAGCCCGATAGTGTTAAATCCCGAGCATCCGAAGGCTTTGTGTCTTCGCTAGTCCATTCAACTTTAATTCTACAGCAATTAACATGTTATGGTACAGGGAGGAGATAGCTTTGTATTTTAAACGATTTTTGCTTTTGTTTTAGAGAGGCTATTGCTCTTTGTTGGATCAGGGTCTTTTTGTTGTACTATAGCCATTTGTAAAAAATGATGATGTTCATCAAAATAAATTTTTAAATATCATTTGCTATTAAAATAAAGCGTACTTTTGCCACCGTATTATTAACTATTTAATTTTAACTGTTACCAGATGAACATTTTTTGTGGAAGTCTTCCTTTCAGACTACAAGAGTCAGAGCTAAAGGAATTTTTTGAAGAGTACGGCGAAGTATCGGCAGCCAGAATTATTACCGACAAGTTCTCCGGAAGAAGTAAAGGGTTTGGGTTTGTAGAGATGCCCGATGATGAGCAAGCCAAAAAAGCTATCGAGGAACTTGATGGTGCTGAGGTTGATGGTCGTACTATTGTAGTAAACCAAGCTCAAGAGAGGACAGAGTCCAGAGGTGGCAATGGCGGCGGCTTCAGAGGTGGAAACCAAAGAGGTGGCGGTGGCTACAACAAGGGTGGCTTCAACCGCGGTGGCGGAAGAAGTAACGACCGTAGGTCTGAGTACTAGCATTGTTTTTGTTCCCGGTTTTTCGTGTCTAATAAGATCTACGAGTAGATTTTTAAAACGTTAGTAATTGAACGTGTTCCTTTGTTTCTAATGGGCGTTGTTTAGTTGACAACGCATCAGCATAGGGGTTGATTCTTGCAAAAGGATTGACCCTTTTTTTATATTTGTTCTCGAAACCCCAACCATGCATGTTTTGCTTCATGCAAATTTTGATGTATAGCTCATATGATCCGCAGCTACCCAAACCCATTGCCTTTTCGGGGTGGAAGCATCACCTTGGGTTCATCTCTTATGCCTGCCGTTCCCTTGCCGGCGAATTTACTCGCGATAGTATAGCAAGGCAATGCCAAGAGATAGGAGGGTCAGTAACTGATTTGTACTATGGCAAGCTTGCCCCCAGTAGCATTGCAACTCAAATTGTTGATGAGGTTCATAGGGTTGGCGTTGGCAGTAAAGATCTATACAATGATTGGGTGTTAGGGTCTGCCCCGGGATACAGAATGTTCACCCTTTCCGATTCATCGGTATGGGTATTGCGCTTAGGTCGATTTAAGGATAGGTACATACATATTCATCCAGCAAGATACTCGCCTTACTGCATAAGAGTAAAGGCAACAACCCTTAAAACGCTAATAGCATACTTAATGCAGAATGGAATTATTTGTGACCATGCCTGTATTGAAGAGGTCAATTCAATTCGCAAAACACTGCTCAACCTCCCACCATTAGCCAAGGGTGTTCTAAATCATCGTTTTTTTACGTTAGCAAAATATGTAAATAATTTAAGTTGCTAGTTGATTTTAGTAAATACATATGCTAGAATGAACATTATTATCTTTAAAACAAAACCTTCCGGAGTGATTGCATGTATTCTCCGAGGGAACAGTTTGTTAATATCGCTAAACACGACCTCAATGCCTTTCCTGTAATGCGATACAAGAAATTCCTCCCACGGTTCACGCTTGCGCTTG
>JAVERU010000006.1:0-51661 GCA_034006965.1 Tenuifilaceae bacterium
CGGAAAAATGTTGAGCCCAGAGGGCTATGCAGAACCTAACTATTCATTAGATG
This sequence comes from Tenuifilaceae bacterium, assembly GCA_034006965.1. GTDB lineage: Bacteria > Bacteroidota > Bacteroidia > Bacteroidales > Tenuifilaceae > Perlabentimonas. The sequence continues at coordinate 54 of JAVERU010000006.1, forward strand.
CAGTATATGTAATGAAGCGATTCCCGAAACAAAATCTCTTTTTATATGTTGCCATGCGTGGTTTGGTAACCTCAGAAGAAATTACTTATATTTTTAATGACGATGCATTAGAGGTTGGAAGTTTTAAACGTGACACATATGGTTTGGCTTTCCGCTTAACTTACCTTTTCAACAAAGGTAAGCAACATAGAATGGAGAAGGTAAATACTTTCTTTGAAAGTGATAAGAAATAAGAAAGTACAGCAAAATGTTGAAACGATTTCCCATCCAACTACAGCATGACTCAATGGATTGTGGTGCTGCTTGCTTAACCATGATATCAGCACACTATGGTTTAAAACTAACGCAGGACACCATTAGAGAACTTTGCCACACTACTCGTATTGGCGTATCAATGTTATCCATTAGCCACGCTGCAGAGCAGCTAGGGTTTCGGACAGTAGGAGGACGAATACCTTTGTCCACTCTGCTTGAGAAAAGGCCCTTACCTTGCATCCTTCATTGGAATCATCAGCATTTTGTTGTGTTGCACAGAGTATCTCATCGCTGGTTTTCTAAGGGAAATCCTTTATTCCACATTGCCGACCCTGCCTTTGGTAACGCAACATTTACCGAAGAGGAAGTTAGGCAACACTGGGCAAATACTGTAAATGAAGGTCAGGAAAAGGGGCTGGTATTGCTTCTAGAACCTACAAGAAAATTTTTTGAGCAAAAAAACGATGAGCCAGTTCGCCGAGGCTTAGGTATGTTGCTATCATATTTTCGTCGCTATAGGTCATACTTTGCGCAAATGGCACTAGGTCTTCTTTTCGGTTCTCTGCTACAACTGATTTTCCCATTTCTTACTCAAGCAATTGTGGATATTGGTATTGGCAATCGTAATCTTTCATTTATTTACGTGGTGCTGTTGGCACAAGCCATGCTCATTATTAGTCGTACTGTAATTGATTATATCCGTCGTTGGCTTCTGTTGCATGTAAGCGTGCGTATTAATTTATCGCTTGTGTCAGATTTTCTTATAAAACTTTTAAAACTTCCAATGGGATACTTCGACACCAGACGTTCAGGCGATATTCTGCAGCGCATGGCTGATCATGAACGTGTGGAACTCTTTATTACCTCTCGCTCATTACAAACAGTATTCTCCTTTTTTTCACTAATCACCTTCGGCGCAGTGCTCCTTTATTACAGTGTAAAGATTTTTGCTATTTTCTTATTGGGCAGTATTATATATGCTGGTTGGGTGACTATTTTCCTGAAACAACGCAGGCTGCTGGATTATAAATTCTTTAACCGTCGTTCGCAAAACCAATCCACTACATATCAACTCATTGCAGGAATGCAAGAGATTAAACTGCAGGGTTGCACAAACAGGAAGCGCTACGAGTGGGAGGACATTCAGGTTGACTTACTGGAGTTGCACACAGAGGCATTGAAGTTAGAGCAGCGACGTGAGGCTGGAAACATACTCATTAACGAGGGTAAAAATATGATTATCACCATTATGGCCGCTACCGCAGTTATTAGTGGTGAAATGACGTTAGGTATGATGTTAGCCACCCAATACATTATTGGTCAATTGGCACTACCAATTGAACAGGCTGTTCACTTCACTCTTGATTTGCAAGACGTTAAAATCAGCTTAGACCGCATTAACGAAATTCATATAAAGGAAGAAGAAGTACATCCTTCTCAAAGTGTTATCACAAATTTTTCGGGAGGCAGTATAGATATTCATAACCTTTCATTCCGATATGATGGTCCAACGTCTCCTAAAGTGCTCGATGGGGTAAATATTAGTATACCTCAGGGAAAAGTTACTGCAATTGTAGGGTACAGCGGTAGCGGTAAAACCACATTACTCAAGTTAATTTTAAGTTATTACTCACCCTCAGAGGGTTCAATCTATATTAACGATAACAACTTAGCAGCAATAAACTCAACCTGGTGGAGGGAGCAATGTGGTGCGGTTATGCAGGATGGGTTCATATTCTCAGAATCTATTGCCAGAAATATTGCTACCGCTGATGGCGAAATTGACAAAAAAAGATTAGTTATGGCCTCAAAGATGGCCAATATTTACGATACTGTTATGGGGCTACCTCTTAAATTTAACACAATGATTGGTCAAGAGGGTCAGGGGTTGAGCCACGGTCAACGTCAGCGATTGCTGATTGCTCGTGCTGTGTATCGTAACCCTTATTTTCTTTTTTTTGACGAAGCTACAAATGCCCTAGATGCTAACAATGAACGTGTAATTGTTGAGAACCTTCAGGAATTTTACCAAGGGAAAACAGTGGTTATAGTTGCACACCGTTTAAGTACTGTAAAAAATGCTGACCAAATTGTGGTATTGGCTGATGGAAAAGTTGCAGAAATTGGCAATCATCAAGAATTAGCTGAAAAAAGGGGGGCATATTTTCAACTTGTTAAAAATCAATTAGACCTTGGATATTAATATGGTTAGGGGAACTGATAACATTGAATTAAGAAGCGAAAAGGCTAGGAGCATAATTGGGCAAATACCACCAATAATTGTGCGTGTGGGTATTGCAATAATGTCAATTATAATTATTATTTTCCTTTTAGCATCCTACCTTATTAAATTTGATTATACTATAAAAACAACAGCATACCTTGAGCAAAATAGCGATAGTATAGCTGTAATTATTAAAATTCCGGCAAATGAGATAAATAAGATTAAGCTTGGTCAAAGTGTGATTTTGAGTTTTGATAATATACCATACCTCTACAATAAAAAAATCGTTACAGAAATTATTTCAGCTCCTAATGTAATCGATATTTCAAGTTCAGGCGGATATTATTTTTCAAAAATATTATTGCCAAACGAAATCCTAAAAGAAAATGGTTCTGAATTCAAGATAAGTGGTAAAATTGAACTAAATGCAGAGATTTTTGCAGGAAAAACAAGTTTTCTCGAAAGAATAACGGAACCATTTAAATCATTGAATAAAAACTAGTTGAAACCCTTCGCTTCGCAGCAATACACATTGCTTGTTCCCCATTGCTACCGCACAATCCTAAGCCAAGCAAAGAGTATGCCTGCAACAACCTTCTGACGGTAGAAAACCTCATGACAGCTGAATGCCCAGCAGGTAACAAGGGGTGTAACCAATATAGGCTGGATGTATTACACGAATAGACAACGGTCGCAGGGATGGTCAATGCAAAATGATGAAGTCACTGCTCCGTACCCCCAAACTGGTTAACCCCCCCATCCGTTGTATTTGCCTTTTGGTTTAGTTAGGGAATGCCTCATCACAAAAGCGTTACAAATGGCATATCTCGAATAATCTATATTTGAACTTCCGCATATTTTGTTTAACTTCAACATTCCTAGCGTCATAAGCATGAACCATTAAAAAATAATCCCATAATATTAGGCATTTTGAGTTTTATTATTAATAAATTTGGTGGTTGTTGGGACAAACATAATTTTTTAATCATGCAAGTTTATACTGTATCTAAACCGGATAGCGAGCTATTCGGTAACATATCACTTTCGCCCTCTAAAAGAATTAGCAATAGGGATATTGTAATTAGGGCGCTCAAGAATGCAAAGTTCGATATAAAATCCATTTCCGAGAAGGATGCTGCCAAAGTGTTCGCCGAGGAGATTCGTAAGGGTGAGGTGCCCCTCGAAGCTGGCGATCCCGCCAAGGCCATAAGGCTGTTGAGGGCATTCCTTAGCTACTTTAAGGGCGACTGGATCGTTACCGGATCGGCCGAGATGCGCAAGCGTCCGGTGGGCGATGTGATTGATATGCTGCAAAAGCAGGGCATTAATGTTAAGTACATTGAGCGAGAGGGATTTCCCCCGCTTAAAATCATCGGGAAGGCTATCAAGGGCAATATAATTCGTGTCGATGCAGCTATCTGTAGCCAGTTCATCACTACTTCATTGTTGCTGTCGCCCACCCTATCATCCGATGATGTGGTTGAGTTTAGAAACCTCGTGGTTAGCTCCCCATACATACAGCAAACCCTCAGATTACTACGATACCTCGGAATAAATAGTAATTGGAATAAGGATGAGATACTTATTGAGAACGACCTGCACGATGAGTCGGCAATGACCGTTGAGGCCGATTGGCTCTCGGCAAGCTATTGGTATCAAATGGCCGCCATCTCGTCAAAAGTAGAGCTCACTATCGATGGGTTAAATCCCGAAAGTGTTCAGAGTGATGCCATTGTAAAGGAACTCTTTGAACCGCTAGGGGTTAAAACAACCCCAACCCCGAATGGCGTTGTGCTTACAAAAACTCAGCGTAAGCTAGATTTCCTTGAGTACGATTTCACCAATAACCCTCACCTTTTGCCCACCATGGTGGCTACCTGCGTAGCTTTGCAAATGCCCTTCCGGTTTGCTGGGGTAGAGGTGATGAATTGTATGGAGAGCCAAAGGCTTATGGCACTTCAGTCTCAGTTTGGGCGGGTAGGAGCTAAGCTTAAAGTGGAGAAGAGGGGCGAATTTGAGACCCTCACATTTGATGGTAAAACAGCATTTCCAAAGGGTGCAACGGTTGAGTTTAAACCTCTCAACGATCATCGCGTAACCATGGCACTTGCAGGTTTGGTGGCCAAGGGGTGTACGATTTCACTGGAAAATCCCCGGGTGGTATCCAAATCTTATCCTAGCTTTTGGGACGATCTTAAAAAAGTGGGAATACAGGTAGTTTAGCTAGGCGGCTAAGGATTATAACCCTATGTATATGGAAAGGGGAGGCCTTGCTTCCCCTTATTTCTTTGGCTGTAACCCCACCAACCTTTACAGCAATTTGTTGTTTAGCAATCAAAAGTCTTGCTTTTATCTACTCATTTTATCATCTTTGGATGGTTTTTTTCATTGTATTTAACCTTAACGGATTTTACCCAATGCACATATTCAACAACACCGAGATTGCCTTTGCCTGGCGTAATAACAAGGAGCTTCGTAAGGCACATTTTCTATTCAAAACCATTGCCCTACCAAGGCTGGTAAACCTTGGCAATGTATTACTTAAGGTTGCCCTCGCGATTCGGTTTCCCATAGCGTGGCTTGTTAAGCCAACCATTTTTAGCCATTTCGTGGGGGGCGAAACCCTTTCCGAGAGCATCCCCACGGTAAATACCCTGGCACAATTTGGAGTAAAATCAATACTCGACTATTCCGTTGAGGGTAAGGGAACGCTCAAATCACAGGAGGAAGCCTATACCGAAATTCTCAACTCTATCCACAATGCGGCCAATAATCCAAATATTACCTTCTCGGTTTTCAAGCCCACAGGGCTTGTTAATGTTGATATTCTTACAAAGGTTAGCCAAGGTATATCGCTAACTCCAGAGGAGGCGGAACAATTCGATTTGTTCAAACAAAGGGTTCACACCCTTTGCCACACTTCGGTACAGGCTAATACTCCAATTCTTATCGATGCCGAGGACTCATGGTACCAAAAAGCGTTGGACGATGTGGTGCGCGATATGATGGCTGAGTTTAACAAGGAGCAGGTGTTCGTTTATAACACCCTGCAGATGTATCGTACCGATAGGCTTACATTTTTACAAGAGGCATACCGCGATGCCAAGGAGAATGGCTTTAAGCTGGGGATGAAGTTCGTTAGGGGAGCCTATATGGAGAAAGAGCGCGAACGCGCCCAGAGGATGGGCTACCCATCGCCAATTCACCCCACCAAGGAGGATACCGACAAGGCCTTTAACGATGCGCAAGAGTTTGCATTTAATCATCTCGATACCATCTCAATATTCTGTGGAACGCACAATGAGGAGAGCGTGAATAGGCTTTGCCAACTCATGCAGGATGAGAATGTTGGTAAGGATGATAAGCGCATCACTTTTTCCCAGCTCTTGGGAATGAGCGATAATATATCATTTATGCTTGGGCATCTTGGCTATAATGTAACCAAGTACATACCCTATGGCCCAGTTCGAGAGGTTATGCCCTACTTAATCCGTCGAGCACAGGAGAACACCTCGGTTAAGGGGCAAACAGGAAGGGAGTTATCGCTGATTGAGCAGGAGTTGAAGCGAAGAAAAGCTAGTAGTTAGCCATTATAATCCACTGACGACATGAAGTTTGATAACGAGCAGACAACAATTAGGATTCAGATGCAGAAGCGAATCATGGCGGTGCTTTCGGCAGTGCTTGTGGCATTGCTGTTTTTTACCGGGTTCGACCGTTTTTTGGTTGGGCTAACCGGAATTCCCCGCTGGGCCTTCATCATTCTTTTTATGTCGTTTTTTGTGGTTTTCTACACTTACCATCTGCTTACCGCGTCAGCCTTCATTTCGTATAACGATGAGGAGAACAAGATAGTCCTTCGATTTTACCAGCTCAACCTGTTTAAGTCCGATAAGATATCGTACGAAATTCCAAAGCGCGATTTTGCAGGATTTAAAACTAGTTATAAGTTTAAAAAGCTTCGCGAGGAGATGGTCCTTTTTCGAAAGTATCAGGGAAAGATGGTAAAGTATCCGCCCATACCCATTAGCGCGCTTACCAAATCGGAGCGCAGCAAGCTCATCAAGAGCCTCAACAAGTTTGTTCCTCTTTAGGTCGATAAACCAAAGGCATATCCTGCCATGAGTGCTGAAACGCTGGCTTACCAAATAGGAATTGACATGATACCCCGTATTGGCAGTATCAACGCTAAGCGGTTAATTGCCTACTGCGGTGGGGTAGAGGCAGTATTCAAGCAGAGTAAAAAGGCGCTTACCAAGGTGCCTGGGATAGGCCCTGTTATAGCCAGCGAAATTGCTAACCAAACCATACTCGATAGGGCGAAGGCCGAGGTAGACTTTGTGGTTAAGCATAGTATCAAAACTTACTTTTACCTCGATTCCGATTATCCTCAGCGCCTCCGTCAATGTGAGGATGGCCCCATTGTCCTTTTCTGCAAAAGCAAGCATAATCTTAATTTAGATGATGCAAAAGTGATTAGCGTCGTTGGAACTCGGAGCATCACTGAGTATGGACGTGAGATATGCAATGAGCTAATCGATAGCTTGGTGAAGAATGGGCATTACCCCGTTGTGGTGAGCGGATTGGCCTATGGAGTGGATGTTTGCGCACATAAAGCCGCCCTACGCAATGGAACACCAACTGTGGCTGTTCTGGGGCATGGGCTCGACACCATGTACCCTGCTGTACACCGAGCTACCGCTAAAGATATTTATGAGGCGGGTGCGCTGGTTACCGACTTTCCATCCAAAACCCCATTCGACCGTAACAACTTTATCAAACGGAATAGGATTATTGCTGGCCTTGCCGACGCCACCATTGTGATCGAAAGTGCCGAAACAGGCGGATCGCTTATCACTGCCGATATCGCCCAATCGTATAGCCGCGAGGTTTTTGCTATTCCCGGCCCTGTTGATGGCAAGTACTCAAAGGGGTGTAACCTCTTAATTAAAAGTAATAAAGCAGCGCTTATCGAATCGGCCGATGATATTGAGTTCCAGCTGGGGTGGGAATCATCCTCCAGAAAATCAGAGGTAAAGCAGCTACAGCTAGCTCCAGAGCTAACCTCCGAGGAGAAGCAAGTGTTTGGTATTATTAAGGAGTTTGGGCAGGAGTCCATCGATGTTATATGTTTTAAAACAAGGATGCCTGTGGCTAAAGTATCGTCAATTCTTCTTAACCTAGAGTTTGCTGGCCTTGTAAAATGTAGGCCAGGAAAGGTTTTTGCCCTGGCCAAAGGCTACTAGTACCTGAGGGGCCTAGCTCAAAATCACCCACAAACAACCATTAGCGATTAAGTAAACATTTGCTAAGTTTGTAGCCAATAATTGGAACTGTTCACATAATGCTCATCGATACGCATACGCACATCTTCGCAAGCGAATTTAATCACGACCGCGCCCAAACCATTGAGCGTGCTAAGGCCGAAGGAGTTGGCGGGATGGTTATGCCCAATATCGATAGCAAATCGGTTGATGATTTACTATCTACTGCCCAGCAATTCCCAGGCTATTGCTTCCCCTGTATGGGCCTACACCCCACGTCGGTAAAGGATAACTTTGAGGAGGAACTCCGGGTTGTTGATGCTCATCTGGCTAGGCAAAAGTTTTTTGCGATTGGCGAAATCGGAATAGATCTATACTGGGATAAAACATTTATTCAGCAGCAGCGCGAGGCATTCAGGTATCAGGTTAAGCTGGCCAAGCAGCTGAGGTTACCCATTATTATTCATGCCCGCCAGTCGTTTCAAGAGATTTTTGATATCATCGATCAGGAGAACGATTCCAGCCTTACCGGTGTTTTCCACAGCTTCACAGGAACGCTTGAGGACTACCAGCAGATTGCCGATTATGGTGGATTCATGGTGGGCATAGGTGGGGTGGTAACCTATAAGCACGGAGGGGTTGATAAGGTTGTGACGCGAATGGATGTTGACAGGATTCTTGTTGAGACAGATTCGCCCTACCTCTCGCCAGTACCCCAAAGGGGAAAGCGAAACGAAAGCGCAAACCTGAAGTACATCGTGAGTAAAGTTGCAGAACTTCTGGATGTCCCTACCGATGAGTTTGCTGCCCGTACAACACGTAACGCCAAAAAGCTTTTCTCACTCGAACTGGGCTAGTATATGGCAACATCCAGCACATCGATACTAATTATTTACACAGGGGGGACCATTGGGATGAAGGAGAACCCCGAAACCGGAGCGTTGGCCCCGTTTAACTTCAATCAAATACTGAACGAGGTTCCCGAGCTGCGTAAGTTTGGGTTTAACCTCGATACCATCTCGTTTAACCCCTTGGTAGACTCATCGGATATTACCCCTGATTTTTGGGTTAGGTTGGCTGGAATTGTACAGGAGAATTACCATAAGTACAATGGGTTTGTTGTACTCCACGGAACCGATACCATGTCGTACTCGGCATCGGCATTAAGTTTTATGCTCGAGAACCTTAGCAAACCAGTAGTTTTTACAGGCTCACAGCTACCCATTGGTAAGCTACGTACCGATGGTAAGGAAAATCTAATTAGCGCAATTGAGGTTGCAGCTGCCACGAGCAACGGGCAGCCACTTGTGCCCGAGGTAACCATATTTTTTGAGAACCAACTATTTAGGGGCAACAGGACAACCAAGCACAACTCCGAGCACTTCAATGCCTTCCGATCCGATAACTACCCCGTTTTGGCTCAAGCAGGTATTAGTATTAACTATAACTTTGCCTATATATACTACCCAACGCATAAGTACGACCTGGTAGTGCATAAGCACTTTAACACCAGCGTGGCCATACTCACCCTTTTCCCTGGAATTACGCCAGCGGCAGTTGATTCGGTATTTGCAACCCCTGGGGTAAGGGCAGTTATTCTACATACTTTTGGTTCTGGTAATGGCCCAAGCGCCAGCTGGTTTATTAAGCGTGTAAAATTGGCGGTTGATAGAGGAATCTTGGTCTTTAACGTAACTCAATGTAAGGCAGGAGGGGTCGATATGGATAAGTACGACAACGGGTTGCTCCTCAAGAAAGCAGGTGTGGTAAGCGGTAACGATATCACCATTGAGGCTGCTGTGGTTAAGCTGATGTTTATCCTTGGGCAAGATATTACTTCAAAAGAACTTCGAGTGAAGGTTCAGGAATCAATTAGTGGTGAAATATCTTGCTAACTATGGTGGGTTTAATTTTTTTTTGTATTTTGCGCCCTTGAAAATGGCGTTGCGAATAGTAATGTTTACTGGAGAGATGGCCGAGTGGTCGAAGGCGCACGCCTGGAAAGTGTGTATACCTCACAAGGGTATCGTGGGTTCGAATCCCACTCTCTCCGCTTGCATTTTTTAAAAAGTAATGTAATTTTGTTTAAATAAATCCGATTGTAATAATTTAACGAACTCTAACCATGAAAAAACTATTTGCATTAATTGCAGTTACCGGAATGCTGATGTTTGGAGCATCAACTACCCTTTTTGCTCAAGATGAAACTGTAGAATCTGTTGATACCACAATGGTTGAAACCGATACTATTGAGGAAGAAGCCCCAGCAGTTGTACCAGTTGAGGCTGTTGAGCAAGAGGTAACTCTACACAAGCAGCTTAAAACTAAATTCATTGAAGGTGGTCCTGAATTTATGGGTATTGTACTATTAGTACTTATCCTTGGTCTGGCCCTTGCCATCGAAAGGATTATTTACCTTAACCTTGCAACCACCAATACCGAGAAACTTTTAGCCAGCGTTGAAGAGGCGATGAAGAATGGTGGTGTTGAAGCAGCAAAAGAAGTTTGCCGTAATACTCGTGGTCCAGTGGCTAGCATTTTCTACCAAGGCCTTGACCGTGCTGAGGAAGGAATTGACGTGGTTGAAAAATCAGTAGTTACCTACGGTTCAGTGCAGATGGGACAGCTTGAGAGTGGCCTAACTTGGATCGCCCTTTTCATCGCTATCGCCCCTATGTTCGGTTTCATGGGTACTGTAATCGGTATGATCGCTGCTTTCGACGCTATTGAGGTGGCTGGTGATATTTCTCCTTCACTTGTGGCTGGTGGTATTAAGGTGGCTCTTATTACAACTGTATTCGGTCTAATCGTGGCTATCATTCTTCAGGTATTCTACAACTACCTTGTGTCAAAAATCGATAACCTGGTTAACACTATGGAAGACGCTTCTATCTCTCTTATCGATATCCTTATGAAGTATAACGCTAAAAAATAAGACCTCATGTCCAACAAATTAATAGCATTAATTACAAAAATAATTTCTTGGGTAATAATGGGAGCGTCCATCATCGTGGCTCTAATTTACTTCTTGAGAATATCAGGAGCAGAGCCTGAAATGGAAACCGTAGTTGCGACACCCTACATTAACTGGGCGATTGTACTCCTATTGGTTGGGGCTGTTTTAGCAGTCCTTTTCCCTCTGGTGCATTTCATCCTTAACCCCAAGAACATTGCAAAAGTATTGATTAGCCTAGGTGCTCTTGCAGTAGTATTTATAGCCGCTTACCTGCTGGCAGATACAACACCTATAGTAACTGCAACTTCTGCGTTGGAGCCAAATTTTTCCAACCCTGCGGTTCTTAGGCTTGCCGACACAGGTATCATTGCCACGTACATTCTACTAGGCACAGCTATTCTTGCGCTCCTTTTTACAGGAGTTCGAGGGATTTTTAATCGATAAGCAAATATGGGTGAACCTGATGTTCACCCTTTAAAAGAATATTCACATGGCAAGAAAAACACCAGAAATAAATGGAAGCTCATTGGCTGACATTGCTTTCCTGCTCCTAATCTTCTTTCTGGTTACCACAACCATGAACGTTGACACAGGGTTGGCAAGAATGCTTCCTCCTATGCCTGAAGATAACACCGATGTTGAGCAAGATGTTAAGCAGAGGAACATTCTTACTGTACTGGTTAACAAGAGCGACCGTCTCTTGGTGGGAGGGATGCCCATGGAAGTAGATATGCTCAAGGAGAAGGCTAAGGAATTTATTGCCAATCCAAATGACGACCCAAATCTACCTGAAAAGCAGTTCACCGAAGTGGAATACTTTGGCACTGTTGGCATTTCAAGAGGCGTTATTTCATTGCAAAACGATAGGGGCACATCATACCGTATGTATATGCTTGTACAGAACGAGTTGATGGCAGCCTACAACGAGCTTCGAAATGAACTGGCGAGAACAAAATTCGGGAAGGATTATGACGACCTTCCTGAGAGCGAGCAGAAAGCTATTCAAAAGATCTACCCCTTGCGAATTTCCGAGGCAGAACCAAAAAGTATAGGAGGACGTAACTAATGGCAGTTCTTAAGAAAAAGGGAGGGGGAGAAACCCCTGCAATCAACACAGCATCACTTCCCGATATAGTTTTTATGCTTCTATTCTTCTTCATGGTAAGTACTACCATGAGGGAAACGGAGATGATGGTTAGTGTAAGGCTTCCTGAAGCAACCGAGGTTGTGAAGCTGGAGAAGAAGTCATTGGTATCCTACATTTTCATAGGCCCACCTGCACGACAGTACCAAGGGCTATTTGGAACAGACTCTAGGATACAGCTTAACGACTCTTTCAAAACCCTAGTTGACATTCGCGACTTTATCTCTGCCGAAAGGGAAGCCCTAAGTGAGGCTGATAGAGCTTTCCTTACCACATCGCTTAAGGTAGACGAGCAAACCCGTATGGGTATTGTTTCCGATGTAAAACAGGAGTTACGTAAAGCCAGCGCGCTTAAAATTAATTACTCTGCGCGTAGAGCCGAATAAACGTAAAATCCATTCAATAGTGAAAAGGCTGTGCCGCAAAGCACAGCCTTTTTTCGTATATTTCGCAAACTATTTCTTCTTTTAGATGTTCCCCCTCAAAAAAACACAAGGTAAGATGAGAACAACAAAATTTTTACTCGCATCAGTTGCAATCTTTTCAACCATTATTCTAGGCGGTTGTAAACCCTCTTCAAGCGATCAACAGGCTAAGTATGTCTTTTACTTCATTGGTGACGGTATGGGTATACAGCATATTACGGCAGCCCAAGCGCTGTTAGCCAGCCACGAGAATCTGCAGGGAAACAGACATCTGTCCTTTACTGAATTTCCCGTGACGAGCTTTGTTGAAACATTTTCACAAAACCGTTATATTACTGGTTCTGCTGCCGCAGGAACTGCCTTGGCAACAGGTAACAAAACTTCTGTTAATACCATAGGACTTACACACGATCATACCGACACCTTGTATAGCGTTGCCCACTATGCCAAGCAAAAGGGATACAGGGTTGGTATCGCAACCAGTGTTAGTATCGATCATGCCACCCCTGCCGCCTTCTACGCTCATCAACCCGATAGAGGCATGTACCATGAAATTTCGCATGACCTAATTACCGCTGGCTTCCATTTTTATGCCGGTGGCGGTTTTCGCGATCCCGAAGGGAATAGAAGCGAGGCATCGCGAGGGAGTATATTTGCTAGGGGCGACAGCCTCGGTTTCCTTTTCACATCAAGCCTAGAGATTGATGACAGCATGAAGGAGAAATACAAATCGGTTGTGTACACCCTCGATTCGCCTGCATCAAGCTCAACCTTGAAGTATCAGATTGACAATGATGACGAGGATGTAACCCTTGCCCAAATTACGAGAATGGGAATTGATCTGCTTGATAATCCCAACGGATTTTTCTTCATGATTGAAGGTGGCAAGATTGATTGGGCTGCTCACGATAACGATGCCGCCACCACCGTAATGGATGTTGTTGCATTTTCCGATGCTGTTGCAGTAGCGCTCGAGTTCTACTCCAAATACCCCAGCGAGACACTAATTATTGTTACATCCGACCATGAAACAGGTGGGCTAAGTGTGGGTAATAGGGAGCACAAGTACCAATCCAATCTATCAATGCTGGCCAGACAGAAACACTCGCTTGAGACCCTTAGTGAGCTTGTCAGCAAATTCAAGATGCAGCACAACGGTCGCCCAACTTTCAATCAAGTGCTTAGCCTGCTTGAGTCAGACGATATGATGAACCTGAAGTTCTCGGAACTTAATGCCGAACAGCAACTATGGCTCGCAGAGGCATATAATGCATCCACCGCTAGCCAAACTGAGGCTCAGAAAAAAAGCAATAGAGAGAAGTATGGCTCTGCCGATCCCATTGCTGTTACCTCTGTGAAAATACTCAACGAGATGGCAGGTATTGGTTGGACAACCTATTCGCATACCGCGTCGCATGTACCTCTTTATGCAAAGGGTATAGGGAGTCAGGAGTTTAGTGGGCAGATTGATAATACCGATGTCCCAAGAAGGATTTCAAAACTCATGGGCTTTACCATCGACTAACCCTATTTTTATGTTTTACAGCCAGCTACAAGCTGGCTTTTTTTGTACCTCATTCCTGAGATTACAACTAATCACCCCTAAACATCCGTTTTAAACCCCTTTCGATGGTAGTAGTGCTTAAGTTTTTGTTTAACAACCTAAATTTGCTGACGAACCATCAAATAAATTACTTATATATTCTCCTTTATGCTGTATTTTTTTTTACTTTTATATTATTGTATTGGATCAGTATATAATTCAAACCCTAAAATTTAAAGAGCTATGAAAAGGTCGTTTTTAGTATTTCTATCCTTGTGTCTAACTTCATATATATTTGCGCAGGATATAAAAGAAAAGGTTCCCACAACGTACGACAGAAGTTCCCTAACAACTTTCTTTATCGATTTCCAGTCAGGAAATCATTGGCCTATTGCCCGTTCAAAGGTCGATTCGGTTTTATTCTCCGATAAGTACGACAACAATAATCTCGACTACTTACTACTAAAGGCATCGTTTAGCAGAGAGGCTGCTATTACCAGGCTTCAAGATGCAATTCAGCAAGACCTTAACAACGCCAATATAGGTAGAGATATAATTGCCAAATGGTATAATAGGCAGCCCGATGGTACAATGGACATGGAACTTGTGCACCAGCGTGGGAGGTTTACAGCTACCGATGCCGATTTCCTGCTGGCACAAACTAGCAAACGAGGAAACGCTGCCCTTGAAGATTTTGGAAACCGATTGGTAAATCTAAGCTATATTCTTGTTATCGATATCTCCAACATCAAAACAATGGCCGAGGCCGGTTTCAAAGGAACAAAGGGCTGGCAGGCCAATGCTAATGGGTATCTTTACAGGATAAAATTCGACGATGAGGTGCGAAACGCCTTTTACGATACTTGGATTTACGATGATGATTCCGAGGAGGAAAAAGTCAGAAAGCGTAAAGCATTCCAGCAGCTCGATATTCCAATCGTTCCTGTTACCCAAAAGTCTTTAACCATTACCTCATCGCAAGCCGAAAGCGATACTGGGCTAGGGCTTTTCTCCAAGCCAAAGTCTAACGACCAGCTAATGCAAGAACTCCTCCAAAAGGCATACGATGAAATTATTTACCGCATCGAGATGGACGTTGAAGAGTTTAAGGTAAAAACCCCTCTTTATGAAACTCATCCCCTTCGTGCTAAAATTGGGTTGAAAGAGGGGCTGAAAACTGACCACCGATTCTTTGTGTACGAGTATGTGTATAACTCCAAAACAGGGCAGGCCGAGCCAAAACGCCGTGGTGTAATTCGTGCCGATTCAAAATCAAAAATTACCGACAACCGTAAAGTTGCCACTGGTGATACTGGAACCTCTCGATTTTATCAGGTAGCTGGCAGTAAACTCGAACCAGGATTTATTCTTCAGCAGCAAAACGACTTTGGACTCGAAGTAACCTTAGGCCCTGAGATTGGTAACGTTTCGGGTTTTTATGCCCGTTTAGATTATCGAATAGGAAGCCTTATTGGTATCCGCTCAACCTTTGTTTATGTTGAGGGTGGTGTTGATGATGCTGATTCTTTTGGTGAATCATACTCGATGCTGCGCTACGGTGGAGGATTGGCCAAAGGGTTACAGCTAATGCGCAATGTTGAGCTTAGGCCCTACGTTGGGTTGGGGCTAGAGCAAACATCATATAGTGATTTAGGGACCGATGTGGATATTAGCTCGCTTTACGTACGTATAGGTGCAAATTTGGCACTAAATTTGACTCACAGATTTCAAATTGTTGGGGGGCTGGGGGCATACAGCTTTGGCGATGCCACTGATGATGATGGTAATAGCTATGGATCCTGGAACTCATTGTTCAACCGTAACGGTCCAACAATGATGATTGGGGCTAAGCTAGGCTTCTAGCATAATAAATTGTTCTATTAACCTAAAAAACATATTCGCTATGAAAACGCTTCGTTATCTATCGCTTTTTTTAGTCTTTTTGTTTGCCATTGGCCATATATCCATTGCGCAGGAGAAATACTCTCGGAAAGAGAAGAAAGCTCACTACAGCAGCAACTACAACTACGAGGTTCAAATTATGGGCGTTGGCCAGGATGGAACCAAGGTTATGAAGGTTTGGGGTTTTGGCCGCAGTGTTGAGGATGCTGTTATTGAGGCTAAGATGAACGCTGTTGCTTCCGTTATATTTAAGGGTATACCCGGTGGCCATGGAGCAGCGGCAACTCCTGCAATTCTTACCGATCCAAATGCTGGCGAAAAGCATGCCGAGTACTTCGAGACCTTTTTCTCCCCCGGAGGTAAGTACCTTCAGTTTATAACAATGACTACCGATGGAATGCCTAGCGGGCAGGATCGGCTTCAGATCGATCGTAGAACCTACAAGGTGGCCATTTATGCTCAGGTGATGTACGACGCGCTGCGTAAGCAGCTCGAAACCGACGGTATTGCTCGTAGCCTAAGCACAGGGTTTTAACCCCAGCTGCTATTTTATTTTTTTCAAATTGACGAACATCTGAAAACTAATAGTTATGAAGAAATTATTTAGCATATTCATTTTTTCGCTTGTAAGTTTAACCCTGTTGGGACAAGCGCGTAAGCCCACCATCATGGTGGTGCCTAGCGACCAGTACTGTATTAGCCGTGGATATAAGCTCGAGTTCGAGAGCATGGGGGCTAAGCAAATCCTACCCGATTACAAGGCGGCGATGCAGAACGATGCCGATTTGCGTTTGGTTATTACCAAAATGGGTCAGATTATGGCCGATAGAGGATTCCCCCTAAAGGATCTAGAGATGGAGCTGCGTAACCTCGAACGTGAGGCTGCTGAGGCGGCCATGCTTATGTCATCTACCTCAGGTTCCGAACTGGCCGAAAGCCCAGTTGATATGTTGAAGCGAACTGCCAAGGCCGATATAATAATGGATTTAAGTTTCGACATTAAAAGGCAGGGGCCACACCGTTATATAAGCTTTAACCTGCGTGGACTCGATGCTTATACATCTAAACAGATTTCAGGAGCAGCAGGAGCCGGTGCCCCATCATCTGCCGCATCGCCAGAGCTGCTTCTCGAGGAGGCTGTTTTAAGCCATATGGATGGCTTTAATGCAGGCCTACAGCGCCATTTCGACGAGATGTTTAACATCGGCCGCGAGGTAAGGGTTAACATTAGGCGTTTTGCTAACTGGTCCGATAACCTTGAAACCTACTACACCTACGAGGGTGAGGAGTTAGAATTACTTGAGCATATCGAGAACTGGTTCTTCGATAATACCGTATCGGGCCGATTCAGCCTTTCCGATGCTAGCGACAACCAGATGAGGTTTGAGCAGGTTCGCATCCCCATGATGGAAACCGATAGTAGAGGAAGAGAACGTGCCGTTGATACCCGCAGATGGTTAAGCGAACTTAGCCGCCATCTTCGCGACAATTTCCAGATCGATTCCAAGATATATATGCGTGGACTGGGTGAAGCGTGGTTGATAGTGGGCGAGAAGTAGTTATGTAAAGTCCCAACCACATACATTTAAAGTTTGTTAAAAATTTTAATTGTTCGGCACGAGGTTTGCTTGTAGGAGTAATACTTTAGAAATAAACCTAATACAATGATGAGAAAACTTACAATACTAATAGCTCTATTTGCCATCACCTACACGGGGATAGCTCAGAGTAGCCTAGGAAAAACAGACGACCTAGGGCGTATTGCCATTGCGGCAATTGTTCCCGATGAGGCAGGAGTACCCGGTGGCGCACAGCGTAACCTACAGAATAGGCTTATGCAAATTGCAACCCTAAATGGACTAGGAGCAACCGAAAATGCACAGTTCGTAATGGTTCCAATGCTATCCATTATCAATAAGGATGTTACTCCAACTGCCCCACCCATGGTCTCCCTTACTATGGATGTTACGCTGTACATTGTTGATATGCTTACGCAGAATATCTACAGCCAAACCAGCATTCAGGTTCGTGGCGTTGGCAACACCGAGGAGAGAGCCTATACCCAAGCGCTTAACGGAATAGATCCTCGTCACGGACAGTTCCGTGGATTTGTTGAGAAGGGCAAGGAGAAGATAATTGAGTACTACAACTCCAAGTGCGATGTGGTAATATCCTCAGCCCAAGCCCTTGCAGGGCAAAAGAACTACGAGGAGGCTCTATTCATTCTGATGTCGGTACCCGACGTGAGCCGCGAATGCTACGACAAGTGTATGCAAATATCAATTGATATCTACCAAGAGTATGCCGACCAGCAGTGCAACGAGTACTTATCGGCAGCAAGAGCAGCATGGGCAGGTAAGGAGCTATCAAAAGTTGAGGAGAACCTTGGAAAGATTACCCCTGATATGGGATGCTACGAGGATGCACAGCAACTTGTTTCTACTGTAACATCTGCTGTTGAAGCCGAGGGAGGTTCATCTTGGGGCTTCAAAATGAAGCAGTACGACGATAGCATCGATATTCAAAAGATGAAGATTGAGGCCGGACGCGATGTAGCCAAATCATGGGCTTACTATGGGGCATCTCAAAACTTCGACTGGAGCTGGCTTTACAAGAACTAGAATAGTAAAGATATTTTTTAAACCTTAATTTTTTAATAATCATTTCTATTAACCTAAATTTTCGAACATTATGAAAAAGCTTCAACTGACTAAAGCACTTTTTGCAATTGTTGTTATTGCAGGAGCATTTACCCTCGCTAGCTGTGGGAAGAAAACCTCTGATGGCCTTGGTAAAAAAATCGAAATTCCTTGCTCAGGTAGCAACTATGCGGCCGACAGGTCTCACTTCCGTGGAACAGGTGTAGGCGAGAGCACTAACCTTAGCACCGCTAAGCGTAAAGCAAGTGTTGATGCACGTGCTGCATTAGCAACGGGTATTAACAGTACTATTAAAGCTGTTACCGATCGTTATACTCAGGATATCACCGTGGGTGATGCCAACGAGTTTGCTGAGAAATTCGAGGATATGACTCGCTCAGTTGTTAACCAAGAGCTTAACAACATGTCTGTAATCTGTGAGGAGACTCGTCAGCTAGAGGGTAAGTACGTTGTGTATATGGCCGTTGAGATAGCTAAGGATGAGCTGCTAAACAATGTTAACAATAGCATTAGTAAGGACGACAGGCTTCGTCTTGATTATGACAAGATGAAGTTCGAGAATATCTTCAATCAGGAAATGGAGAATCTTGCCAATCAGCGTCCCTAATTTGTGCTGAAATTCCAGCAACCCTAATGGGTTGCTGGAATTTCTTTTTTTATCTTTACTCGACAGATAATATATACACTATCCAAGCATACATTTTTTTGTAATGCTTTAAGTAAATATTCACCAAATACCTACCCAATAATGAAACGAATACTCCTATTACTTCCCCTATTCGCTCTAACCGTGGCGTGTGTCGCACAAACTAGGGTAGTTGAAACGAGTAGCAGAAGACAACCAGGCTGGGTAAACGGGCTTGAAAAAGATTACATTATCACGGTTGGCAGTGGAGCGACAGTGCAGGAGGCACAGCAGAATGCTTTGAATATGGTGAAGGAGCAGATTGTAAGCGCTGTGGCCGAGAATGTTCAAACCACATCGGAGATGAAGGTTCAGGAGACTACCGTGAACAATATCTCATCGTATCTCGAGAACTTTGCCACCACCACCACCACCACCTCGGGGCCAGTACCTTTTCTACAGGGGATTTCCTTGTCACGGGTAGAGGAGTTCTACTGGGAAAAGTTAGAAGATCGAGGTACAAGGGCAGTTCGTTTTAACTACCACCTCAAGTATCCATTCCCCAGAACCGAGATTTGGAAACTTGTAGAGGAGTTCAAAAAGCGAGATCAGGAGATGACTCGCCAGCTCGATGAGCTTGTAGCTGCTGCCGACAACATCACTAACCTGGATGATATTGAGAAGAATATCGGCGAACTCCGAATTCTTGCCGATTACTTTATGGATGGCCGAAAGGATCAAGCCAACCTTGGAATTACCCGCTATACTAACCTGTACCGAAGCATTGAGCTGGTTGAGCTGGAGAGCGGACTGGGTGAGCTAAAGTATGCACTAAGGCTTGGCGATAAGTTTGTAAATACTGCAAGGCGACCCACGGTTCGTTCCGAATGCGCACGTATTACTAGCACTGTAAACAACAAGGATCATACGCTAATTAAGTACGACTACTTTAACTGTTACGAAGATCCCGAAAACAATATCCTTGTTTCCTATCGCTTTGGGAACAACAACGTACAGAAGAACTTTTACTTTGATATTACAGCCGATAAGGCTGCCATATTCGTGAATGAGCCCATTCGCCTAACGGCTACCTCAACCGAGGATGGGATCATTGGCTCGTCGCAAATTAGTATAACCCTAGTGGCCAAGTACGATGCACCCTTTACCATCAACAAGGTTGAGCTGGAGCTGTCGGGTCAACCCCCAATTACAATCGATAATGTGGGGCAAAAATACTCGGGTAAGGGCAACCACTCGCTAACCCTTAATATTAACCAGCCGCTCAACGCTGAGGCCACCACCACCTCGGGGCGTCGTATATCGATGCTATCGGGCTACATTCATTTCACATCCGATAAGACAGGCGAACGCAAAACCTATCGGGTTTATAACCATACTTATACTACTAGCTGGTAGGGCTTAGTATGCCTTAAGATATAATTTAAAAGCCCCGAGCGGGGCTTTTTTTGTATAGGGTAGTGTCTTTTCTATTGAAACCATTTGCCAAAGAATGAGATTACCTGGGTTTCATTGGTGACTATACAGAGAGGGGTGCCTACCAAGTAAGCACCCCTCTGAATAATCCATTATGGATATCAATTACTGGATATCGCTCAGGTTTCTAATTAGTATCTGGTAGTTATTCGGATTTGTTGAAGTGCTATATTCAAACATAATACCAACTACCGTTTTGGGCTTGGTAGAGCCAGTGGGCTACCTTATTCTGATGCCCTTTTTAACCGATTTAACCTTTGGAATCTTGTTTGTGGGTGTAGCAGGCATTATGGTATTTATCGCTATAGATGAGCTAATGTTCGCAGCCCGTGAGTACGGCAAGCACCACCTCTCTATTTACAACCTTATTGCAGGTATGATGGTGATGTCGGTTAGTCTGCTGCTGTTTATATAAAACGAGAACAACAGAGAGCCTCTGCATAGTAAGAAACTCAACACTATTTAGTCGTACAATTCCAATCACACAATATATTGGCCAAATAAAAACCCCGAGCGCAAAAGTCTCGGGGTTTTTATAAAAGTTAGAATAAAAAGATTACTTCACAACAACATTCTTTATCTCCCATGTTGCAGAGGCACTTGCCGTAGAAGTATACTTAAAGGCAAAGCGTACATTCGATTTATTTTCAAATTCCACTGGAATGCTTTTAGAAATGCTCACGAAATTCCATGCCGAAGAACTAAATTCAGTAACAGGTATTTGAGTCCAAGTTGCACTGTTAGGGTTACCAGTAGAATAATCGGAACTAATCCAAACCGTAAAGTGGGTTTTATCAATGCCTAACTGTGACTCAGGCCCAATTGCATGTTCAAAAGCAAAAGACAACCCCGTTTTACCAGTTAAATCAATCGCAGGAGAAATCAACCAACTCTCAGAAGGATAATTTGAGCCAGACAAATAAGCACTTGCCTTCATATATTTATAAGATGCATCATGAATCCATATATAATTTAGAGGGGAATTCATTAGTACATTCTCAATGGTAAAGTTACCTTGTCCTGTAGCAAATGTTTCAGAGAAAATAGGATTTTCATCTCCATCACCGCCTCCACCTCCTTCAATCTCAAAATCACTAGTTTCGCCAGTGCCATCGCGCATTCCTGCAATTCCAAAATATGTTCTGAGCGTACCAGTTACATTGATCCATTTGCCTAGGTTGCTAGGGTTATCTTTAAGGTTTACTTGTGAACGTAGGGGTTTGCCTGAGGGGAGATTTACTACCAGAAGTTTAGATAAATCTTTTTCATCGGAGTTGTCGGCTATAACTACATTTGTATAACCAGAGAATGGTGCAGTAAAGTCTATGTCGTTAGCTGATGAAACTGATGATGTTCCCTCTTTTACAGCTCCGACAATAAATCCTTTAACCCACCCTGTTTCTCTAGGGTCTTTATTTTGAAGAGAGATGCCTGTTTCCACATCCCAGGGATCTTCTTTTGTACCTGAACCAGAAAGTACAGGTACCCATCGTTCTCCGTCAAGTTTTACCTCACTGGTTCGGCGAATACTAAGCTGAACGGTTTCGCGATAAAGGCCAACAATGGCGATAATGGAACCAAACCCGTTGGGTACATTCTCGCCGGCAAACTTGGCGTAGCCGCTGGTACGAATCATCATTTCGTTACCATCGGTATCCTCAATGAAAATTTCGCCATACTGCTGGTAGGGTGCCCAAATGCTGGCTGTGTCCGATGCCCGAATCTGTACATCTTCAATTTTTACAAGGCGCGACTGGAAG
The DNA here is from genome assembly GCA_034006965.1 of Tenuifilaceae bacterium. Taxonomy (GTDB): domain Bacteria; phylum Bacteroidota; class Bacteroidia; order Bacteroidales; family Tenuifilaceae; genus Perlabentimonas. Next base: position 22,306 of record JAVERU010000006.1, read on the forward strand.
TAATCCTTATCCAAATTGATCTGGCTAATGGTGGCCACCTCTGGCTCAACGAATCTTTCGGTGGCTTGCTTCACCACGTTGTAATCGGCATGCAGCGAATCAATTTGGAATAGGTTGTTGTACCATGATAGAACGGCACCCTTTAGGTAAAGCCTAATGGAGTCGCCCTCGTAAAGACCGCTGGTTGAGCCAAACCTAAGGTTTGCAGCACCGGAATTATCCTGTACAAAGATGTTGCGGTAAATATTACCCGACATCTCGTCCATGGTAACCACGGCGTAAAGCGATGAGTCACCATTTATCTTATAGGTGTTGCCCGGAGGGCAAAGCTCTTTGAGCTTTTGGATGGTTAGAACAGAGCCCTCGGGGAGTTCAACAATTGGAGGAGTATCAAACTTATCGTCGATACAGCTGTAAGCAGCAACGGCAACAAGTAATGTTACGGCTAGTAGTTTGAAGCTAAATCTTTTCATAATATATAGATGTTAATGTAGTTACAAGTAAAGTTGAATTAAAATGAGAAGTTAACATTTAGGAAAAAGTTGGTTCCGTACATATACGCCATTTTGGGGGGGAATCGGTCTATATCCCTGTAGTCGGTTCGTAGCTGTTCAAAAGCCAGTACGGTTAAACTTTGATTATTCAGCACATTGCTTACACTAAGGTTGGCTCTTATGTAGTAGTTATTGGCGATACGCCACGATTTCCCTCCAAAGATATCAAGGGTGTAGCCATCGTTCATCTTCTGCTGCTCCAGAATCTTGTTCCACTCAGGGTCTGTTGATACAAGACCCTCAAGGGCCTCCTCAGTTCTTCTGTCGGGGGTGGGCTCAATGTATATTTTCCCAAAGTAGTTGAAGTTTGAACCCACAAACCAGTATTTGGGAGAGTTATATCTAAATCCAACCGATGCTGCTGCCTGTGGCGTTCCTCCTATACGATAGTTTTTGAAGTACACCGTACGATTCTCGGCAAGAAGCTCGTAGTCGTTATCACGGGCAACCGAAACAACAGGCCTTGAGTTGTAGGTATAATGACCCCAAGCACCCACTGCACTTACCGATAGGTCGGGGGTTACGTTAACCTCAACCCCAAGTTCAGCACCCATAGTTCTGGTGTCAACACCAGTCATAATGTAGTTTACAAAGGTGTTGTAGCCTTCGTGGTAGTAACTTCTATTCCAGGTTTGATCCATTATTTCGGAGTAGTAAACAGTTAACCTCGACTTAACGATGGGTGCACGTACTACGTAGCTAGCATCTGCTGCTAGTATCTGTTCGCTCTTTAGTCCGTTTACTACATGGTCTCTAACGCGTGATGAAATGTATGAGTTGCGGAAGTAGGGTGCGCGGGTTTGGTATCCTGCATTCACATCGAAGTAGTGGCGGCCCGAGAACTTATAGGTAGCACCACCTTTTACCCCATAGTTCAGAAAGTTATTTTTATCAGAGTCGCCATAGGAATTGTCGGGGAATCGCCCATTACGCATATGGCCAGTACGCCAAAACGAGGTGTGCGATAGTGTTGCCGCAACAAAAAAATCGACCTTGGTGTAGGAGAACTCCGACTGAGCAAAAACATCAAACTGATTGATATTGGCTGTGAAATCGTAACCAAACCTATCGCCCACTTTCACTAGGCGGTTTGGGTTGTTAAGATCGTTCTGGTATAAATTTTCATCGTCGAAATCACGCTCAGCAAATGGGTCAACATCCTTCCACCAGTCGCCTCCCAGCAGGTCGTCTACTACCTTAAACTGGTTACCCTTAAAGACCGAAACATTGGCTCCTCCAGTTAGTACTATTCTATCGGTAAGTGGATGGCGGGCATTGGTGTTAAAAATCCATTGAGTGTGGTCGTTACGGCGCTCCTCAAGCATATACTTTGAGCGTTTGCCGCCAGTTGGGTCATCAGCCGAAATTTCATCGGAGTTGGCAAAGTACATATGATCCCAGTTGATCTGGCGGAACGCCTCATCGTTTTGCCACAAGTCGGTTAGCTTGTTGAACATGTAATCGTCAACACCCTCGTAGTAGCTAGGTAGGTATCGGTAGTAATCGGGCCGAGGATCGGACCCCACAAGCCAGTTTATGGTTGAGCCATCACTCCAGGTAGGGGATGATGCATTTCTCCAGTTCAACGCAGTGTTTCCGCCACGTCCAAAAGAGTAGGCTGCTGTTGATGTAACCGTAGTTTTGCCAAAGTTACCGTAGTGCGTTAAAAGCATCATGGGCTTGTGGTAGTTGTTTACCCTAGCGTTGCGAACCTTACCATCCTGATAGCCCCAGTTGGGGTTGTAGAACTGGTTTCCTGTTAAGTCGTATGCTTCCTGAACGGTAATACCCGAACGAGCGCTTTTGGAGGGTGATCCAAATGCAGTAAAGGTGAAGCTGTGTGATTCGTTAAATTTACGCTCTAGCGCTACAAAGTATGCGTAAGCATCGTAGAATGTTCCCTCAACGTAGCCTTCCTGTGCCCAACGGCGCGATCCCGAAATGGTCATTGCCCACGAGTCGTCAACCATACCTGTTGAGTGGGTGAACATTACCCTGTTTCTGTAATTTCGGTTTGCTGCCGAGTAGGTTACGCGAGTATCGGCTCTGTTGTGTGAGGGTCTAATCTCAATGTTGTTAGTGCCTCCAAAACCACCAAAGGCAACCTCCGAGGGGGCTAAACCAATGGTGTTTACCGTGTTTCGCATGGCATCGTTAAGACCGCCCCAGGTGGAGTAAAACGCTCGACCCGTTTCGGGGTCGTTAACAGTTACTCCATTTATTAGGACTGTCGAGTTCTCAGAGTTGTAGCCTCGCACCCTAAAACGGGCGGAACCAAAAGTAAACCCAGCTGTTGACATGAAGATATCTCGAGAACCTTGTAGTAATCCCGATATATCATGCACTTCATCATCAGTCTCAAAATCGGAAGCTGAAAGTGTGATAATGGGAATGAAATCCTCTTTTGTGTCAACTGCAGTGGTATCAACCTGCGCAAAACCACCAAGGGCTAGCGCAAGAAGCATGAATGTAAGTAGAACAGATTTTCTCATAAACATCTTAAAAGAAGTTAATTTAATAAAATACCCCTAAAAAAAAAAGGGGTGATAAAAATAGATATAATAGTCGAGATTGCATTCAAAAAATCCAATTTTAAACTATCTTTACCCCCCATTTTCGTTTTTTATGCCTGAACAGGGTAAGCGGTTTTACTCCGTTTAGGTTGTTGTTAATTAAAACCAACATTATTATGTTATTGGTAAGCAGAGCGGTTTCATTACGGATATTCTTTGTAGCAGTGCTATTGAGCAGTGTGTTTGCGGGTGAAGCTCAGCAGAATAAAGAATTTAAGGTAGTATGCATATCGTTTTACAACCTCGAGAATCTTTTTGACACCCTCGACACTAAGGGGATAAATGATTTTGAGTTTACCCCACAGGGGCCAAACAACTGGAATACACCCAAGTATTTCGAGAAGCTCGATAACCTAGCAAGGGTTATTTCGGAGATTGGTACCGATTTCACCCCACATGGGCCAGCTGTGCTTGGTGTAGCTGAAATTGAGAACGAAACCGTGCTGGAAGACCTGGCCAAGCGCGAGGCCATTGCTTCGCGTAACTATCAGGTTGTTCATCACTATGGCCCCGATGCCAGAGGTATTGATGTGGCTTTAATGTATCAACCCGAATATTTTAAGGTAACAAATAGCAAAAGCTACAGGTTAACCATTCCTGGTCGCGAAAACTTTAGAACCCGTGATCAGCTGCTTGTTTCTGGTGAGCTGCATGGTGAAATGGTCCATTTCATTGTAGCCCACTGGCCCTCGCGTAGTGGGGGGGAAAGCCGTAGTCGACCATTGAGGATTGCCGCTGCTGAGCTTGGGCGTCATATCATCGACTCCCTGCAGGCTGCTGACCCCAACGCAAAGGTTATTTTTATGGGTGACCTTAATGATAACCCCGACAACGTGAGTGTTACCAAGTACATGAAGGCTGTTCCTGAGATTGACAAGATGAAGGATGGCGATGAGCTATACAACCCCTTTTATAACCTCTACAAAAGAGGGATTGGAACCCTTGCCTGGCGAGATACCTGGAGCTTATTCGACATGATTCTTGTGAGCAAGCCATTGGTTGAGACCGATTACTCCTCGTATCGTTTTTATAGGGCGAATGTTTTCAACAAAAAGTTTTTGCAACAGCCTACAGGTCGCTTCAAAGGGTATCCCTTCCGCACGTATGCTGGCGGACAGTATCTGGGAGGGTATTCCGATCACTTCCCCACATATATACTGCTTGTGAAGGAGGCTGATTAGAGCCTGTGGTATAAAATAAAATGCTCGACCCCTTTGCCCTGGCAAGGGGTTTTTTCGTGGATTTGAATGCTTTGCTATAAGACGAAAAAAATATCTTCGATCATTTAGTGGTCGACAAAAAATGGTAAGATTCTTCACTTCCTGCCTTACTGAGTCATTCAGAGCAAAACGAAGTGAAGCGAAGAACCGTTAGCTCGCCGAAGGCAATCTAATAATATCTTTAAAGTTTTTGTCGGTCACTAGTGATTTTCTATTTTAATCCAAAGCGTTTCGTCACACAGCTAAATAAAGTAGAATTGTCAGTAAAGCAATAACCTTAGAGAAATGTTGATGCGTATAAATTATTCGGAAACCATATTGTAGCGTAAAAGTAAAATATGTAATTTTGTCAGTATCAATTTATCATTAGGTATGAGTAATGATATACAACGCATAAAGCAACGATTTGGGATTATTGGTAACTCGCAGGGATTAAATCGAGCAATCGACATTGGCTTGCAGGTTGCCCCAACCGATCTTTCGGTTCTTATTACAGGCGAAAGCGGAACAGGCAAAGAGGTTTTCCCTCAGATAATTCACTCCTATAGCGCCCGCAAGCATGGTAGCTACATAGCCGTAAACTGTGGAGCAATACCTGAGGGCACCATCGATTCGGAGCTTTTTGGTCATGAAAAGGGTTCCTTTACGGGTGCTATGGAAACCCGTCAGGGGTACTTTGAGGTAGCCGATGGTGGAACCATATTTCTCGATGAGGTGGCGGAGCTCCCCCTTTCAACCCAAGTGCGCTTGCTACGTGTGCTCGAAACCGGCGAGTTTCTTAGGGTGGGATCATCAAAGGTGAAGAAAACGGATGTCCGGGTGATTGCTGCAACCAACATTAACCTTGTGGAGGCAATACAGAATGGCAAGTTTCGTGAAGATTTGTACTACAGGCTAAATACCGTTCCAATAAATATGCCCCCCTTGCGCGAGCGCATTGAGGATATTCCCTTGCTGTTTAGAAAGTTTGCATCCGACTTTGCCGAAAAGTATCGAATGCCCACTGTAACGCTCGACGACGATGCACGGCGCGTGTTGGTAAACTACAAGTGGCCTGGTAACGTTCGTCAGCTTAAGAATGTAACCGAGCAGATTTCGGTGATTGAGGAATCGAGGTTGGTTACAGCCGATAAGTTACTGCATTATCTGCCCGATTACAATCCCACCAAGTTGCCAGCCCTTATCACCAAGAGTTCAGCAGCCGAACCCTCGTTTGCCAACGAGCGAGAAATACTTTACAAGATACTTTTTGATATGCGCAACGATGTGAATGATCTTAAGAAGCTTGTGCTAGATATGCTGCAAAACGGTGGTCGAAGTGTAGACGTTAGTCGCGAAAGCGCTGGCATCATTAAAAATTTGTACAAAGAGGATATTCCAATAGTATCACCATCAGGCCAAAACGACTATGAGCCCAAGGCGTTTCCGCACGAACACCCCCATATTCAGGATACTGAGGAAATTTTAGAGGAATCACTATCGCTTGCCGATAAGGAGGTGGAGATGATTAAAAAAGCCCTCGAAAAATACAACGGTAAGCGCAGACAGGCTGCTCATGAACTGGGAATATCGGAGCGAACGCTGTATCGTAAGATTAAAGAGTATAACTTAGATTAGTATTTTGATGAGACTAAAACCACATACATTAATTGCACAAATTGTTTTGGGGATTGTAATGTTTGCCCTTGTCCCCTCATGCTCTATGAGCTACTCCTTTACTGGAGCATCCATTTCGCCCGATGTTAAAACGGTTAGTGTCGATCACTTTCAGAACCTGGCCCCGCTGGTAAACCCAATGCTAAGCAATACCTTGTCGGAGGGACTAAGGAATCGGTTCGTTTCGCAAACACGGCTTAATGTGATACCTTCGTATGGCGATCTGTCATTTAGCGGTGAGATTAGGAACTACAGGGTTCAGCCCGTAGCCATACAGGGTAACGAGGTGGCCGCTATGAATAGGCTAACCATAGCCGTTCGTGTTAAGTTTGAAAATGCGATAGATCCCTCGCAGAATTACGATAGGACCTTTACCCATTTCGAGGATTTCGATAGCCGACAGCAGCTGGTTCAGGTTGAGGAGGAGCTCGTTAGGCTAATTGTTGACAAGTTAGTTGAAGATATCTTTAATAGCGCAGTAGCAAACTGGTAGATATGGAAAAGGAACAGTTTTACAAATGCCTCGAAAGTATTTACAGTGTTGAGCAGGACTCCATCAGCCAGCTGGATAAAATAGTTGAGCAGTATCCATACTTTTTTGCTGCTAGAGCGTTGGGGCTGGCATGCGGTGTGAATACACCATCGGATGATTTCAAGGATAAGTTGAAAAGGGTTGCTGCTTTGTCCTCCAACAGGAAAGCGCTTTTCTCCTATATTAGCCAAAGGGGAAGCCCTTCCCAAACGCCGATGGGTACTAGTGAAGTTGAGCCCTTTGATGCGGAAACTCCATTTATGCTTGACGACTCCAAAGAGGTTAATGAATCCGTTGCTGAAGCGCCTCAGCCTGAGGTTGCGCACATTGCCGATGGAGATAATCTTTTAGAAATTAACGGCTCCTCGGATGGGGGTAAGCATAAAACCGATGAGGAGGTATTTATGGATCCCCAGCTTTATACGCTGGAGATCCCCAACGATATGCTCAACGAGGATGGATACAAATCGTTGTCGCTCGATTTCAATAAGATAAAGGATAGAGAGCCTAACGTTGCGGAACGAAGGGAAGAACCCTCGGTGCTTGACCTTATCAACAAGAGTGACCATAAGGAGTTGAGTAGTTCGAGTGAGCATGATTCCAACGATCCATTTGCGCTGATTGACGCATTTATTGAGACCAGCCCAAGGATTGTACCCCGTCAACCTGCCAACCAGGAAAGAGAGGAGCAGGAGGATATATCGCTCGAATCGCTTAAGGAACCCGAGGACACAGCTAGCGAATCGTTAGCCAAGATATACTTGGCTCAGGGGCTTAAGGATAAGGCAATAAAAATTTACGAAAAATTAAGTTTGAATTATCCAGAAAAAAAAGCTTACTTTGCCACTCAAATTGAAGAAATTAAGAGACAACCCGATAAATAAACGTTAAAATCATTAGCAATGTATCTGCTTATCTCAGTGTTAATTATTATTGCCAGCATTCTACTTATACTAATTGTGTTGGTACAAAATTCTAAAGGTGGAGGTTTGGCTTCGAACTTTGCATCGTCAAATCAGGTGATGGGTGTTCGCAAGACCGCCGACTTTTTAGAAAAAGCAACCTGGACCTTGGCGGTTAGCCTGTTGGTTCTTAGCTTACTTGCTTCTTTTACTATCCCACGCGATAGAGGTGAAAATAGCCGTTCGGCCATTGAGGAGCAACTCGAAAGAACTCCTAGCCCATCGGCCTTACCTATATTCCCAACCCCAACCCCCGATGAGGATGGGGGCAACCCTGACGAGAACTAATAGTTTATACTATTTCCATACCCTTAGGGTGTCAGTATGGCAGATACTGACACCCTTTTGCTTTTTTGTTGGTCTATGTTTTTGCTCGTCAGGAGTATAACTTACTCTTAGTGTGTTATTCTACCACCCGTTGCCGTTTGGGTGCGGTAGTGGCCAAGTCCTTTTTTGAATAGTGTAACAGTCGGTAAGTCAGCGTCAACGGCGTTTGTTCGTGGCGAAGTAGTATGCCTGAATGTCGATTTATTAGGGCTATGGCAATCGAAGTAAACATTCAATTTGTGGGCAATAATGTCAGATTTTTCCTTTGGCACACAATTCGTAATATGCAAGGCTGTAAATCGAAAATTATTTATTAACAATAAATCATGTAAGATATGTCAGACGTAAAAATTAAACCATTGGCCGACAGGGTTCTAGTTGAACCCATGGAAGCAGAAGAGAAAACCGCAAGCGGCATTTACATCCCCGACACAGCCAAGGAAAAGCCACAAAGGGGTACTGTTGTAGCACTTGGTTCGGGTACAAAAGATGTTGAAATGGAGGTTAAAAAAGGCGATGTGGTACTCTATGGCAAGTACGCTGGTACTGAGATTAGCATCGACGGTAAGGATTATCTTATGATGAAACAATCGGATATTCTTGCTGTTCTATAGCTTTTGCATCCATCGGAAACTAATGTTTAATTGTATAACTTAACAAACTAAATAGATATTATGTCAGGAAAAATTATCAGCTTCGATATCGAGGCACGCGATCAGCTCAAGAAAGGTGTCGATCAGCTTGCCAACGCAGTGAGAGTAACCCTTGGCCCCAAAGGGCGTAACGTGGTTATTGAGAAAAAATTCGGATCGCCACAAATAACTAAGGATGGCGTTACTGTAGCTAAGGAAATCGACCTAAGCGATCCAATGGAGAACATTGGTGCTCAGATGGTGAAAGAGGTTGCATCGAAAACTGGCGATGACGCTGGTGATGGTACAACTACCGCTACCGTATTGGCTCAAGCCATTATTGGTGTAGGTTTGAAAAACGTTACCGCAGGTGCAAACCCAATGGATTTGAAGCGCGGAATCGACAAGGCAGTTGCCAAGGTTGTTGAAGGCCTTAGGAAGCAAAGCATCGAGATTGGTGATGATTACACTAAGATTGAGCAGGTAGCTACCATCTCGGCTAACAACGACAACGAGATTGGAAAGCTGATTGCTGAGGCCATGAAGAAAGTGAAGAAGGAAGGTGTTATCACCGTTGAGGAGGCCAAGGGCATTGAGACTACCGTTGAGGTGGTTGAGGGAATGCAGTTCGACCGTGGATACATTTCTCCCTACTTTATTACCAACCCCGATAAGATGGAGACCGTACTGGAGAACCCATACGTTCTAATCACCGATAAGAAGATATCAACCATGAAGGATCTGCTGCCAGTGCTAGAGCCCGTTGCTCAGAATGGTCGCTCACTCCTTATCATTGCCGAGGATGTTGATGGCGAGGCGCTAGCTACCCTTGTGGTAAACAAGCTCCGAGGTTCGCTTAAGATTGCTGCTGTTAAAGCGCCTGGCTTTGGCGACCGTCGTAAGGAGATGCTTGAGGATATCGCTATCCTAACCGGTGGTGTGGTTATCTCCGAGGAGAAAGGCCTTCGCCTTGATGCTGCCAAAATTGATATGCTGGGTTCAGCAGAGAAGATTAGCCTTGACAAGGAGAACACAACCATTGTAAATGGTGCTGGAAACAAAGAGGCTATTGCTAAGCGTGTTGCACAAATCAAGCTACAAATTGAGAATACAACCTCCGATTACGATCGCGAGAAGCTTCAGGAGCGTTTAGCTAAGCTTGCTGGCGGTGTTGCTGTACTTTACGTTGGTGCATCTACCGAAACCGAGATGAAGGAGAAGAAGGATCGCGTTGACGATGCCCTAAGCGCAACCCGTGCTGCCGTTGAGGAAGGTATTGTACCTGGTGGAGGTGTTGCATACATCCGCGCTCTTGAAGGGCTTGAAGGCCTTTCGGTGGAGAATGAGGATCAGAACACTGGTATCAAGATTATTCGTCAAGCCATTGAGGCTCCTCTTCGCCAAATTGTTAGCAACGCTGGCCAAGATGGTTCTGTTGTGGTTCAGAAGGTTAAGGAAGGCAAGGATGACTATGGTTACAATGCCTACACCGACAAGTACGAGAACCTGTTCAAAACCGGTGTGATTGACCCAACCAAGGTAACCCGTATTGCCCTTGAGAACGCAGCGTCAATTGCTGGTATGTTCCTAACCACCGAGTGCGTAATGGCCGATGAGAAGGAGGAAAACCCAGTGCCTATGGGTAACCCTGGAATGGGTGGAATGGGCGGAATGATGTAAAGTTTTCGCTAGCACGTCATATATCCTACAAGGGGGAGCCGTTTTTTGCTCCCCCTTCTATTTTTAGCTAACCGGTTCAATATTTATGAAGTGGCAATTGTGGCAGAAGCTGGGAGCCTTGTTTGCAAGCCACATCTTTCTAAAGCTCCTATAATCATTGGTGTTTAGAGCGTTTAGGACGGTCATCTCCCTAATGTTTCCAAAGTTCATCTCCTTGGGGAATGGTTTTGCACAGCAGGGTACTAAATAGCCATCCCAGGTGATGTAGAAGTGTGTCCATGGAAATGGGCATTTCTGAAAGCTGTTGTGGGTTGTAAAGTTTTTGTTGGTAACCAATACCTTTGGATACCTTTGAATGGCCTTGTCTAGCTCGTGCAGGCTTGCTTTAAACTCAGGCGATTGGTAAAACTGGTAGTAGCTAACATCCAAGGTGGTAACAGCAGCAAGGTTAAGGAGGGTAAAGTCAAGGTATTTAACACCGGTTTTTGAGGCGTACTCCACTAGCGGTGCCATATGGATGTAATTCTCCTTGGTAACCACCATGTTTAGCATTATGGTGGTTTGCGTGCCTTTGCAGAGGGCTACCAATTCCTTCAAGCTTTTCGATAGCGCCTCGAACGATGACCCCTTACGGATGGAGTTATAAACGTCATCAACTCCATCAATTGACACCTGAATTGTATCAACCTTTCCAGCTATTCGCTTGGCTTTTTCGATAAAGTTTAGGGCAACAGCATTAGTTGAGAGCGAGATGATAATACCTCGATTCTTGGTTTTGATATAGTTGACAATTTCCTCAAGATCATCATTAAGAAAAGTTTCGCCCATGCCCGTAAGGCCAATGGAGTCGAGGTAGGGCCACAGTTCATCTACAATTCTCTTGGCCTGCAGAATATCCATATTACCCTTATCCATTTGCTTCCCATATTCGTACTCCCTAGGGCAAATGGTGCAGCGCAAGTTGCATCGGTTGGTTAGCTCAAGCATCACGCTTGAGGGGTAGGCAACTTGGGTCGATTTGGTAAGCTTTAGGTAGAGGTGTTTTAGCTTATTGCCCGCATAGCTAAAAAAGTATTTATTGGCAGGTAAGTGTTTTATTCGTGTTAATGCTTTGGCTATCCTTCGTTTGTTCATATTCTACGGTTGTGATAATGTACAAAATTACACTTTGTTTGTTGATACTAAAAGTAGTTTCAAAGAAAAGGTCTACGATCTAGTTTTAACCATGTACCTTTACATCAAACTTATATGGCTCTATTTAAAACAAATATTGGTCGGAAAATTTGTTTAGCTTTGAATAAAAAATGGCGATGATTCTGGATAAGATCAAGGAGTTGTACCTTTCGCTAAGGAAAGAGGATCGAGAGGTGCTGCTTAAAGAGCTTCAAATTGCCTCGTTTGATTCACCATACCTGGAGAAGCGTTACCGAACAACCTGGACTAAAAGCTTTCGCAGCATGCTTTTACAGGCTGAGCAGCTTAAGAAACGATTTGGCCCCGCTGACCACAGTAGCCCTAACCAGGCCAGAGACAACCTTGGGCAGGAGCTGGATGCCTTGTTGGAAGAGCCTTTGAATCAGAAACATAAAGAATTGGTCACTTTTCCAAAGCGGACAGCCAAGCATCGTGATTGCATCTTTACATTCCTTTACAATCCCGATGTCCCTCCCGACAACAACGGTTCGGAAAGGGCAATCCGGAACGTGAAAGTAAAACAGAAAATATCCCCGGACAGTTCGCAATGCCTGAAGCGGCTGAGAATTTCGCCATCCTGAGATCCATTTATTGATACCGCCATAAAGAATGGTCCGAGCGTGTTGCTGGCAGTAAACACCATTGCCGACTACAAAACAAACTGATTAGTTACGAAAGTTTAACCCAAATTTGTCATTAGCGTTTTTTTCTAATGAGCACCATTAAAAAACGATACTGTTAATACGCAGATTAATCGAATGTTATGATGACATTTCGATGAAGAAAAGCTAAAAATTTGCCATCATAAATGCTTACAAATTTAGTTTTTCTAAATCAGCTTGTCCCGATTCATCGGGAGGGTTAAATTCAGCTAAGCCATTAGTTCGCAGAGCTCCTAATGAATAATCTGGGATTAAAATAGGGTGGGTTAGAGATAATAATATCAAATTTTAGTTGTCCATAAATATTTCTTAAAGCGGAAGCATTTTCAAGAACAAAGTCGCTGATGTGCAAGATAAACTGAAAATCAATACTTTTCTTTTCTAACCATTGTTTAAGAAAAGCTAAAGATTTTCCGAAGTAGAAATTAGTTTCGGGTCAGTTTCATATGCTACTAATTCATTTGAATCAATTTTTGGATTCTCATTGACTAAAGCTCAATTAAAGAACAAGTTAATATTGCAGTTTCGCAACCAGGGACAAGTATTCTAATTCTTTTCTTTTCAACACTGCATAATGATGCCATTAAACTAGCAATTGGAATAGGAGTAAAAAACTGTCCGTTATCCTTTTTATGTTTTAAAGTAACTTGTTTTGCTTATTGAACTCCTAAACTATCAGCATATTGGCTTGGTAGTTCAAAATCAGAGGGTTATATTTGAAATAATTCGAGCATATGCAACAAGGATACTAAATAGTAAGGTCAGATTTTAAATCGTGCGAAGGGAATCAAGCCTCTTTTGGCTGCGAAGAAATAGCCTTGAGGGAAGGGCAGACAAGTATGGCTTAAGTACGTGACTCCTAATTCAAATGCAGCAAAAATAGCCTTTTCCTATTATTTTCACAGTTTGTTGCTAGCTAGGAGGTATAGGGAATATGCGAAGCTAGAGAAAAGCTAAAATGAACGGGCACTCCACTTCTTCTGGCCTAGGCTAAACGGCAATATTAACCCAAAAAAATTGTGGAAGCTTATTTAGAATTGAAACTATTACAACGGAGCAACCAGAGGATTCTATGTTACTACACCCAAAACAGCCGAAGTAGCCCAAATATTGCCACAGCACCCAATGTAAATATCACGGCGCCGGAGAGCTTATTGATCCACCAAAGTTGTTTGAGCCTAAACTTATCGCGGAAAATATTAACCAACGTGGTAAGGATATACCACCAAAGTATTGCGCCAATAAAAACGCCACTGGTTGCAACAAGCGATAATAAAATATTTTCGCCCTCAACAACAACACCAAGCGATGCGAAAAGGGCAATGAATAGAAAAACAGCCAATGGATTGGTAATGGTAACCAAAAGAACCGATAGGTAATCTTCCAAAAGATTATTCTGCTTGCGCTTATGCCTACGAAGCTGCTTAACTGGATTGGTGTAAAATATTTTAATTCCCAAGCCAAAAACAATTAGCCCGCCTACAGCTTGAAAAAGAACTTGCTGCTCCTGGATAAAGCTAATTATAAATGAAAGGCTAAAACCAGCAATGGCTGCAAAAACTGTATCGGCACTAGCTGCGCCCATACCGCTCAAAAAACCGCTAAGTTTCCCCTTATTAATGGTTCGCTGAATGCATATAATCCCAATAGGGCCCAAAGGTATTGAGGCCAGTAGCCCAACGATTATCCCTTTAATTAAAAGCATAAAAATCATCTATTTGCAACCAAGTGTGAGGGTAAAAAATTGCGTAAAAATAGCTAAACAATACAGAATAATTGTTTTGATTGGTAAGAATTAGACCGTTAATAAGATACCTAAGCAATATAACAAGCAATAGCTTATAGGTTGAATATTAGTGTGCGTTTTGAAATAATTTTATACCCCTCTCACGAGTATTTTAGGCTCCATCATATCATACAGGGCATACTTCACCCCCTCACGTCCTAGCCCCGAATCTTTTACCCCACCATAGGGCATGTGGTCGACCCTAAAGGTTGGCACATCATTTATTACTACTCCACCCACCTGTAGCTCGTTAAAAGCAATATTCTCCTCATCGATTCTATTGGTAAAAACACCCGCTTGTAGACCAAAGGAGGTATTATTGATTGCATCGATTGCCTCATTAAAATGAGTATATGGCTCAACAATTACCACTGGTCCAAAAACCTCCTGTGCACATACCTTCATAGCTGGGGCAGTATTGGTAAGGATTGTAGGTAGGTAAATCCCTCCCGCTACCCTACCGCCTGTAACCAGCTTGGCGCCATCGGTTATGGCCTCATCAACCCACTCCTTCACGCGCTGGGTGTTGGCCTCGTCTATCATTGCCGAGATATCGGTTTTAGAATCTAAAGGGTCACCAATTACTAGTTCCGCTGTCCTTTTAGCTAGGCCATCAATAAAGGTGTTGAATACCGATTGATGGACATAAATCCGTTGGGTATGTATACAAACCTGCCCAGAGTAGGCAAATGCACCCGAAAGACACTTACCAATGGCCATATCAATATTTGCTGTTTCGGTTACAATTACGCCTGCATTTCCGCCCAGCTCAAGCACAACCTTCTTCTTCCCAGCCATCTCCTTCATTTTCCATCCCACCTGTGGGGAGCCTGTAAATGTTAGCAATTTAAATCGAGGGTCGGTAACCAGCTGATTGCCCGACTCCCTATCCATAGGCAGTATGCTTAGTGCTCCCTTGGGGAGCGAGGTTTTATAGGCAATTCTGGCAAGAGCTAAGGCCGATAAGGGGGTGCTCCGAGCTGGCTTCAGAACAATTGGACAGCCAGCAGCAATGGCAGGTGCAATCTTGTGCGATGTTAGGTTAAGCGGAAAGTTAAAGGGCGAAATCCCAGCCACAAGCCCCACGGGGAAATACTTAACAAGTCCCTCTTTCCCTTTTCCGGCAGGAGTCCAGTCGAGCTTGATGTACTCGGCCGGCAGGCGTTTACACTCCTCGGCGGCAATCCGATAGGTTTGAATAGCCCTGTCTACCTCACCAAATGCATACTTCAGGGGCTTGCCGGCCTCCATTGCCAACAGCTTTGCCAAATCGTCGCGTTCGTGCTCCATCCCATTGGCAATTCCATTCAATATTTCTTGCCGTTGGAATGATGGCATATTGGCCATCTCCTTTTGGCAGGCTAGTGCTAAAGCAATGGCCTCCTCCAGCTCATTGGTTCCCGCCAAGGAACAAACGCCTACGAGTTTCTTATCAAAAGGACTTTTAACCTCAATGGTGTTGGGTAAACTGCGGAAATCTCCACCTATGCAAACGCCTTGTGTAATCATATCAACCTACTTTTAATGCGAAAATAGCAAATCTTTAGCTAAGGGCAGGGCGTAAATTTAGAATTACCTGTAACTTTATGCCTCTTTTAACATTACCAAAATTATAAAACACTGCATATGCGAAGGGTACATCAATTTATTCTGATTTTAGGACTCCTACTCCAAGCCAACCTTGAGGGCAACGCCCAGCTACCCGATGTGGTATTAACCGAAGATGCAACGGTAAGCCTGCTCACCTGCTCGCAGGGCGAGGAGCTATACTCCATTTTTGGGCATAGCGCCATACGAATTTCAGACCCAAAGGTGGGTGTTGACTGGGTATTTAACTACGGGACCTTCGATTTCTCTGACCCTAACTTCTACCCCAACTTTGTGAAGGGGAAGCTAAACTATATACTTTCAGTCTCCACCTACAGGAACTTTGAGCAAACCTACATATTCGAAGAGCGATATATTTACGAGCAGGTGCTGAATTTAAATCAGCATGAAAAGCAGCTGCTCCTCGACTCGCTTAAGGTTAACTATCTACCCGATAATAGGTACTACCTATACGATTTTCTGTTCGACAACTGCGCTACGCGCATACGCGATATTTTTGTTGAGGCTATCCCTCGCAACATTACGTTCGATTACAGCAAGCTCGACGAGACCAAGAGTTTTAGAGATTTGCTTATGCCTAACGTTAAGGAAAAACCTTGGGCAAAGCTGGGAATTAACCTGCTGTTGGGTGTGTCAGCCGATAGGCCTGCTCGGCCTTGGGAACACATGTTTTTGCCTGAGCATATGCTAACCGCTTTTGCCTACGCAACCATTGAGACAGAGAATGGCGATAATCCGCTAATGCAGGAGCCAACAGTACTTCTTGAGGGGCGCGAGCTACCAAAAAGCAAATTCCGGAATGCACCATTTTTTGTGTTTTCTATGATTTTACTCTTGGCTGCTCTGGTTACTTTTATCAACCTGAAGAAAGGGCGAAACTATTTTTGGTTCGACAGGGTAATCTTTGGGCTAGTGGGGCTTCTGGGAGTTGTGATTGCATTCCAATGGTTTGGCTCGGACCATGCCGTAATGGCCAATAACTACAACCTTATATGGGCGCATCCACTGCACCTGATGGCAGCCGCTCTTTTAACCATATCGAGGCTTAAAGGCTTAATTCGATACTACTTTGGGGTTAATGCAGTGCTCATGCTACTGCTGCTAGTTCTGTGGTTTATTCTACCGCAAACGCTACCCTTCCCAATGTTCCCATTAGTTGCAGCCATGGCGCTACGATCGTCCGTGTTGTATAAGCGGCTAACATAAAAAAGCGGATGTGTAAATCGCATCCGCTTTTGTAAGAATCATTCTATTTAGCTACCTCCGTCTCCTTCGGCTAGTATTGTCGGGTTCAGGTTGCTCCTCTTTCCAGTACCCCTCGCGCGAAAGCAGATGATCCAAATTAGCAATACCGTACACCACAATGGCGGTTACTATGGATGTGTGCTCCTGGTACTCGGGAATGCTCATGTTGTACAAATCGCGCTCGGTATGCCAAATCTCCCTGTAGCTAAAGTCGTAGCCCTTGGGATCGGTTGTGCCAAAACTTAGGGTTGGCACTCCTGCTACTGCAAACGGGCCGCTATCGGTTCCCCAAGCCACTTTTGGGCGCTCCATTGGAGGTCTTTCGGTTACCGTAAAGGGAAAATCGGGATTGATATCAT
This sequence comes from Tenuifilaceae bacterium, assembly GCA_034006965.1. GTDB lineage: Bacteria > Bacteroidota > Bacteroidia > Bacteroidales > Tenuifilaceae > Perlabentimonas. The sequence goes on from JAVERU010000006.1 coordinate 39,296, forward strand.
TCAGGGGTTCACAAACCTTTACTATGTCATCCATCATAGCAGCAGTAACGCTTAAGCTGCTAGCTACCGTAGGCCCACCATCACGATTAAACATATTTGATACCTTATCCAACTTGTCGGAATGGTTCTCGACCCAATGCCTTGATCCCAACAGGCCAAACTCCTCGCCGGTCCATAGGCACACCAAGATGGTTCGCTTCGGTTTACCGCCAGCTTCCATAATCAATCGTGCAGCCTCCATGGCTGGGGTAACACCCGAACCATTATCGACACCACCCGTTGCCACATCAAAAGCATCGAGGTGGCCACCCATAATAACGTACTCATCGGGGAACTCGGTGCCAGGAATTACACCAATAACGTTATGGTATGGAATGGGCCCCATACGGAAATGGTTGCGAATATCGAACTCGAGGAAAAAGCGCTGGCGCTCCTTGGCCATCTGCTCAATTACAGCAAACTGGTGTTCATCGAGCTTAATATCTGGAACCTTTGGTAAATCATCAAAGGTGAAGTTCATATGGTTCTTCCTATCGTACAGCGCAACTATAGGATTTGATGCCGATTGGACTATCCCAAGAATTCCTGCCTCCACCATCTCCTTGTAGAAAAGGGCTGGCTCCTCCTTAAGGGGTAGTAACTCTTTGGGTGGTATATTGGTATTCCTATTGGCTCTGTTCTCGCGTCTAATCTCATTATTCTTCCGATCCGTCTCTTCATTTTCAGCAATTATCTCAGCACGCCTTTTGTCGGCCTCCTCGGAAACATCAATGGGCCACCCATCGCTCTTGCCCGAAATTAGCACCCAGGCACCGTTTAGCTTGCCTTTCATACGCTCGAACTCCGCGCGCGATTTTGGTTCCAACATCACGTGGCCAATCTGTACCCCTTTTGTTCCAACAGTATATGATGGTGTTGCAAAGTGAAGGGTCATCCCATTATCGCTGAGCATACGTCCAAACCAAGGGCCACGGTTGAACCCAACGGGCAGTGTGCCCACCTCCTCAATTATCACCTCCATACCCCACTCACGAAACTTTTGCGCAGCCCATTTCTCGGCTGTAGCGTAACCATCGGAACCTATTAACCTGCCTCCAATTCTATTGGATAACACATCGAGGTGCTGCATAGTACGGTTATCGTTTTGGCCAATCTCAATAATTCGGTCGATAACTGGGTCGCGTTGTGCACTTGCACTTCCCAAGCATAGCGAAAGGATAGCAGTGGCAACAATGAGTATCTTTTTCATACAGGTAAGATTTATGGATTAGTTTGTAAAGTCTTAGAACACTTTTCTGAATAAGAGTTTAATTTGGGGCTGATATAAACAAAAAGAGCGTCAGTGTAAACCGACGCTCTTCCATATGTGCTATGCAAACTTTTTATCCACCTATTTGGATTGGTTGAATACTTCCAACTGTCCCAGTAGATTTGAACTGCTCGATACCTTTGTCCAAAAACTTTATAAATTCTTCCACATTGGTGTTAAAGCCATAAGGCGCTGTTAGTAGCTCCTCATCATTACCAAGAAGTACGTAGTATGGCTGGCTATTCACGTTGAAGCGCGATATCTGAAAATCGGCATTCTTTCGCCCAACTGTACTCTTCACCTTTCCGTCAACCGTTGATGTTACCCACTCGTCCTCGGGTAGCTTGGTGCGCTCATCAACATATAGCGCCACCACCACAAAATCGTTTTGTAAGCGTTGTAGTACCCTGGGGTCGCTCCACACCCTTTGCTCCATCACCTTACAGTTTGAGCATGCATGGCCAACAAAATCAACAAACAGGGGTTTGTTCTGTTCCCTTGCACAGGCTAGGGCCTGATCGTAATCGAAGTAACCCTGTAGGCCGTGGGGCAGGTGCAGAATATCAGCATACTTAGGTTCCTCACAAATGGTCGATTTATCCTGTATCGTAGCAACTCTTTGCTGACCAATCATCCGCTCAAGGTCGAAACTCTGTGTTGTTTTAGGAGGGATAAGCCCCGATAATCCCGATAGTGGCGCACCAAACATTCCGGGCAACAGGTATACTACAAATGAGAACGATGCGATAGCAAGCAGCATACGGAAGAAACCTATATGCTCAACCTTTGAATCGAGCTTAAACTTGATTTTGCCAAGTAGGTAAAGCCCAAGCATAGAGAAGATAACAATCCAGATGGCAAGGTAAACCTCACGTCCAAGAATCCCCAAGTGGTAGGTTAAGTCGATGGTCGAAAGGAACTTCATACCAAACGCTAGCACGATGAAGCCAAGGACAATCTTAACCGAGTTGAGCCAACCGCCCGATTTGGGCAGCTTGTTTAGCCATGATGGGAATATAGCGAACAGGGTGAAAGGAATGGCAAATGCCAGCGAGAACCCAAACATACCCACAATGGGTTTCAAACCTAGGCCAGCAGCCGACTCAACCAGTATGGCACCTACAATAGGGCCAACGCATGAAAGGCTAACAATAACAAGGGTTAAGGCCATGAAAAACGACCCTATAAAGCCACCCCTCTCGGCTTGGCTATCGGTTTTGGTCGATAGGCTACTGGGCAGCATAATCTCAAACAACCCGAAGAAAGAGGCAGCAAACACCATGAATAGGATGAAGAATATAAGGTTGGGAACCCAATGCGATACCAGCTGATTGGCAAAACCAGCCCCCACGCTGGTTAGCGAAACCAACAGGCCAATGGATGAGTATATCACGATGATGCTGACACCAAAGACAAAGGCATTAAGTATTGCGTTGAACCTGTTCTTCTGCTTGTTCATGAAGAACGATACGGTCATAGGGATCATTGGGAAAACGCATGGTGTTAAAAGCCCTGCCAGACCTGCAGCAAACGATATGAAAAAGAAGATTAGAAGCGATGAGTCGGCACTTTCCGAAGTAGGTGCTTCAGAAGCGTCCGACATAGACACTGCCGTTGGCTGCTGCGAAGTTTTTGGGGCGTCGCCAACTACCAGCGAAAAATCCTTGGTAAGAAAAATGCACTTATCCTCATAGCATACCTGATACTCTATCTCACCCACAATACTGGTTCCAGAAACACCTTCTTTCAGCTCAATGGTTTGCACAAACTGTGCGTAAGCATCGAAGTAGGCTAACTCCATTCCAAATATCTCGTCGAACTCCACTTTAGCTTTGGATAAGGTCTTGAGCTCACCCACCAAATCAAACTTATCACTTTCAGTAAAAATGAAGGTAGTTGGAATTGGGCCACCATCGGGAAGATTCGATGAGTAAAGATGCCACCCCATATCAACTGTGGCCTCAAACACTATCTCATAGGTTTGGCCATCTACTTGGTTTGATGAGAATTTCCAGCTCACGGGATCCTCTATTTGCGCAAAGGCAAAATTTGCAGCCAATGTGATGGCCATGAAAACAATAAACGAAAGTGATTTCTTCATCGATTTTACATTTAATTAGTTAGCACATTAAGCCGTAACAAACATGGTAATTAAAAGTTCAAGCAAAAGTATTAAACCATTTTAAAACGGCAAATAGGGAAATGCTCGGCTAGAAGGGAAAAAAAAGGCCGCTGTAGCTAGCAGCGGCCTCACGGTTGGTTTTACAAATCTATTTCGTTGTCGTGTTGATCAAGAAAATGATACTCCAAGAATGTGTAGGATGATATGGGCACAACTTTTAGCGTGCACTTATATTTTCGTGCCCATTTAAAACGCTTACTTAGTAACCCTTTGGTAAGAAACGCCGCAAGGTAGGGGTGAGTTTTAAGGACGAGACTTTTGATCTCCTTCTCGTTCACCAGAAAAGCCAGCTTATTCTCAATCAGCTCGTCGAGCAGAACGGTTGGAGACACCTCTCCGGTACCTTTGCATGTGGGGCATTTCTCCAATGTTTCAACATGCATTTCGGGTCTTACCCGCTGCCTTGTAATTTGCATCAGGCCAAACTTACTTAGGGGCAAGATATTGTGCTTGGTTCTATCCCTACCCATAAGCTCCTTCATCCTATCGAATAGCATTTGCCGGTTCTCGTTCTGGTGCATATCGATAAAGTCGACCACAATGATACCGCCCATATCCCTTAACCTAAGCTGCCGGGTGACCTCCTCGGCAGCGGCAAGGTTAACCTCAAGGGCATTGGTTTCTTGGTCGTTGCCTGCCTTTGAGCGATTGCCGCTGTTCACATCAATAACGTGCAGGGCTTCGGTATGCTCAATAATAAGATAGGCTCCGCTTTTAAAAGAAACGGTTTTGCCGAACAGCCCTTTTATCTGCTTTTCAACTCCAAAGTTTTCGAAAATGGGTACTTTACCGTTGTAAAGCTTAACAATCTTCTCCTTCTCTGGAGCGATGGTGCCAATGTACTCTTTAATATCGTTGTATATCCCCTCGTCGTTCACGTAAATGCTATTGAACGAAACGTTAAGCATATCGCGAATTATTGCTGAGGTGCGCTTAAGCTCGCTGAGTAGAATACCGGGAACGGGGGTTGATTTAATTTTATCAAATGCCGTGTCCCACTTCTTTATAAGGCTTCGGAGCTCAGCGTCAAGAATTGCAACCTTTTTTCCCTCGGCAGCGGTACGGACAATAACCCCAAAGTTTTTGGGCATAATACTCTCCAAAAGCCGCTTAAGGCGCTTGCGTTCCTCGGGTGAGGTAATCTTTTGCGATATGGAAACCTTATCGGAGAATGGTAGCAGCACGATATTTCTACCGGCAATAGAAATTTCGGAGCTAAGTCGTGGCCCTTTGGTTGAGATGGGCTCCTTGGCAATCTGAACCAGTACCGTTTGCCCGGAGGTTAGCACGCTGGAAATCTTACCTTCCTTGTCAATCTCGGGCTCTAATTTTGTTTTGGAAATTGGGGTAACTTTCCCCTTCTTGGAGTTTGCTGTTTGAACCAGCTTGTTAAATGACCTGAAGTGCGGCCCTAGATCGAGGTAGTGAAGGAAGGCATCCTTTTCGTACCCTACATCTACAAACGCTGCATTTAGCCCAGGCATTATTTTCTTGACCTTACCCAAATAGATGTCGCCAACCGAAAACTGAACGTTGCTTTTCTCCTTATTTAGCTCTACGAGCTGTTTGTCCTCAAGCAGAGCGATGGCAACTTCAGATGATCGTACATCAATAATCAGCTCTGTATTCACTGTGAAAAATATTTGAGAGTTTCGGTAAGGTATTATAAACAATACCAACCTAAAGAGCACAACGACTCCTTAGGTTGGATAGTTAGGTTAAATAGGCTCGCTAAAATTGATGCAAAGCACTATTTCTTCTTCTTATGACGGTTTTTGCGCAAGCGTTTCTTCCGCTTGTGTGTTGCCATCTTATGCCTCTTTCTCTTCTTTCCGCTTGGCATGATAATATAATCTTAGGTTGATAAATAGAATTACTTAACGTGAGACTTCACCTTATTCACAAAAGTTTTTGCGGGCTTAAAAGCGGGGATGAAATGCTCAGGTATGATAATGGTAGTGTTTTTTGAAATGTTACGGGCAGTTTTCTGCGCACGCTTCTTAACGATAAAGCTACCAAAACCTCTTAGGTAAACATTCTTCTCCTTTACCAGAGAATCCTTAACTGTCTCCATGAAGGCCTCAACTGTCTTCTGAACAGTTACCTTTTCGATCCCAGTATTTTTGGAAATCTCGTTTACGATATCTGCTTTTGTCATTTTTTAAAATCTTTAATTATCAATAAATTAAGGTTACAAATCTCAAATCGGACTGCAAATATAAGTCTTTTAAATTGATAAATAAAAAACTTTACAACTATTTTTGTGGAAATTAGGCTCATTAATAATTGATTCAATGGATTTTAAAAGCATTCTCACTGGTTGGTACGAGCAAAATAGACGCGATTTACCTTGGCGCAGCACCAAAAATCCCTACTATATATGGGTGTCGGAAGTTATTTTACAGCAAACCCGAGTTGCTCAGGGACTAGCTTACTACCAGAGATTTACAGCTACCTTCCCTACAATATATGATTTGGCCAATGCCCACGAGGACACAGTGCTAAAAGTATGGCAAGGGCTTGGCTACTACACACGTGCCCGTAATCTACACAACGCAGCCAAGCTAATTGTAAATCAATATAATGGAAACATCCCCCATGAATACAACGAGCTGATTAAGATCAAGGGTATTGGCGACTACTCAGCCGGAGCCATAGCCTCTTTTGCTTTTAAGCAAGCCGTACCTGCTATAGATGGCAATGTGTACCGCATCATTGCAAGAGTATTTGGAGTATTTAGCCTACCCACCACGGCGCAAGGGAAAAGGGATTTTCATCAAATTGTTATGGACTTAATGGATATGGAGGCACCCGACACCTTTAACCAAGCACTACTCGACTTTGGTGCATTACAATGTGTGCCTAAAAGCCCAAAGTGTGGCGATTGCCCTTTTCTGGACTACTGCTATGCCTACCGAAACAATATGATTGATTCGCTGCCTGTTAAGGGCAAAAAGCTAGTGCCTCGCAACAGGTACTTCACATACCTTCTTATACAGTTCGGATACAACACCTTTATATCTAAACGCAAATCGAAGGATATTTGGCACTCGCTTTACGAATTCCCGCTTATTGAAACAGAGAAAGCAATCGCGCCCAATCAGCTACATAAACAAAAAGCATTGAAGGAGTGGGTTGGCAAAAAAGGATATACCATTGTATACATATCCGATGAGGTTAAGCACCTGCTTAGCCACCAAACCCTGCACACACGATTTGTAATAATTAAAATCGATGCTGTATCAGAAAAGCTATCCCAGGAGTGCACCATGGTGCCAACGTCCGAAGTTAGCCACTACTCCACCCCAAAGCTTATCGAAAACTTTTTAGCAGCGGAACCTGCTGCCAAGTACTTCCTCAATAAACCCATACTACCTGAATAACAAACACATACGCATACCTTTGGCTAAATTGAGCACGATTCTACTTTTTTAGCAAAAAGCAAGGACTTATATTTGTAGCTTTCTCAATTAAAAATTAAGCTATGAAAACTTTGCTTGCCAAACTATTTGTGTCAATAACCTCTTTATTACTAATAGCTCCTATGCCTACCAATGGATGCACAAGCGTTCTCGTTTCGAAGGGCGCCAGTGCCGATGGTAGCGTAATAACCAGCTGGACCTACGATGTGGTTGGGTTTATGGCGCCACTACATTTTTATCCCGGGGGCAAATATACCGAGGGCGACTCGCTAAAACTATACAGCTTCCGTGAGGGCAAATACATTGGCACCATTAAGCAGGTACCACGAACCTATAAGGTGGTGGGTAACATGAACGAGAAACAGGTTTCCATAGGCGAAACCACCTTCACCGGACGAAGGGAACTTCATGGTGGCAATGGATTTTTCGACTACGGCAACCTAATCTACATAACGCTACAAAGGGCTAGCTCTGCTCGCGATGCCATTCGAATTATGGATGAACTCGTTAAGGAGTATGGCTATAGTGATACTGGTGAGTCGTTCACAATTGCCGATAAGGATGAGGCCTGGGTGCTCGAGTTTATTGGGAAGGGCGAGCACGGCAAGGGTGCTGTTTGGGTAGCCGCCAGAGTACCCGATGGCTACATCGCTGCTCATGCAAACCAGGCCAGGATTAGAAAGATTGATTGGAAAGATAAAGACAGCTGGATGTGGGCCGATGATGTGGTTGATTTTGCACGCCAAATGGGTTGGTTCAAGGGTAAGGATAAAGACTTTAGCTTTGTTGATGCCTACGCCCCCGTTACTCCGCGTTCCCTACTAATGTGTGAAGGTCGTGTTTGGAGCATCTTCAACAGGGCTGCTCCATCGGCTGAATACTCGTCCGACTACTGGCGATGCGTTGAAGGAGCAGAGCCCTACCCCTTATTCATTAAGCCCGACAAGAAGCTTAGCGTTCAGGATGTAATTGCATTCCATCGCGACCATTTCCATAACACGCCATACTACACCGGCGAGGGGTTTGCAGCTGGCCCATTTGGCAATCCATATCGCTGGCGCCCACTAACCTTTTCACTTGATGGCGATTCGACCCAATACGCTTGGGAGCGCACCGTATCGCAAACCCAAACAGCTTTCTCGTACATCACCCAGGCACGTAGCTGGTTGCCCGATGCCATAGGCGGAATAGCGTGGTACTCGGTTGACGATACCTACTCCACTGTTTGGATGCCATTCTATATGGCAACCAAAACAGTTCCCCCTTCGCTCAGGGGTGGCAGCCCCATTGAGTTCTCTTGGGAATCAGCTTTTTGGGTGTTCTCCACTGTAAATAATATTTCGTACGGAATGTACAACCTTGTTATTGATGATATCCTTGAGGTGCAGCGCCAGCTCGAGGATCGTATATTTGCCATGGTGCCAGCCATCGACAAAGCTGCCGAAGTGCTACACGAGACCAACAAATTGGTGATGGAGGAGTACCTCACCTCGTTTAGTGCCGACAATGCCGAGCACGTTGTTGAGCAATGGCGGGACCTAGCAAAGTACCTGCTGGTTAAATACAACGATAGGTACATCAGGGAAGATATGAAAATAGATTCATGGCCAAAGGGTATTGGCTATCCACAGGATTTTTTGAGAAAAGCCATTGAAGAAAAGCCAAACTACTACGAAGTAGGGTGGCGAAAAAAATAGCAGAACAGATAAGATTTGGCACTAGCCCAGCTTGTATATTAACCTTTTGGGTATGCTAGATTTTAATTGTTATGCTTATATTTGTATGTTGTACAAACCCTAAATTAAATTAGCTATGAGCGTAAACAAAGTAATTCTGGTGGGCAATGTAGGTAAGGATCCTGACGTAAGACACCTAGAGGGTGGCATTGCCGTAGCGCGTTTCCCCTTGGCTACTAACGAAACGTATACCGACAAGAACGGTCAGAAGGTTACCCAAACCGAGTGGCACAACATTGTAGTTTGGCGAAATCAGGCTGAGATTGTGGAGAAGTACGTTAAATCGGGCAAGCTGCTCTATGTAGAGGGCAGGCTACGCACAAGTTCATACGACGATAAAGAAACCGGTGTGAAAAAATACTTCACCGAGGTGTACTGTACAAACTTTAGGTTTTTAGGCCCTTCAACGGGTGAGGTTCAGGACAATACTAAGCAAAACGCCCCAGAAACCAACACCCAAAGAACCGACAAGCCCGAACCACCTATGCCTGAACCCGAAGATGACCTCCCTTTCTAAAGCACGGAGGCTTAGTGTTTAACAAAAAAAATGCATTTTGGAACCTGGCGAACATCTAATTGCCAACACTATTTTTTTGGCCGACATCTCGTTTCATCCTATCACTTGGGGAATAGTTTTTGGCATAGTAGTGCTGTTGATCCTGCTAGTATTATCAAGTTTAGTATCGGGGTCGGAATCGGCATTCTTCTCCTTAAGCCCTGTAAATTTAAAATACTTAGAGGATAATCCTACTAAAACCAATGCAGTGATACTTAGGCTGCTTGCCGAGCCAGAGCAGCTGCTTGCATCCATCTTAATTGCTAATAATTTCATCAACGTAGGAATTGTAATCCTATCGGCATTCATAACCAATGCCACCATAGATTTTAGCCATTCGCCTATTATTGGATTTGTTGTCCAGGTGGTGGTTATTACTTTTATCCTTCTGCTGTTTGGAGAGATTATACCAAAAATTTTGGCAACCAGCAAAGCGCTATCCTTCGCACGGTTTATGGCCTTTCCCCTTTTTGTCATCACCAAAGTGTTTAAGCCCTTTAACTACCTGCTGGTTTCCTCAACAGCGCAAATGAACAAGCGATTCTCCCAAAAGCGAAACATATCAATTGATGAGCTAAGCGACGCCCTGGAGATAACATCTGGCCATCACCCCGAGGAGAAAAAAATACTTGAGGGCATTGTAACCTTTGGGCACACCGAGGTAAGGGAGATAATGAAACCACGGCTCGATGTTGTTGCCCTCGATATTTCCACGGGTTTCAATAAGCTAAAATCGGTTGTAGTTGAGTCGGGCTATAGCCGTATACCAGTGTACGAACACTCATTCGATGAGATACGAGGAGTGCTTTACGTTAAAGATATGCTTCCCCACATCGATGAGCCAGACGACTTTAACTGGCAAGCACTGCTCCGAGAGCCCTACTTCATCCCCGAGAGCAAAAAGATTAACGTTTTGCTCTCGGAATTCCAGGCCAACCGCATACACCTGGCCATTGTGGTTGATGAGTATGGCGGAACATGTGGAATCGTTTCTCTTGAGGATATCCTTGAGGAGATTGTTGGGGAGATATCGGACGAATCGGACGAAGAGGTCTCGCTTTACACAAAGATTGACGATAACAACTACCTGTTCGAGGGGAAAATCTTACTAAACGATTTTGCCAAGGTGCTTAACGTAAACGATTCGATATTTGATGATGTAAGGGGTGAAGCCGAAACCCTTGCAGGTGTTATCCTGGAGATGGTTGGACATCTCCCCAACAAGAACGACACGATAAAGCACAAGTACTTCAAGTTCACCATCGACTCGGTTGACAATAAGCGGATTCGTAGAATAAAGGTTACCTTGGCAATGCAATCAGAAAAAAATGAGAAGTAGAACAACAATAGTTTTAGTAGTCGTATGGACAATACTTGCACAGGCATGTGGCGATGTGTCAACCCCCAAGCCCAGAGGGTATTACCGCATTGATTTTCCCGAGAAGGAGTATCAACTCCTTGACTCGGCTCACTACCCCTACCGTTTCAGCTACCCAACCTACGGCACGCTAGTTGAGGACGACTCGAAGATTGCAGAAGATTACTGGGTAAATATCGATTTCCCTCAGTACAAAGCCCGCATTCATATCAGCTATAAGGATGCCCATAATCGGCTCGACTCGCTTACAGAAGACTCCCGAACGCTGGCATACAAGCATGCGCTAAAAGCCGAGGCTATTAGCGAAAAGTTTTTTGAAGATCACGAGAATCGGGTATACGGTATGCTTTACAACCTGAAGGGTAACACCGCAAGCTCATGGCAATTCTACGCAACCGATTCGGCAAACCATTTCCTAAGAGGAGCGCTGTACTTCTCGGTAAACCCAAACAAGGATTCACTCTCCCCTGCTATAGATTTTTTTGGTAAAGATGTAATACACATAATGGAAACCCTAAAGTGGAACCAATAGAAACTTGCCATGGCTATCAAACACCTACATAGAACCCAAGACTTTATTCTTGGCGTTTGGCGAGTTGAGGAAGATGAGGAAACCTTGAAACAGAGGGTAGGAGGAGATTACTTCCCGGGGCTTGCACGAATAACCAACGATAGGCGCAGGCTCGAATGGTTGGCTGCACGATCGCTCCTAAGAGAGTTTGGGTACGAAGGGCACGTGATGTATCACCCCACGCGAAGGCCTTTCCTTGCTCATTCTCGGTCACATATCTCCATAACCCACTCATACCCTTTTGTTGCCGTTATCATGAGCGATAAATACCATGTTGGAATCGACATTGAATCGTTTGCCCGACCCTTTGCTCAGGTAAGTGATAAGTATCTCTCAAAAAAAGAGAAAAAGTGGGTTGATAGTGATGACAACAGAAGGCTTGCCCTGATATGGAGCGCCAAGGAAGCCATTTATAAACTACCCGGAATGACAGGGCTAGGAGGATTGGATATGGAGCTCAAGCCAATCGAAAACCTCTCGGACGAAGGAGTACTTGAAGCTTCAGTACGGCTTGGGAATACTATTCAGCACTTTCAGCTCAATTATCAATACTTGGAGCACTTTAATGTGGTATGGGTATGCTGCAATCCTAAAACCTTAGTTTGGTAAATTATGGTATACTCCACCATCAAAAGCGGTAGGGGATCATTTGCTTTACTTATTGACCCCGACAAGCAAAGAGACAACCTCTCCGATTTGGTTACAAAGGCCGGGAATCTTGGTGTTGATTTAATTCTGGTAGGAGGAAGCTTAGTGAAACGTGGTATGGACGAAACCATTGCAGTTATCAAGAGCAATGGCAACATACCCACGGTGCTTTTCCCGGGTAGCGTTTTTCAGTTTACCCCAACTGCCGATGCCATTCTGCTGCTATCGCTCATATCGGGTCGTAATCCCGAGTACCTCATTGGTAACCATGTTATAGCCTCGCAGGCCATTAAGGAAAGCCGTATGGAGATTATTCCTACCGGCTATATGCTAATCGATTCTGGTCAAACCTCATCGGCCCAGTACATGAGCAACACATCGCCAATCCCCCGATCAAAACCTGAAATTGCTCTTGCAACGGCTTTGGCTGGTGAGCAGCTGGGGTTGAAAACCATTTACCTCGAAGGCGGTAGTGGTGCTCAAGACACTATCCCCGAGGCTGTTATTAAAACCGTATGCAATAATGTTAGCATTCCGGTTATAGTTGGTGGAGGCATTAAAACG
>JAVERU010000124.1:0-9178 GCA_034006965.1 Tenuifilaceae bacterium
ATTCTCCTAAGCGCCACCGCAAAAGCATGGTCGGAACACCCATTGATGGCCTATCAGGTGTTATCAACCATTCCTGAGCTTGCCAACCAGGATCCAATTGCTGTTAAAAGTTTAAAAAAATTTCTGATAGAGCAAGAAAAGGAGCTGGAGAAGTTTTTTGCAGAGCAAGAGCTATGGCTTTCCCAAAACCTAACGTACTACCCTGCCCTACCCGATCATCTAAGGTTTAAGGCGACGGGCAATCCCGACGATATACTTGAACGGTTTTATAAAGCCATTAGGCTTAACCCTAACGTTAAGATGAAGCTATACCTGCACTTATTGCCCCATGAGGAGATTGGCGATAGGCAAACTGTGGCACCCGAATTACTCACAACCGTTAAGGATATTTCATCGCTTGTTACCACAAATTACGTGGAGCTAAACGAGGGCGATATGGTATCGCCACTGGCTGTGCTTTACAGCGCCAACGATGAACCTGATTATGGATTCGACCTTGGCCTATTTATTGACAACAACACACCACAAGGCAACGAATATGGATTTGGAGAACAACCATTTGGCGACCCCAACCTTGAGTATGGTAGCCAAGCCCCTTTCCATATGGGGTTTTACCACGAGGCCAAAATAGTTTTCTTTTTCGGCCCTTTCCTTAAAAAATCGCTTCCCGAAATGCGGATCAATCAATTCCGAGCACTTGCCGAGTTTGCTTTTGCATCGGGCAATCCTTACTGGGGGTACCGATTCATGGGTTGGGGGATGCACTACCTTGGCGATCTATCAATGCCATACCACTCTGTTGCGCTACCCGGGGTTAGCCCCCTTAAAATGATTTGGACTAACATTAAGGCAATGCTTGGTTTTCCAAAAAGCAGGGATAATGCAGTTCAACTAGTGAGCAATAGGCACTCGGTACTCGAAGAGTTCCAATGGCAAGTGTTAAGGGCTGCATACGAAAGCCACAATATGGACCACCCCCTGCTTACGGCTTTACGAAACCCTATTGAGATGGTTGACTACGACAAAGACTTTGCCAGACAAGTAGCAGCCAAGGAATCGGCTGAAAAATCAAAAAGGGTAGATAAAGTTCTAAAAACTTGGCTGCCTGAGGTGCTGGTTTCGAATCCAAATTTTGAAACCCCTGGCTCGGACGAGCTTAAGGAGCTTATCCCTATGGCTAAGGCCGAAAAAGGAGAAGAGGCTGTGGATAGGATGAATGAGACCTTGATGGAGCTATTCCAATCGTACAGCATGCACCTGCTAAGCTTTTACAAGGCGATAATGGGGTAAAACGAACCATTCTACCTAAGCTAGGGGTTAAACCTTTTGATACTTCTGGTAAAGCTGGTGCACTATACCATCGGAAACACCTATGGTGGGTATAAGTATTCGCTTTGCGCCCGACCATTTCATTACTTTGATAAATATGTTGGAAGCAGGTACAATCACATCGGCCCTATCGGTATTTAAGCCCAGAATGCTTACGCGCTCATCGAGCGAGTATTGAGCAAGCTGCTTGTTCATCTCAACAAGTTCGTTGAGTAGGAGCTGCTGTTTATCCTTTTTCCCCGATAGCTTGATTATCTTGTTGATGTTACCCCCGGAGCCAATTAGCACAACATCTCGCGAGTTGGCCTTGAGGTGTTTAAGCCATTTTTTTATCTCTTTAAACTCCGCTTCGCCTGCGGTCTGGTTCAGGAGCCTAATGGTTCCCACGTTGAATGAGCGGGAGTCGACCAAAGCCCCATCGCTAAATAGCGTGATCTCCGTGCTACCCCCGCCCACATCAACGTATAGGTAGTGGCTATCATCATTTATCATCTCAACTATTTGGTTCGAGTATATTATCTCGGCCTCTTGCTTTCCGTCGATAATCTCTATCTCTACACCTGAATACTCGTTAACCTGTCGAATAATTTCATCTCCATTTGAAGCCTCACGCATTGCCGATGTGGCACAGGCTCGATAGGCCACCACCTCCTGCACATCCATTAGGTTTTTGAATGCAAGCATGGTTTTCTTAATCTTTTCGACTTTAGCTGGCGATATCTCGCCCCGAGTGAATGCATCATCGCCAAGGCGAACAGGCACACGTACCAGCGATGATTTTCTGAAGAGGGGTGCCCCAACGCCCTCAATCACATTCATAAAAAGTAATCGAATGGCATTAGAACCTATGTCGATGGCTGCAAATTTTAGTACATTCACGGGTTAGCATCTTTTTTATAGAGCCTCTGGTAATACTTGTAAAGCTCAATTTGCGATTGGTAATCCTTTTGCTTATCCTTTCGCTTGTACTTATTACTCAGGGAACCATCCACAACTCGTGCTTTAACATTATCCTTAAAACCGGCATCAAACACCTGCCGTAGCTCCTTTTGAATATCGGGATCGAAGACTGGTGCAGCCACCTCTACCCTATAGTCGAGGTTTCGGGTCATCCAATCGGCCGATGAGATGTAATACTTTGGATTATTGTTGTTGCAAAAAATAAAGAACCGGGAGTGCTCCAGATAGCGATCGACCACGCTAACAACCTCAATATTTTCACTTTGCCCTTCCACCCCTGGCACTAGTGAGCATATCCCCCTAACCATAAGCTTAATACTTACCCCTGCACTGCTGGCCTGATAGAGCTTACGGATTACATCCATGTCAACAATGTTATTAATCTTACAGTGGATGTATGCAGGGAGCTTCTTACGGGCATTGGCAATTTCGGTATCGATATGCATGTAGAACTTACGGCGCATACTTACCGGTGAAACCCAAAGATACCTGTAGTTGAATGTTTTGTAATTGTACTCCAGAAAGGAGAAGACTTTCTCAACCTCGTTGGTAATTCGCTTATCTGCTGTAAGAATATTGATATCGGTGTAAAGATTGGCATTGCCCTCATGGAAGTTCCCTGTGCTTATGGTTGCATATCGCATCAGCTTGCCTTTTTCCTCGCGCGTAATGAGGGTTTGCTTATTGTGCACCTTAAGCCCGTAAATACCAAATATCACCTTAATACCCACCTCCTCCATCCGTTTGCTCCAGTAAATGTTAGCTCCCTCGTCGAATCGGGCTAGCAGCTCAATCACTACAGTAACCGACTTGCCATTCTGGGCGGCATTCATAAGAGCCCGAACCACCTTCGACTCGGTGGCAACTCGGTAAAGGGTAATCTTAATGCTGGTAACATCGGGGTCGATAGCGGCTTCGCGAAGCATCCTGGTGTAGTAAGAAAAGCTGTGGTATGGGTAGTGTAACGAAATATCCTTCTTGGCCACCTCCTCTAGAACACTTGTGGAGGTTTCGAGCCTTTGAATGGGTATAGGATGCAAGGGTTTATTTATCAACTCCTCGCTTCCAAGCCTGGGGAATGATACGAAATCTTTGAAGTTATGATAACGCGACCCGGCCATCAGGTTATCGTTCTCATCCAAGTTCATTCTCTGAATTATAAACTGGAGTAAGTCGGGAGCAATGGCCGAGTCGTAAACAAAACGCACGGGTTGGCCCTTGGTTCTATTCTTAAGCCCTTTGGATATCTTCTCAAGCAAGCTCTCGGCTATATCATTATCCACATCGAGCTCGGCATCTCGTGTGATTTTTATGGTGTATGCCTCAAATGTATCGTAGGGTAAGATACTAAATACCTGGTTAAGGCAGAACCTTATTACATCGTCGAGAAGGATGATATAAATTCTGCCATCGTAATTCGGGAGCCGTACAAACCTTTCAAGGTCGGAGGTAGGTATTTCAATCAGCGAATACTCAAAAACCTCGGGATTATCGGCCTTTGACAGCTTAACGGCAAGGTAAATACTCCTATCCCTTATCTCTGGGAACTCATCCAATCGGCTAATCATGACAGGAGCAATGGATGGCGCTATTTGCTGCTTAAAATACTCAGCAACAAAAGCCTTATGCTCATCACCGAGTTGAGATTCATTTACTATGAATATACCCTTTGCCTTAAGCTCGTCAAGAATTTGAGCAAACACTCCATCGAATCGCTGCTGAAAGTCTTGCACAATTCTCTGTATCCTCTGAACCACCTTTTTAGGCTTTTCGGCTACCAGCTGCCTTATCCCCTTGTCGAGCTGCATTAATCGGAGTTGGGTTGCCACCCGTACCCTGAAGAACTCATCGAGGTTATTGCTAAATATGCCCAAAAACTTGAGCCGTTCGAGCAATGGCACATTAGGATTTTCAGCCTCTTGCAATACGCGCTCGTTGAACGATAACCAGCTTATCTCTCTATTTATGTATTCCTTCTGCTTAGCCATACCGCCTAGTTTTTCGCTAATTAATGGTTTTTCGGATAATCAACCCAACTTGACGTTAGCTTCTTTTCGCTAATATGGCTCCAGCTATCCACCTTAAAATCTAAACGAACCAATCCAGCCGTAGGCAGATTATCAATCTCACGTGGTAAAAACATATTGACAAAGCTGGTAAATGTGGGGTTATGCCCAACTAGCATGGCGCAATGAATATCGGCGGGAAGCGCAGACACTAGTCGCATCATCTCGCCCAATGTTGATTCATAAAGATTTTTATTCAGCACAATATTCTCGGGCGGAATTCCAACGATACTGCAAAAAATTGTAGCAGTGTGAGCCGCCCTATTTGCCGAGCTGGCAACTACTAGCTGAATGCCGATAAGTTCATCCTTTAGGAGGGTTGCCAGCTTGGTGGCATCGGCGATTCCCCTTGGGGCTAAGGGACGATCATAATCAGATTGACCAACATCGGCCCATGATGATTTGGCATGCCTAAGCACAAAAAGGGTTTTGCTAACACTCATGGATATCTGTACTTTGAATTTTGCAAATTAGCAGCTACAATAGCGAGCTTGCCAAGTCGGCAAGGTAGCTTCGCTCTCCTTTCACCAGGTTGATGTGGGCAAACACATCCTGCCCATGCATTTTGTCCGACAGGTAGGTTAGCCCGTTTGATTTCATATCAAGGTATGGATGATCAATCTGCTGGATATCGCCAGTAAAAACGAATTTAGTTCCCTCGCCGGCCCGAGTAATAATGGTTTTTACCTCGTGGGGGGTTAGGTTTTGCGCCTCATCAACAATGAAGAAAACATTGGATAAGCTACGTCCACGAATATATGCCAGAGGAGTAATTATGAGCCTATCGGTTCGTTGCAGCTCATCAATATACTGGTACTCCCTACTTGCCGATTTAAATTTGTTTTTGATAACGGTTAGGTTGTCGAACAGGGGCTGCATATAGGGACCAATCTTCTCGTTCACATCGCCCGGCAAGAAACCAATATCCTTATTAGCAAGGGGTACAATTGGCCTGGCCAGTAATATCTGGTTAAAATTCTTCTCCTGCTGCAGGGCAGCCGCCAGCGCAAGCAATGTTTTGCCTGTGCCCGCCTTCCCGGTGAGCGATACCAATAGTATTTCAGGCCGCATGAGCGCATCGAGGGAGAAGGTTTGCTCCGAGTTGCGTGGCTCAATCCCATAGGCTCTCATCTTCTCAACCCTACCGATGGTTTGGGTAGCAGGGCTATAGTGGCCAAGGGCACTCGATTTAGCCCCTTTAATAATAAAATACTGATTTGAGTAGGGCTTAATGCCTAGTTCGCTTGGGCTTAACCCGTCGAAATTATCGTACAACCCCTGCACCTTGGCGTCCTCTACCCCCTCAATTACCGTAATCTCACGCTTTAGGGTATCTAAGTCTTTAATCTTATCCGACAGGTAATCCTGCGCAACGAGCCCAAGCGATTTGGCCTTCATGCGTAGGTTGATATCCTTTGACACCAAAATAACCGAAAGCTTGGGGTTCTCCTTCTGCAGATAATTTGCAATGGCCAAAATGCGATGATCAGGGTTTTTATCGGCGAACGACTGCTCCATCTCGGGCGAGAAAGGTTTACCTGTTTCAATCCTAAGCTTTCCATGCCCTTTCCCAAGCGAGATGCCACCATTGAATAGATTATCGCCCGCAATCTTATCGAGCTCGCGTGCAAACTCCCTAGCGTGAAAATTGATCATCTCGTTGCCCTTTTTAAAGTGGTCGAGCTCCTCGAGCGCCACTATGGGGATCACAATGTCGTTCTCCTGAAAATTATAGATACAGGTGTAATCATGAAGCAAAACGTTAGTATCCAACACAAAAACCTTTTTCTTTTTTACTGCCATACCGCTTGAATTTTATATTGATTCAAGCATAAAGCTACAAATTAACTTAAAGTTTAGGGTGAAAAAAACGTTAATTCTTCATATCGAAATAAACTTTGACTACTGACCGACTAATAAATACAGATTTAGCTTTGCTGCTACTTCGTGGTCTCGCTTCCTGCCTGACTGCGTCATTCAGGCAGGCGGTCGAAATCTGCCACATCAATATCATCATAAAAAATACTTAGTCGGCGGACACAAGTGATAAACTTTCTCAGCCAATCACAATTGGCTTACATCGTGAAAATCTTCGGGAGAAATACTAAAACCTGGCGCAACATTTCGCGCTGATTTTTTTGATACTTTTGCGGAAACTTTTCATGGAATGAACTACCAGCAAACAACACAATACCTTTTTTCGCAGCTCCCCATGTACCAACGAGTTGGTAAAGCAGCCTACAAAGCTGATTTGAATAATACCCATGCCCTCGATGAGCATTTCTCCCATCCACACCGCCAATTCAGAACCATACACATTGCTGGCACTAACGGCAAGGGTAGCACTTCGCATATGCTATGCTCCATCCTAATGGAGGCTGGCTACAAGGTTGGGCTGTACACATCGCCCCACCTTATCGATTTTCGTGAGAGGATAAGGGTAAACGGTAAACCTATTGCCGAAAAAGATGTAATAGCTTTTGTTGCAGACAACAAGGGTATCTTCGAAAGGATCAAACCATCGTTCTTTGAAATGACCGTAGCGCTGGCATTCAAATACTTTGCCGATGAAAAGGTTGATGTTGCAGCTATTGAGGTAGGCTTGGGAGGAAGATTAGACTCGACCAACATTATAAACCCTGACCTGTCGGTTATTACCAACATTGGGCTAGACCACACCGATTTGCTGGGTGACACCTTGCAAAAGATTGCCACCGAAAAGGCTGGCATAATAAAACCTAACACACCGGTTGTTGTTAGCGAGAAGCAGCTGGAGGTAACCAGCATTTTTGAGGCCGTAGCCAAAACCAATAATGCTCCAATTGTTTTTGCTTGTAACAAATTTAGAGTTGAAAACTCTACGGTAAACAATGGTTATCAAACCATTACAGTACGAAGTATAGCGGATAGCTCGGAGAGGATTTTCAGCTTAGATTTAATGGGTAGCTATCAAACCAGAAATGTTGTTGGAGTACTAGCAGCAATTGACCAGCTACAACTTATTGGGTATAAGGTTAGCCCAAAAGATATAGCGCTGGGTTTACAAAAAGTAGTGGATAACACCGGACTTATGGGACGCTGGCAAACAATAGACCGCGAACCTTTAACCATTTGCGACACGGGGCACAATGTTGATGGAATAACCCATATTGTAAACCAAATTAAAAGTACTCCTTACAACAAGCTGCATATTGTTTTTGGCATGGTAGGGGATAAAAACATTGATGGCGTTCTACAGCTTCTACCCAAGGATGCTACATACTACTTTACACGTCCATCGATACCCCGCGCCATGGATGAGGCACTACTTGCCCACAGGGCAACACTGTTCGATTTACATGGGGGTGTTTTCCCTGATGTGAAATCGGCAATAGTTGCGGCACGCAAAACGGCAAAACCTAACGATCTAGTCTTCATTGGTGGAAGTACTTTTATAGTAGCCGATGCGCTGCAAGCATAAAAAAAGGCCGCATCTAAAGAAGCGGCCTTTACGTGTATGTTGAAACTTTTTAATCGGTCTTAAGCCCAAACATTATGGCCACACAACCACTGTTTACATTATCACTACTGCCCGTGCTATCATGAACCTTAACAAGGATTATTAGCTGTTGGGTCGATTCTACCTTAAAATCCCAAGTTAGTTTGTAGCTATTCTGAGCATTGGTATACAGCACTGTTCTCTCCACATCCATAACCTGAAATTCCACCTTTGAAAGGGGTTCGGACCCACAAACGGCAAGGCGATACTCCTGACCCGCATAGAATGTTTTGAACAGCTCCGCATCTTCGCCTTCGGTAAGAATTGCAGCGTTGTAGTTACCATCATGTATATAGGGTGCAAGTTCCAAGCGACAAACTCTTTTGGCAAAATTTTTACATTGAGCAGACCCAGAGAACGAGCTAAAAAAAAGTGCACCTGTTAGAAGAATTATAATCAATGGTCTCATATCGGGCGAAAATTTTACATTATGTACTTTGAACGTATTTCCGTTACCTTATCCTTAAGCTCCTGAAAAACTGCGGGGCTAACTGAGAAAACATTCTTGCTATGCAGCGTGGTTGAGGTTGAGTCGCTAACCACCTCTATTCGCGATACAGAAATTTGAACCTTATCGTAAATAATCTCTAGCTCTTTCATATCGCTCATTACCGATTGAATATCGGGCATGTGGTTGTGCTGCTTGAGGAGGTTGATTACGCTTGACAACGATAGCTTTTGATCGATAATTCGCTCCACCAGCTCATTGTCGCTTGAACCCACCTGGTTAACCAGTGCTGTTGCAATGTATAGCCCTTCAACCCAACCTCCAACAAGAATTATGGACCCTATTGCCACACGGTCATTCTCTTCAAGGATGGAGTTTGTGTTTAGGAACGTTTCGGAGATAATATCCATAATGGCATCGCGATTGTTCACGTTCTCCTCCAATCGTTGTATCACCTTATCGTCAATTGCATTCAATATGCCTAGGCCCTCGGCCAGTTTTTTGGATGCAGTCATATATTTGATTGAGGCTGGAGTTTGATCGAACAGGCTGGCGTAGCTCAAATCGGTACTATAGATGCCCAGATTTAAAGCCATACTTTTGGTGGTGCTGTAACGCGAAATATTTTCAACGGGGTTCAATATCTCAGGATTATACTGTGCTCCTGAACGCTTAAGGATCATGGCAGTTTCGAGGGGCGAGGGCAGCGAATAGAAAATCTGACGGGCTGTTTGCACCCCCGATTTTACAATTTCATCGCTGGCAACGTCCTCAACATCAACTTTAATCCTATCCTGCTTTGGTGAATCGGAGGCACAACTCATCATTAGCCCTGCA
>JAVERU010000126.1:0-8960 GCA_034006965.1 Tenuifilaceae bacterium
ACAACTCGTTGCTACCAAATCGCCTATCAACATTGTAAAAATCGGTTATGGCGTAGTGGTGATACGATTGCCAAGGCTGCTTGCTCTCCAACACAGGATTTAGCCAGATGGCAGTTATTCCCAGCTCATTCAGATAATCGAGATGATTAATGACTCCCTGCAAATCGCCGCCATGGCGAGCATATAGATCCTCACAATCGAACTTGTCGGCCATGCCTTCGTAGCTATCGTTGCTAGGATCGCCATTGGCAAACCTATCGGGGAAAAGCAGATACACCACATCGGATGCATCGAAACCCTTGCGCTGGGCTGAGCCCTCACGGCGCTCGTCCAACCTGTATGTGTAGGTTAGCGTTTTTCGTTTCGATACTTTAAAGTTGATGTCAAAACTACCGGGCTTGGTATCATCGGCAATAGCAAGGTTGATAAATAAGTAGTTGGGATTTTTTACCCGTTCGATGCTAATTAATCTAACACCCGGATACTCGAAGCTAACTTCTGATGTTGCAATATCCTTACCATGCACAAGCAGCTGAATCTCGTTATGCTTCATCCCCACCCACCAGCTAGGTGGCTCAACTCGACTTAACTCTTGGGCAGAAACCATAATGCTTGACATTAAGATTATTGCTACACAAAAAAATGTTATCTTTCTCATAATAAATAGTTTGAAAATATTGGAATAAATCCCTTTAATTGAATTTAAAATAGTTCAATAATCATAGCAGTTCGAGGCAAAATTGCAATATGACCAATATCGGTTATCTTCTGATTAGTAATAATATCAATACCTCCTGAACAACCGTTCAGCATCTCGCCATACAATTTGCCATTAATAACTTTATCTTCACTTCCATTATTAATTAGCACTATCACTTTTTGTTTGTCGTTATACCTAACGTATGCATATACTCCATTAGTTGGGTTAAAATGGATTAGCTTACCTTGATGGATGGCAGCAGCTCCTTTGCGCCAATGCAAGATTCTTGATACGTAATTCCAAATCTCGTTCTCTTGTGGGGTTCTACCATTGGCATTGAATGCAGACCGAGAATCGGTTTCCCAACCACCTGGAAAATCGCGCCGAATATCGCCATGGCCTCCCTTATCGACATCGCCTGGCAACAAAATTTCAGTGCCGTAGTAAATTTGAGGTATTCCTCGGGTAGTTAGCAAAAAAGCCATAGCCAGCTTAAGCCTAGAAACATCCAACGTTGTATCGGTTTGGAAACGTCCCTTATCATGATTATCAATAAATATAAAAAGATTATTGCTATTGGCATATACAAAATCTTGCGTAAGCACATCGTAAAGGCGAGCGATTCCGGTTTCCCATCCATCCTCCTCATCAAAAGCCTTATTGATGGCATTCATTAACGGAAAATCCATAACTGATGGCAAGTGGGAGTTGTATCCATCGGCATTACGCGCATCTTTTTGCCAATACGATACTGATGCTGAAGAGGTGTACCAAGTTTCTCCTACAATTGAAAAATTTGGGTACTCGTGCAAAATCGCTTTGCACCATTTGGCCATAAATTGTTTATCGGAGTATGGATGGGTGTCCATTCTAAACCCGTTAAGCCCAGCATATTCTATCCACCAAATGGTATTTTGTAATAGATATTTTGCAACAAAAGGGTTCTGCTGGTTTAAATCGGGCATTTGACGAGCAAACCAGCCCTTGTTCATCAAATCGATATCGCGCTTTGAAGCGTGCGGGTCGAAGGCTGCTGACTGTCGATAGTTCGATTGGGTATGCTTTGGCCACTGGTTAACCCAATTGGGCATTGGCAAATCGGTCATCCACCAGTGCATATCGCCGCAATGGTTAAAAACCAAATCTTTAATCACCTTTAACCCCTTTTCATGCGCCTGCTCAACAAGATTACGATATTGCTCATTGCTCCCCATTCGAGGATCCACCTTATAAAAATCGGTAATTGCATATCCGTGGTACGATTGTGAAACCTGATTATTCTCAAGCACAGGATTTAGCCAAAGTGCGGTTACACCAAGGCGTTTAAAGTAGTCTAACCGTTCAGCAATGCCCTGAATATCGCCTCCATGCCTAGCGTATGGGTCAGAACGGTTAAACTTATCGCGCATTCCTGATATTTGATCGTTGGTAGGATCGCCATTGGCAAACCTATCGGGGAAAAGCAGATACACCACATCGGATGCATCAAAACCCTTGCGCTGGGCTGAGCCCTCACGGCGCGCATCCAACCTATAGGTGTAGGTTAAGGTTTTACGTCTCGATACTCTAAAGTTAATGTCAAAACTACCGGGCATAGCTTCATCGGCAATAGCAATGTTAATAAATAAGTAGTTGGGGTTTTTTACCCGTTCGATGCTAATTAATCTAACACCCGGATACTCGAAGCTAACTTCTGATGTTGCAATATCCTTACCATGCACAAGCAGCTGAATCTCGTTATGCTTCATCCCCACCCACCAGCTAGGTGGTTCAACCCTGCTTAAGCTTTGCGCGTGGGACATTGACATAGAAGCAATCAGAAAAACAACAATAAATATATTTCTCATAGCAATAAAAATAATATGATTGTCCGCTATGATACCTAAAGCCTTAGCATCATTGCGAAAACCTCTTAATTTGAGGATTAAAGCAATCTATTTAAAAAGGGATTGCTTCGGAAAGTACCCTCGCAATGACGTTACACATTTAATTTAGCCTTTAGGTATGTTTACGGATAAGCAATAAAAAATAAAAAGCCCCTTTGGGTACAGCAAGCACACCAAAGGGGCAAAGTAAAATATTAACCTCTGTTAAGGCAGTTCAAATCTTCAAAAGATATTTTTAAACGTTTAATGATGCTCTCCTCACCTTTACGGAGCCATACGCGGGGATCGTAATACTTCTTGTTGGGCTTATCGTCGCCATCGGGATTTCCAATCTGTGACTGTAGATATCCCTCCTTGTCGATATAGTAGTTGCGAATACCATCCCAGAATGCCCATTGCAAATCGGTGTCGAGGTTCATCTTGATAACGCCATAGCTTATGGCCTCCTCAATCTTCTCCTTCTCCGAACCACTTCCGCCGTGGAAAACGAAGCTAACAGGCTTGGGGTCGGTTCCAAACTTCTTCTCAATAAAGTCTTGTGAATCTCTCAAAATCTCGGGGCTTAGCACAACGTTACCGGGCTTGTAAACCCCATGCACGTTGCCAAACGAAGCGGCAATGGTGAAATTGGGGCTAACCTTCATTAGCTGCTCGTATGCATAGGCAACCTCCTCGGGCTGTGTGTAAAGCTTGGAGCTATCAACGTGGGTATTATCAACACCATCCTCCTCGCCACCGGTAACGCCTAGCTCAATCTCTAGGGTCATCCCAATCTTGGCCATTCGCTCAAGATACTTTGCCGATATCTCGATATTCTCCTCTAGCTTTTCCTCAGAAAGGTCGAGCATATGCGAGCTGTAAAGTGGTTTACCTGTTTCGGCAAAGTGTTTTTCGCCGGCATCCAAAAGGCCATCAATCCAAGGCAATAGCTTTTTAGCGGCATGGTCGGTATGCATAATAACGGGAACGCCATAAGCCTCGGCCATAAGGTGCACGTGCTGGGCGCCTGAAATTGCTCCAAGGATTGCCGACTGCTGTCCATCGTTGGAAAGCCCTTTGCCTGCAAAGAACGAGGCTCCACCGTTTGAGAATTGTATAATAACAGGCGAGCCAACCTCGCGGGCCGTTTCCAGTACGGAGTTGATAGTATCGGTTCCGGTTACGTTAACGGCGGGTATAGCCCAACCCTCGGCTTTTGCTGTAGCAAATACCTCTTGTACTTGTTTTCCGGTAAGTACACCTGCAGGGAATCTTTTCATAGTATTGTAATATTAGTTGTTAGTTATTTAGTTAGCTCAATATTGTTGTCAACGTCATTGGACTTTTTGTAGTATCTATCTAATCGAATTCTAATCTGCAGAAAACGGATTAATCCCAAAATTGCCAAAACTACGCTAAGCCCATGGCTTACATAACCCATCCATCGAAATGCTATGAAGTCCTTGATCTGCAAAAAGGCAATACCTCCCAACGCCCACAGGTGAGAAGCTGAACATACCAAAAGGTTCACCCATCTCCTCGGCACGAAAAGTGGAAAAAATAATATTGGGTGGAGTACCAATTAACGTTGTCATTCCACCAAGTAACGAGTCGAAAGCTATGGGCATAAGCAGATACGATGGTGGATTTCCGCTTTTCTTAGCTATATGTAGGGCAACAGGCATGAGTATGGCCAGTGCCCCCACATTATTCATAAAGGCCGATGCAACAGCAACCAAAACCGAAAGGGTGATAATTTGTAGGGTAAGGCTATTGCCCACCTTGGTAACCCAGCTACCCAGAATATCGATTAGCCCTGAGTACTCGAGCGCTTTGCCAATAATCAAAACCGCAGCTACTATAATTACAGCAGGGTGACCAAACCCAGCGAAAGCTTCGTCAGCAGGGATCAATCCAAATATAACCAGCACGAATAGAGCGATAAGGGCAACAAAGTCATGCCTTACTCGTCCCCAGACAAATAGCCCAAGTACAGCTATCAATG
Source organism: Tenuifilaceae bacterium (assembly GCA_034006965.1). Lineage (GTDB taxonomy): Bacteria > Bacteroidota > Bacteroidia > Bacteroidales > Tenuifilaceae > Perlabentimonas. The sequence goes on from JAVERU010000126.1 coordinate 4,571, forward strand.
TGACAAAAACATAGATATGCTCCATTCCCTAAGGTTGTGACAAGGTGTGATGATTGTCAAAGTTACGCAAGATTAAGAGATCCTCAATAGCTGAGGACCTCTTAATTTTTGCAATTCGGAAAGAATGCTTACTACTTGGCTATCAGTTCCGATGAGCCGGTGGCAATTGCATGATCCTTGCCAAATACCTTAACCGTTATTGAAGGCCCCTCCTCATTGGTAATGGTTATGGCGTTGCCATTCACATTCACCTTTAGCACATTCTCCCTAAACCATACCTTGAAGCTGTACGACTTCCATTGCTCTGGGATTAGCGGATTAAACACCAGCTTGTTGTCCCTCACTCGCATTCCACCAAAGCCCTCCACAATCGATATCCAAGTGCCGGCCATACTGGTAATATGCAATCCCTCCTTCACCTCATGGTTGTAGTCGTCCAAATCGAGACGAGAGGTGCGTAGGTATAGCTCGTAAGCTTTATCGATATTCCCTATAAGAGCTGCCTGCACGGAGTGTACGCAAGGTGAAAGGGAAGACTCGTGCACCGTACGCGCCTCGTAGAACTCAAAGTTACGACGAATGGTGTCTAAATCGAAACGATCTTCAAGAAAATATAGCCCTTGCAGCACATCGGCTTGCTTTATGAAGCAAGACCGTAGTATGCGATCCCAGCTCCACTTCTGGTTTATAGGTCGATGCTTTGGATCGAGATCCTTAACCAGTATTTGCTCCTTATCCATGTATCCCTCCTGCTGAAGGAAAATACCTAACTCCTCATTCACAGGAAAGAACATGTTGTCACGAATATCTTTCCACTTCGAAAGCTCCTTGACTTCGTCGAATGAAATCTTTTGAGCCAAGGCATGATACTTATCGGGTTCGGTTTGCTTAACGTAAGCAGCTACCTCATCGGCATACTCCATACACCAAGTAGCAATTAGGTTGGTGTACCAGTTGTTGTTGATATTGTTCTCGTACTCATTTGGCCCGGTAACACCTAGCATTACATACTTCCCTTTCTCCTGCGAGAAGTTTACCCTTTGCGCCCAGAAACGAGCAATGGCAATAAGGAGCTCAAGACCGAAATTGGCCAGGTAGCTCTTATCGCCAGTATAGCGAACATAGTTGTAAACGGCAAATGCTATGGCTCCATTGCGGTGAATTTCCTCGAAGGTAATTTCCCACTCGTTGTGGCACTCCTCACCATTCATGGTAACCATTGGGAAAAGCGCAGCGCCACCTGAGAAGCCTAACTTCTCAGCATTCTCGATAGCTTTGCCAAGCTGCTTATACCTGTACAGCAAAAGCTGACGAGCAACCTTTTGGCCATGGGTAATCATGTAGAAGGGTAGGCAGTAAGCCTCGGTATCCCAGTAGGTAGATCCACCGTACTTCTCGCCGGTAAATCCTTTGGGGCCAATGTTTAACCTTTCATCCTTACCCGTGTAGGTTTGGCTTAGCTGGAAGATATTGAAACGAATGGCCTGCTGTGCTGCCACATCACCCTCGATGGTAATGTCACTATGGGCCCATACATCGGCCCAGGCCAAGGCCTGATCGTTCAGCATTTCATCAAAGCCCTTAGATATAGCTTGATCGAGCAGGCTAGCCATCGCTTTTGGGAATGCATCCTTAGCATGGTTTAGGTTAGAGATTACCGCAGCGTACTTATATACAGTGACCTCTTGGCCGGCGTTTGCGCTTACAGTTACCTTTGAGCCAACGTATTTCTCCTTGCTAACTATCTCGGGGCTTAGGCTTTGCCTTTCGTTATCGATGTACACGTTGTACCGCATGGCATGGCCAACCTGAAAATCGAGCTTTTTGGTTTTGGTTATTATAAAAGCCTCGTTATCGGTGGCTTTCTGCTCTACCTCATCCCAAAACTTTTCGCCATAGTTTGAGTCCTCGTTGCTAACATCAGCATTGAGGTAAGGCTTTAGGACCATTACGGCATTAGCCGTAAGCGGTTTTATGGAGTAGCGTATGGCGCCGAGCTCAGGGTTAACAATACTCAGAAATCGTTTGGCCGACACGGCAACCTTTACCCCCGATGGCATCTCGCAAATGAAGGTGCGCTCAAGGTAACCCTCCTTCATGTTGAGCACACGGCGGAACTCATCAACGGTGCCCTGAGCAAGGTCTAGCGGCTCCCCATTAATTTCAACATCAATACCAATCCAGCTGGTTGAGTTGATAACTTTAGCAAAGTACTCGGGGTAACCATTTTTCCACCAGCCTACGCGAGTTTTATCGGGATAGTATACCCCAGCCACATAGCTACCCGGGAGAGTTGAGCCACTATACTGCTCTTCGAAATTGGCTCGTTGGCCCATGGCCCCATTGCCGATGCTAAAAATACTTTCGGATGCACGAGAATTCTCAGGATTAAACCCCTCCTCAATAATGCACCACTCATCGTGCTTTAAGTATGGATTCATATATTATAATTAGATTTCACAATAAAATTTGAGCTTAAAAAGCTACGAAAGCATGCTCACTATGAATGTGCAACCACATCATCCTTGTCGGTTACAAACATAACAGATACAGCAGCAATAATCATTGCAACACCACCAAGGATCAGTGAGTAAATAGCCTGTCCGCTGAATACCGTTCCAACAAAGAAACCAAGAATACTCGCCGCAAGTATCTGTGGAATAACTATAAAGAAGTTAAAGATACCCATATAGGTGCCCATCTTATTTGATGGTATTGAACCTGCAAGAATTGCATAGGGCATTGACAGTATACTTGCCCATGCCAACCCAACGCCCAACATTGATACCAGAAGCATTGTGGGGTTGGTGACAAAAAAGATAGAGATTAACCCGATACCCCCTGCAACAAGCGAAATGGAGTGTGTAAACTTTCGGCTTGTGTGCCTGGCAATTATTACAAGAAGAAATGCCATAATTGCGGCAAACCCATTGTAGGTTGCAAAGCATATACCTACCCAGTTTGCACCAGTGTTATACTCCTTTAGGATTACAATAAATCGGTTGAATAGCGACTCATCTATCTGATAAACGTTTTCGTATTGTATCTCATCGCTCGACTCGGCTTTTGCCCCTTCCCTGAGAAAAAGGTTTACCATTCGGAGAGGAACAGCAACTTCTGTTTTACCTTTGGCAAAATGTTGCTCAATTTTCTCAAGTTCCTCTTCAAAAACAGTGAATCTAAAGTCAGATGATGCGGCAGTTTCGTTAAGCCTCTCCTGCTCAATCTTAAGCTGATTTAATTCTCCTTGGCCAATCTTCATATCGTAGATATGACTAGTAACACCAGCAGTTGTATAAATCCACATGGCAAAAAGGGCAAACCAACTGAAAAACTGAACCACGGCCAGCTGCCCCATAGTTTTTGGCATATTGAATAGGTCGTTGATTACCACCACTAGGCCACCATTGTTCTTACCCGATTTCTTTAGCAATGCAACGACTAGCTGAATTACCCCAAATACAACAACACCAACAGTAACAATATATAATTTGGAGTCGAGACTAAAATACCAAACACCAAACGAAAGTAGAAGACCAACGATAAGCCATATAAAGCTATGCTTAAAGAATACATTTGAGGGCAACTCCTCTTGCTTCACTATGGAGTCCATTCCGGTTTTTTCTCGAACCTCAGCTTGTTCTGCCTCTTCGAATGATTTAAGCTCCTCAGGTGAGTACTCTTTGGTTTTAACAATTGTCCAAATTACGGATCCAAAAAATGCTATGGCTCCCAAGTAGAAAGACCATTTAACGGATGGAGGCACCTGCCCCTCGGGGGCAGTGTTAGCCACACCAACCCACTCAGTTAAAATATAGGGCAATGCCGAGGCAATAACAGCACCGGTTCCAATAAAGAAGCTTTGCATTGCGAACCCCTGGGTACGTTGCTCACTTGGAAGCATATCGCCCACAAAGGCTCTAAAAGGTTCCATCGAAACGTTAATGGATGCATCAAGAATCCAGAGCATACCAGCAGCAACCCACAGAACGGGTGAGTTAGGCATAAATATTAAAGCAACCGAAGCTAAAATTGCTCCAAATAAAAAGAATGGCCTTCTTCGGCCCAACCTACCCCATGTATTATCACTCATGTGGCCAATGATAGGTTGTACAATAAGTCCAGTTACCGGTGCTGCGATCCAAAGAATGGGAATGGCATCGATATTAGCGCCAAGAGTCTCGAAAATTCGGCTAACATTGGCGTTTTGCAGAGCATATCCAAACTGGATACCTAGGAATCCAAAACTCATATTCCATATCTGCCAAAATGATAAACGAGGTCGCTTTGTCATTACGATATAGTATTATAGTTAGATGCACAGAAATATCTTTTCCAGGAAATGGAAAGATTTTGGAAGGGATAAAATGTAGCCAGTCAAATATAGGGC
>JAVERU010000127.1:0-8806 GCA_034006965.1 Tenuifilaceae bacterium
CGCAGGAGGTGCCCTTTCGTTCGACGAGGATGCAAAGCATGCGGGATGGAATAGAGAAATAGGAGTGGGTGATCCTGTGGGTTACAAGAAGCTACAGATGCTAAATGCGTTTAACCTAACCATACCGGGTGTTCCCACCATCTATCAGGGCGATGAGTTTGGCCAGCCCGGGGGTAACGATCCCGATAACCGCAAGATGATGCAGTTTGACGATTTGAACCCACAGGAGCAGCAAACCATTGAGGTTACCAAGACGCTAACCAACCTGCGACGTTCCAATATGGCGCTGAACTACGGAACCTTTGAGCCCGTGCTGGTGAACGACAAGGTGTATGCCTACGCTCGAACCTATTTGGGCAATGTGGTACTTGTGGTATTCAACAACTCAAATGTAGCTGCTGATATTGGAATGGAGCTACCCGCTCGCTTTGCCGAGCTGAGCTTTAGCAGTAATTTCGATAATGAGTTTTCGAAAAGCAACGAGAAGCTTACAGTAAAACTCGATGGTTTTTCGTTTGAGGTGTTTACTGTAGAATAATAGTTTCGGGTAGCGTCATTGCGAGCGTAATGTGCGAAGCAATCTATATGATCCATATAGATTGCTTCACTCGTACCTCGTTCGCAATGACGTTACTTTTTGTTGATTATTTGGAAAGATAAGGATGTAATACTTGTCCTTGCTACTTACCGCAACACTTTTTATATTTCTTTCCGCTACCGCAGGGGCAGGGATCATTTCGCCCTACAGTTTTTAAAGGGTTAATGTAAGGGCTTTGGGGCTCAATGCTGTAATCGTCATCCTTATATGAATCATCTTGAGCCTCGGTATAACCAGCCCAGGTAGTTGTAATATATTGGTACCTATCGTAAATATTTAGAAATTCCCTTTTGTAAGTTTCATCAATAGGAGAGTTAAAGCTGTCCTTAATTACCTGGAGTGAATCGGCAATATCTTCTGTAACATATCCTTTATTGTATAGCTCTTCAACTAAAGGTATTAGTTCAACAAGTCTAACCTCTTTGGCTTCGGTTACCATTAGGCTAATGGTATCGGTATCAATTACATTATCTTTAAGCTTTGCGTTTATAAAGAATTTGAATACGTCCTCGTACCATTCCAGCACCTCCCGGCGACGGTTGGGATGATGGAAAACTATTTGTGAAACACTTGTAGAAATGGCTGTGCGAACGTAGCTGTAGATATTTGGTTGTTTAACAAATTCCTTCAACTTATCAAGCTGATTTGCGCCAATAAAGTAGAAAATTTCTGGTAAACTTTCTGTTATATGGTCGCTAAGCCAGAACTCTAGGAAATCGCTATTTTGGCTACAAAGTTCTAAAACCAAATCGATACTTTGTTCCGATCTGAGCTCAGCCAAAAGGAATAATGCGTGAATGGGGAACGAGAAGTTTTCTTCGGAATAATCAACATCTTCGTAAACTTTACAGAAATGATCGTATCGAGCAATACTATCGATTAGCACATTCTCTAGGTCACGGATTAATTTTTCTCTGGGTAGCTTTAGTATGATATCCAGCAAAAGCGGATCAATTCTAAGACTATGCTGGTAAAGGTATTCAATCTCCTTATTCTCTAACCTTGGCGCTTTTCTGGTTTTTTTGCGAGTTAGCTTTCGGTTTGCCACCACGTCAATTGCGCCTTTACGCCTCTCTGCTAATATGTCAAAACTTTTTTTGGAAAGGTAATTAAAATAGTATTCACTAACTTCTTGCGTGTCGGGATGGTCTGGGGCTAGTTTTTCCATTAGGTTCAATCTAGCCTTGGCTGCATCAAGGTTGTCAATTGCAAGGAAGTAGTGTGTGGCCATTTTATGAAATGACAGAACTTCCCCAATATGAAAAACCTCCCTATCGGGGTATAGCTCTTGAATATCTAATGCACCTGCAAGAACTTCTTTCACCTTGTCGTACTCCTTGTTCTCAAGATGCTCGGCTGCAATATTTAGCTTGCCAAAAAGGTAATTGGGATGCTCTTTTACAATCCATCGGTTTACCTCAAAGCTTTTCTCTAGGTTACCCTGAATCTTATAAGCTGTGCAAAGGTAGTTTTTGAGTTGAGGATTATCAGGATACTTTTCGATAAGCTTTAGGAGCTTATCGATGACCCTTTTCTTGCCATTCAGAATTTCAAAATACAGGTTATTAAGTTCGTTTTTCAACTCAGGGGTAATAGCGTACTCCTTGTCGAAATAATCTGGATCATCAATTATCTCGTAGTTATACTCTTTGTATCTTTTACTCATAATAGGTAGTGTTTATCTGTTAGCTGTTTACAAATCTGTTTATGTAATTTTTGATATTTTCTATCTCATCGGGCCTAAACCATTCAATCTCCTTATCCCTGGACCACCAGGTGAGCTGGCGCTTGGCGTAGTGGCGCGAGTTGCGCTTAATTAGCTCTATGGCTTTTCCTAGTGATATTTTCCCATCGATAAAGTCGAATATCTCGCGGTAACCAACCGTTTTTAGCGCATTATGATGTCGGTGCGGGTAAAGGCTCTTGGCCTCCTCCACAAGTCCTTGGTTTATCATCTGGTCTACCCGTGCATTTATTCGCTCGTAAAGTATCTCTCGTGGAAGGTTAAGCCCAATTTTAATGGTTTTAAAGGGGCGTACCTTTTTTGGGTTGGTGCGAAAACTGCTGTAGGGTCTGCCCGTTTGCAGGCAAACCTCCACGGCCTTAAGCACTCGCTGCGAGTTTCTTAGGTCAACCTTATCGTAATGCTCGGGATCGAGCAGCTTTAGCTGTGCCCTAAGGCTTTCAATGCCTTCGGTTTTTAGCTGATTTTCGAGCGATTTGCGCAGCGCGGGGTCGGGCGTGGGAAAATCGTCAATGCCGCTGCACACCGCATCAATATAAAGCATTGAGCCACCAACCAGCAACGCCATATTATGCGATTGGTAAATGGTTTCGAGAATTGTTAGCGCCTCCGTTTCGAACATACCACAGCTGTACCGCTCGGTAATGGATTTGTGCCCCACCAAATGGTGCTTTGCAGTTGCCAGCTCTTGGGCTGTGGGGGCCGCTGTTCCAATACGCATTTCGCTGAAGAACTGCCTTGAGTCTGCCGAAACTATTGGTGCATCGAAATGTTTTGAAATGGACAAGCTGGTGCTGGTTTTGCCAACACCGGTGGGGCCAAGGAGTACAATTAAATATTTATCTGACAATGCAGAAGTGTTTTTCGGTTAGTAGTCCTCACTGGAGAATGCTTCGGAGTCGAGGTCGATATCGTTGAAATCAATATCGTTGGTAATGTCATCAAAAATATCCTCCTCATCATCATCATCATCCATAAGTATGTCCTCTATTGAGATGTCTTCAATTTTCAACTGCTCCGGAGGTGTGCCAATAGAGGTTTTGCAAATCGGATATTTTAGGCTGGTAGTTGGTTCAACAATATCCGATAGCTCAACAAAAAAGCACCGGTCCGAGAAAATATCGAAAACGTATAGTAAGCGGTCCTTCTTGTTTTTGAGGAGCTCGCCAAGGGTGACCGATTCCATGGGGATAGCAGCAAGGCCAGCATCGTTGTCCATATCAATAAGGGTAAGCTCCAAGCCCTTGTTCCACTGCTCATCGGTTAGGAAAAACGATGCCAGCTGCGCTGAGTCGTACCCCAAATCCTTCTGAATAAAATTATGAAAGCTTAGGAATGTATGGTTATCGGGAATTTCATACTCGCGCAGAAACAATTCATCGTCACCCGAGATCATTCTAAATTTATAAATCATGGCAAATGGTTTTTTGCAAATTAAGCAACATGGTTACGAAAAAAAAATCTTTTTGTGTAAATTTTTTAAAGCTTTGCTAAGAATTCTATCGTGTCAATCCCATCGGCGTAATCGGTAAGCAACGGGTTCTGGGCCTGGCCAAATGGAATTGAATTTGGAATGCCCTCGATTGTTGATACAATGCTTTGTAGCTGTTCCGTATGCATGTCGATATAGCTTAAAATTCCAGCCAAATTGGAGTAATGCTGGTAGTATATAACACCCACTGGGCTACCAAGGCTCTCGTCGGGCTTAATAAGCGCAAAGCCTGTGTCGAGGTGTTCAACCCTATTCATTAGGTACATTGTTCGGTGGTACTCGTAGTTGTTGGCGTACTTATTATGATTTATTAAATGCTTATAATCATCAAAGTGGTTCAGCAGATCGGCAAGGTTGTAATCCCTAGGAACAAGTATTTTGGAAACGTTCCTGCATCCCAAACCAAAGTAGGCAAAAATATCGGTGGCCAGGTGATGTAGCTCCTCGGTGGTTTCAGCACCGCTAAGTACGGCAATGCTGTGCCTATTTTTGCGGATTATATTTGGATACTTACCAAAGTAGTACTCGAAATACCGCGATGTGTTATCGCTTCCGGTGGCGATTACGGCATCAAAATTTGCGAGGTTGTTTTCGCTTAGGTTGATGTAATTGCTGAACCTTGGCTCGATGGCTAGCAGCAAATTAATTATAGCCTGCATTAGCCCAGCATCTTTGGATGATATTTTGCCCACAAATTGATGACCAGCTATGAGTACGCATAGCAAATCATGTAGACCCACAAAGGGAATGTTACCGGCCATTACCACACCTATACTCTTGGGATTTGAGGGGTTAAACGTTTGAGCGGGGTAAAGGGTAGTCCACTCTGCTAGCTGATCTTGCTTAAGCCAATGCTGTGCAATTGATGTTATTGCCATCTCACAAAAATTGGGGGTAAACCATTGGTTTGTCAGATGGGCGGTGTTTAAAGTTTGCCAGAATTCCTTGGTTTGAATCGAGGCATCACGGCTTAATATAAGTTCGCCTAGCTTGGCAAATGCCTTTATTCTTTCAGCTAATAACATTCTGTTTTTATTTGCAAAGGTAGAAGATTTTTAACCTTTGGTACCATATTTTAGTCGTAGGAAGCTTACAACTATTAGGGCCATGCGTATTTAGCAATTTAGAAAAAACATTACCTTTGAAGTTGTTACTAAATTGCCCAAATATGAGAAGTTTTGCCCTAGTTTTAGAGAACCTAAAAGTATCATTCGGTGCCATTCGCTCAAATACATTACGTACCATACTTACCATACTAATAATTGCCATCGGAATAATGGCTTTGGTAGGAATCCTTACGGCCATCGATTCCATTAAGAAGAGCATTAACGATGAGTTTACCTCGATGGGTGCCAACACCTTTAGCATCCAGAGCCGGGGTATGAATGTGCAGGTTGGGGGACAGCGTCACCGAACCCTTAACCATTCGCATATCAGCTATCAGCAGGCAACTGACTTTATCGATCGCTTTGAGTTCCCCGCCACCGTATCGCTATCGATATGGGCAACAGGGGCTGCCACCGTTAAGTATTTGTCCAACAAAACCAATCCCAATATTGGGGTAAGGGGTGTAACTTCTGGGTATTTCGAGACGGCTGGGCTGGATATTGAGAAGGGTCGAATTTTCTCGTCGCATGAGGAGGATAACGGGTGGGCTGTGGCCGTTATTGGCAACAAGGTGGCTTCCGAACTTTTCGGTAAAAACGAGGATCCCCTGGAAAAGATAATTAGCGTGGGCAGCGGAAAGTACAGGGTTATTGGCGTGATGAAATCGAAGGGTGATGCCTTTGGTGGTGGCCCCGATCAGGCAGTACTGCTACCGGTGCACAATGTGGCAACCCATTTCTCGCGGCCCAATATGAACTACACCATTAACATAAAACCGAACAACCCACTTCACCTCGATTATGCGGTTTCGGAAGCCGAAGGTGTATTTAGAATTGTTCGGAATCTGAAGGCCCGCGACCAGTCCGATTTCAATATTGAGAAGAGCGACTCGTTGGCTCAAATACTTCTTGAGAACATTAAGTACGTTACCATTGCTGCCACACTAATTGGTATTATCACCCTTATTGGAGCCGCTGTTGGACTGATGAACATTATGCTAGTAGCTGTTGCTGAACGAACCCGCGAGATTGGCACACGTAAGGCTATAGGCGCAAAATCATCAACCATCAAGCAGCAGTTTCTTTTCGAGGCCATCGTTATTTGCCAGCTGGGCGGTTTGCTCGGTATTGTTTTAGGAATACTTATGGGTAACGTAATCTCGCTTATAACAGGTAGTACCTTTGTTGTTCCTTGGCTTTGGATGGCTTTGGGGGTGGTTATTAGCTTTACCGTGGGGTTAACCTCTGGTTACCTACCTGCCGTTCAAGCCTCAAAACTCGACCCCATAGAGGCGCTGCGGTACGAGTAGACTTTTGTTTAATTGTAAAACATAATCACCATGGCAACCTATGTGGTGGGTGATACACACGGATGTTTGCAGTCGCTCAGGTTCTTGCTGGAGCATAGAATTGGAATCTCCCGCTCGGACACGGTTATCCTTCTGGGCGATCTAGTTGATAGAGGCCCACGAAGCGCTCAGCTAATCGATTACATCCTACTGCTTCAAGATCAAGGGTTCAACATATTGTCTATTCGTGGAAACCATGATCAGATGTTGCTCGATGCCGCTAACAGCAGGGCTCACTATACCCAATGGTTACAGAACGGTGGTATCAGCACCTTGCGGAGCTACGAAGATTTTATGGGCGAATCGTTCCTTTTCCCCGAGGGTATTCCCAGTATCCACACATCTTTTCTTAATCAGCTGCCATATCATCTCGCTATCGACAGGTTTATGCTGGTGCACGGCGGAATAAATCCGTACCACGACAACCCTCTCAACGATACAGAGTCGTTGCTTTGGGGCAGAATGGGGGAGTTACCAAATGACTTCATGCCCAATACAATCTTTCTTTATGGTCACATCCCAACGCCACTGGCCAGTATACAGGAGATAGTTAACAAGTCGGAGCATAGGCTAATTCCCTTGGATGGGGGATGCGTGTATGCAGGATTGCACCCTGGCGTTGGGTACCTAGTAGCGCTTGAATTGGAGACGATGAAATTGTATTGGGTTGATAGGCAGGAGGATTGAATGGTAAGAGCAATATGAACCTGCTTAAGTTTTGATATTTGGAGTGTTCTTAACCAATGTTTTTCATCTTTTTGATTTAGTATGGCAATGCTTCTGTTCGGCGTCGTTGGGCTGAGGTTTTACCTCGGTCGGAATGTAAAGACGGGCTATGCCTGCAATCCATAAAGCAGCTGCAACCTGCTAGAATACATTAGGCGCAGGCTCGGTCCCGGCCTAACTCAGGCAATGAGTATTGCAGTTCATCCCACAAACCTAAACCTTTACTCAAATCTTTATTGGGTTTGGATAGCTATACACCAGCCATTATTTCCAACAAAGGGTTGGCCCTAAGCGTACTTTTAGGTAAAAAAACTATATATTTGCTAAACGCTACCTCTACTTAGATTCTAACTTCATAGAATGCTGGGTATATATACTTTGGGTGGTGGTATAGGGGAGTTAGCAACAATGCTAGACGAACAGCCAGACAACAGATACAAATTTCAAGATGAAAAAATGAAAGAAATTGATATTTTACAAAGGTTTATTGCAAACAATTATGAGTTTGAAAGGCTAGAATCATTTTTAAATGAGTTTAATCCATTAAATGTCTTAAAAGTAGATAATTATGAAATTAGACATTCCAATGTCTTATCTTGGCTACTTGACCCTAAAGAAAATCATAAATTAGGTAATACATTCATAAGAAAGTTTTTATCCGAAGTAATTATTAATAATGATAATTTAAAAACAAATATAAACGTTTTCAATGTCCAAGAATTATCTTACTCAAAGATTGAGATAAAAAGGGAGTGGAATGACATAGATATCATAATAATTGACAAGGAAAATAAGATTGTAGTATTTATTGAGAATAAAATCTATTCATCAGAATCAAAAGACCAACTAAAAAAATATCATAAGATTATTGATGATAATTTTATTGGGTATGAAAAAATCCCTGTATTTCTAACATTATTTGGAGATAATCCATCTGATGATAGGTACGGAACAATAAACTACATTAAAGTTTTAGAAATTATCCGATTTATCATTGAAATTCAATCTGATAATTTAAATGGAAAGATTGCTGATTTCATAAATTATTATTTAAGAACCCTAGAACTTTTGACAATGGAAAACAATGAGTTAAAAGAGTTGTGTAAGAAAATTTATAAAGAACACAAGGTCGCTATTGACCTAATTTGGCAATATGCAGAAAAAAATTCTTTTGAAGAAGCAGCTAATGAGTTCTGTGAACAGAAAGAATTTACCAATAAATTTGTTAATGGCAGGTCGCTATGGGTTATACCAAAAATAATTTCTGAAAACACAAAAAAAGTAGGTGAAGAAAAATGGGCTTGGAGTTATCCCATTGCAGTATGGTTTTCAGCAAATGATAGAAAAATAGGAGTTATACTTGAAGTAGGTCCTTTTCTAAATGGCAATTTAAGAGTAAAGTTTTTGGAACATATGGGGACTCCTAAAAACTAAAAAAAACACTTTTTCTCTTGGTTAATATACTGATAAATAGTATATTTAAGCCTTATAAAATAGGTTCATATGAGATCATACAAACGGCATAGGGATTATGGTTTTTTTGACCAAGACCTCCGCTTAGCTAAACTCTCCCAGCTCGGAGATCCGCTGGATAAACTTAACAAAGGAGTTGATTTCGAGGTCTTTAGAGACATACTGGAGGTGGGTTTGTCAAAACTCCCCAAGGGGAAAGGGGGAAGGCGACCCTATGACTACGTGATGCTGTTCAAGATCCTCATCCTTCAGCGGTACTATAACCTATCCGATGAGCAGGTGGAGTTCCAGGTGAACGACCGCATGAGCTTCATGCGG
>JAVERU010000128.1:0-8752 GCA_034006965.1 Tenuifilaceae bacterium
GCCCCCAGGAGGTTGAGGAGAGGAAGCGCTTCGGGGACCTGGAGATAGACACGATTATTGGGCAGAACCATCAGGGGGCCATCGTCACCATCAACGACAGGGCGAGCGGCTTCCTGCGGATGAAGAGGGTGGAGAAGCGGACGAGCGATGAGGTGTACCGTGCAGCCGTGGAGCTACTTAAGGACGAGAAGGAGTTCCTAAAAACCATAACAGGCGATAATGGGAAAGAGTTTGCCGACAACCGCAGGATGGCGCTGACCCTTCAGATTAGCGTCTACTTTGCCAAGCCCTACCCCTCATGGGAAAGGGGCGCAAACGAGAACCTAAACGGCCTGATTAGGCAGTATATACCAAAGAGCACAGACTTCAAGAACTTAGACGATGGGTACATTAAGTGGGTGGCAGAAAGAATTAAGAGCAGACCGCGTAAGCGGTTTAACTATAAAATACCTATTTTTGTCACGGAAAAATTATTAACCATGGCCAAAGTTGCATTAGTGGCTTGAATTCTGCTAACTAAAAAACTATTACCAACTAAATTTATCAGGATGAACTCATTCAAAAATTGGTCAATTGCACAGAAAACAGGAGTAATTCTGGGTTTTCTAATCATTTTCGCATTGGTAATCTTTGTTTTCTTTAGGATTAACAACCAGTCAACCAGCAGCTCAGTAGTTGAAATGGCTAGCCGAAATAGGATGCTTATCAAAAGCATTGCTTACCAGTCTGAGTTTTTGCATCGCAACCCCGATGCAAGCAAGCAAAAGCTTCGCTGGGCCATTCGGCTATTCGACGAATCCATAAAGGTTTTAAAAGAGGGTGGCGTTGCACCCGAGATCAAAGGAAGTCCAAAAATATCGAGCGTTTACCACAAGTTTACACGAGAAATTGACCAAATCCAATCGGTTTGGAAACCCTATCGCGATCAGGCTCAAAAAATTTTAGATGGACAAAACGCCAATATATTGGAGTCATTAGAATATATTGAGCAGAATACAGAAAAGTTGATAGTTGCCAGCGATGCATTGGTTGAGGTAGTTTCGCTTTGGGATCAGCAGCGCTTTTCGCGAGCTAACGCTATTTTCACTCTCTTGCTGCTGGTAAACTTCGTTTCACTTTTCGTTTTGCTTTGGGTTATTCGCAAGTACATTGTCAACCCAGTTCGAGAGGTTTTACCCTTCTTTATGGATATGTCGAACGGTATAGTTGGTCATAAGCTAAAGAAGAACGCAAACGATGAAATTGGTCTGCTCATAAATTCTTTCAATAAGATGAACGATCGGCTAAAGGATATTGTTGGGGTTATAACCACAGGTGCTGGCAATATTGTGAGCGGAAGCGATCAAATAAGCGAATCGGCTCAGATGGTTTCCCAAGGAGCATCGGAACAGGCCGCATCGGCCGAGGAGATATCATCCTCAATCGAGGAGATGGTTGCCAATATTCAGCAGAACTCAGATAACTCGATGCAAGCCGAAAAGATATATCGAATAGCCGAGGACATGATGAAGCAAACGGCCAACGCCAGCAAGGAGAGCATGGAGGCTATTGCTGTTATCTCCGAAAAAATTACTGTGATAAACGATATCGCATTCCAAACAAATATATTGGCCCTTAATGCTGCCGTTGAGGCAGCTCGTGCCGGTGAGCACGGCAAAGGTTTTGCTGTGGTTGCCGCCGAGGTTCGTAAGCTAGCCGAACGTAGCCGACTGGCTGCCGATGAGATTATTTCTCTTTCGGATAAATCGTACAACAAAACAAGCCATGCCTTAAAGCTGGCTGGTGACTTGGCCACCGAGGTTGGAAAAACTTCGCAGATGATCCATGAAATCTCAGCGGCTAGCCAGGAAATGAACGAAGGAGCAAATCAAATTAATAATGGTGTACAGCAAATGAACACCGTAATTCAGCAAAATGCTGCTGCCAGCGAGGAGCTAGCCACAAGTGCCGAAGAATTTGCAAGCCAAGCCGAGCAGCTTAGGGATGCTATCGGTTTCTTTAAAACAACCGATAGCCTAGAAGGCAAAGCACGAACTAGTGGAGGGCAACTGGTGGGCTGGAACGACTCCTTTAGAATTGGCATTAGCTGGGTCGACGATCAGCACAAGGTGCTGTTTGGGCTTATTAATAATCTGTATACAACCTATGGCAAGTCAAAAAGTAAGTCGCAGCTTAAGCTTGTTCTCGATGAGCTACTTGACTACACCATATACCACTTTGGTAATGAGGAGGAAGTATTTAAGCAGATTAACTACGAGGGTACCGAGAAGCATCTGGTGCAGCACAAGCGATTTATCGACCAGATTAAGTCGTTCCGTGAGGAGTTTAATGCCGGTGATATGTCCGTTGCGCTCGATGTAGTTCATTTCCTTCAGGACTGGCTAGTAACTCATATTCAGCGAACCGATAAGGCTTATGTTCAAACGTTCAAAGAGCATGGCATTCGCTAAGTATCAGTAGAATATATCGCTTTGGTAATTCCTCAAACCCTTATTTGGACCGAAAAGCTTTCGATGTTTAACGAGAAGTTAGACACACAGCACAAAACCCTGTTTGGCTATATCAACCAGATTATTCAGCTTGAGCAACTTTACCCTAAATCGGGACAATTTGCCGAAATCCTTTCAATGATTACCGACTATGGTCTGGAGCATTTTAAAACGGAGGAGAGGCTAATGATGGATATGCACTATCCCAAAGCATATTTTGATTTGCATCAGGCAGAGCATAAGAGCTATATATTTGAGGTGGCAATGTTTAACACAAACTTTATGCAACCTGATCATACCGAACCTCGGGAGGTTATCAATTTCCTTAAATCATGGTGGAGCAATCATATCCTGCGTACCGATATGCACTTCAGCCTGTTTATCCGAAAAATTTTATCCCCTTGATTTCTTACTTTAAAGGTTAGCGTATTCTTATAATTTAATTCTGATATCTTATGGCATTTTTTACTTGGCAAAGCAAATTTGATTTCGATATAGAGAGTATCGATACCGACCACAAGAAGCTGGTTAGCCTAATAGATGATTTATACTCAGCTATGAGTCAGGGAAAGGCAAAGACAATTATCCGAGGTGTTGTTAAGGAGCTAATAGACTACACCCGGGTACACTTTAGGCGCGAGGAGTTTTACATGAAGAGTACCGGATATAGCGACTACGAGAACCACAAAAAAGCGCATGATACTTTTGTTGATCAGGTGCGCCTTTATCAGCAGAAGTTAGACCAGGGGAAGGACAACATTTCTATCGACGTGCTAACCTTCCTTAGAGAGTGGCTATCGGAGCATATTCTAAATACCGATAAGAAGTATATACCACACCTAAAAAATTATGGGATAAAGTAAACTCCTTACGGGAGTCGAATATGAAGAGGATTCTTGTTGTTGAGGATGATCCGGTAATGTGCGAAATCATTAGAGATATTCTTCAGCTCAAAGGGCTAGAGGTTGAGGCTGTGAATGGGGTGTAGAGGCCATTAATAGGATTGCAAGCAACAGCTACGATTTGGTAATAACCGATATACTCATGCCAAACAGGGATGGTTACGAGGTAATCGAAGCAGCCGCTGCAGCTTGTCCCTCAACCAAAATACTTGCAATCTCTGGAGGGGAGTCTGTTTCGTCCGAAGCCTATTTGGCTATGGCCAAGGATGCTGGTGTCCATTTGATTCTTAGCAAACCTTTTGATATTGACGAGCTGCTGATGATTGTCCGAAACGCTTTGGGAACCCCAATGGGTATTGTTAAATAAGAAAGGGAGCATTGGCTCCCTTTCTTATTAACTATTGGTCAAAGCATTATTGGCACTTCAGCACCTCTTGCATTTGGTATTCTGCGGCTGCTCTATACGAACCCGACAATGCATTGCTAAAGGCTTCGCACGCCTGGGCTGTATCCCCTTGATTTTGAAATGCAACGCCGATGTTATAGTAAACACCAGCCTCTTCTATGCTGCCATTTGCTTTATCTAGGGCTAGTTTACCGTATTCAATTACTTTTTCCCAGTTCTTCAGCTCGTTGTAATTTACTGCAATGGCGTAAAGAAGGGTAGCGTCAGTATCGTCAAACTCAAGGGCCCTTTCAAGAAACTCAATCGCCTCTTCAAACCTCTTTGCCTTTTGCGCTTCGTCACCAACGCGAAGCAGGTACCCTTTGGCTTTTCTCTGGGCATCCTCAGCTCTCTTCCTGTCGTTTGCAGCATTCGAAACCTCTATGGTTTGCTTTAGGTAATCAAGCATCCCATCAAAGTTCTCTTGCTTTTCGTGCGATAGGGCAATGCCAAGGTATGGGTCGGGGTAGTCGGCTTTTACCTCTATGGCCTTTTTGTAGTAATCAATGGCTTTCTCAAAGTTCTCCTCGCGATACTCAGTATTTCCCATTTGGTTGTATAGCTGAGGTATAATCCTTTCAACTCTTCCCAAGGTATTTCTGTCTGCATACATCTTTGCAGTTTCTTGTGCCTTTTCCAGCTGATCAAGAGCCCCGTACATATCCTTGGCTCTATATAGGTTCATGGCGTGCTGAAGGTGTGCGGTGGGAATCAAATCCTCAGCCAACCTCTTGGTCTCTTCGCCCTCGTACTCCAGATCTTCGCTAATTTCAAGGGCACGATACAGATGCTCTATCGCTTGCTCTGGTTTCTTTTCGTTTATAAGCGTTGCTCCAGTGTTGTATGCCTCGGTAGCCTCTTTTAAGGTTTGGGCCGACAAGCAGTGGGGAGCCACCGCTAAAGTAAGTACTACAAATAATTTGTTTAGCCAGTTAGTTTTCATATTTTAAAAATTTATTGGTTATTTCAAGTTTTATAAACGCATAAAAATAGTAAGTTACATTTTTTTTAGGGCCACAATATATAAATTTAGAATCACTTTAAATTAAACCGCAGCCTTAAAGTCAATAATTTTTTGGGTTATCGTTTCTTTGCAAAGAATTCCTTAACAATTTGTTCCGCCTCTTTTTCTAGTATCCCTGTGGTAATCTTGGTCTTTGGATGAAGCATCTGTCCCGATACAGTTGTGTAGCCCCGCTTAGGATCCCCCACCCCATAAACTAAACACTCAAGCTGACTCCAGTACAGCGCGCCTGCGCACATTGGGCATGGCTCCACCGTAACGTATAAAGTGCAACTATTTAAATACTTCCCCCCTAGGTATGCTGTTGCCGCAGTTATGGCCTGCATTTCGGCATGGGCTGTGGGGTCGTTCAGCGTTTCGGTTAGGTTATGGGCTCGAGCAATAATTTGCCCTTGACAAACCACAACTGCACCAATGGGGACCTCATCTTTCTGTTCCGCCTTCCGTGCCTCCTTCAAGGCCTCCTGCATATATTTCTCGTGAATATTCATATGTACATAAATAGCAACAATTACCTGTTTGGCAAAAAAGATGCCACTAATTGTAAGCCTTGCGAATTCTTTATACCTTCGCAATCTGAAAAAAAAGAATCAAAAGATGTATAGAACGCACACCTGCGGACAGTTACGCGCCGCAAATATTGGACAAAAAGTGACCCTTAGTGGTTGGGTACAACGCATTCGAAATCTAGGGGGAATGACCTTTATCGACTTACGTGACAGGTATGGAATTACCCAACTTGTTGCCGATGAGAATACCGATGCGAAAGCTATGCAGATTGTTGAGGATTTGGGGAGAGAATACGTTATTCGTTGCCAAGGAACAGTTATCGAGAGGTCGAGCAAAAATGCAAAAATCCCTACAGGTGAAATCGAGGTTAAGATTGAGTCCATCCGAATCCTTAACCGGTCGGAGATTCCTCCATTTACCATTGAGGATGAAACCGATGGAGGCGAAGAGCTGAGGATGAAGTATAGGTATCTTGATATCCGAAGGAACCCGGTGAAGAATGCTTTGCTCTTGAGGCATAGGGTGGGGCAGTCTGTTCGAAGGTATCTCGACTCAATTGATTTTGTTGAGATAGAAACCCCTTTTCTAATAAAATCGACACCCGAGGGTGCCCGCGATTTTGTTGTGCCATCGCGGATGAATCCTGGCGAGTTTTACGCATTACCTCAGTCGCCCCAAACTTTTAAGCAGCTGCTCATGGTGGCGGGTATGGATAGGTACTTCCAGATAGTGAAGTGCTTTCGCGACGAGGACTTGAGAGCCGACCGCCAGCCCGAGTTTACCCAAATTGACTGCGAAATGGCCTTTGTTGAGCAGGAGGATGTCCTCAAAACCTTTGAGGGTATGATCGTTTCGGTTTTCAAAGATATTCTAGGGGTTGAGTTTAACAAACCGTTTCAGCGCATGACATATAACGATGCCATGTCGTTGTACGGTTGCGATAAACCCGACCTGAGATTTGGAATGGAGATACGTAACCTAAGCCAAATAGTAAAGGGCAAAGGCTTCGTAGTGTTCGATAATGCGGAGTATGTGGGTGGAGTTGTGGTACCTGGTGCTGCCGATTACTCTCGCAAGCAGCTCGATGAGATCACAAAGTTTGTGCAGCGACCTCAGATTGGTGCCAAGGGTTTGGTGTACGTTAAGCTAGGAGCAAATGGGGATACAAAATCATCGGTCGACAAGTTCTTTACTCCCGATGATTTGGCCCAATGGGCAACCCATATGGGAGCCACCGAGGGCGATCTGTTGCTGATTATGGCTGGTGATCGTATCCATACGCTCGAAGGGCTAGGCCAGCTAAGGCTCGAAATGGGATCAAGGTTAAGCTTACGACCTACCAATGTATTTGCCCCTCTTTGGGTAGTCGATTTCCCCTTGCTTGAGTGGGATGAGGAGACCAAGCGATTTTACGCTAAGCATCATCCTTTCACCTCTCCAGTTACTTCAGATATCCACTTGTTTGACTCCGATCCCTCAGCCATACGTGCCAATGCCTACGATTTGGTAATCAACGGCGTTGAGATTGGTGGAGGTTCGATTCGTATTTTCGACAGGGATCTGCAGCATAGGATGTTTAAAGTGTTAGGGTTCTCCGAAGAGGAGGCTGAAGCCCAGTTTGGATTTCTTCTAAACGCATTCAAATACGGCGCCCCCCCCCATGGTGGAGTAGCTTTTGGGTTCGATAGGCTTTGCTCTATCATGGGAGGATCGGAATCGATTCGCGATTACATAGCATTCCCTAAGAATAACTCGGGGAGAGATGTGATGATCGACTCGCCTTCTCCAATATCTAATGAGCAGCTGGATGAGCTACAAATAAAGATGAACCCAGCAAAATAAAAAAAGATATATGATTATCCGCCATAATGCCTATGACAAATGAGCTGATTAAAATGACACATCATTGCGAACGGCCTTTGTGAAGCAATCTTTTTATTAACAGGATTTTATAGATTGCTTCAACCCTCAAAGCACGAGGGTTTGACTTTGTCGAGCACTTCGTAGTTCGCAACGACGCGAAGGCTTTAGGCATCATAACGGATAATCATTAAAAGATAATCACAAATATGCAAATGGGGCTAGCCAAAGGCTATCCCCATTTGCGCTTTTTCTGGCACACATTATATAGATTTGAACGATATGAAAAAATAATATTTTCAATTTTATGTTGAAAAAGAAATAATAGTATTACATTTAAAACCAGTTTTTTATTAAATATTTTTAATTTAAATAGCCATAGCATGAAAAAATTATCTCTTACAAACACTGAGTTTAACCATCTGCGCGAGATATACTTAAGCGAGCTAGAGAAAGCGCTTAAGCGTGTCGAACATCTTTCTGCAATACTTAAAAAGATAGATGCCGATTTTGATCCGCCCAAGGAGGAGGAGCTTGCAGCGCAATACCAGAAGTTAAAGTCAACAAAACCAGCTGCCGAAAAAGCGGCAGCCGCACCCAAAAGAAAAAGTACAACAAAAGGTAGTGGCAAAAGAAAAGCCACAACAAGAATAAGGAAACCAATTGTAGACAAGGGACGAGGGAAGGATAAGGTTAAGTGGAACGATTTTGTTTTAAGAGCTATAAGCGATAAGAAGTCGCCCTCATTATCGTCTGAAATTTACGACCTAGCGCTAAAGGAGTTTAAGGTTTCCCAAGACGATGCCCCCAAGGTAAAGAGGGTAATTTCTGGCGCCCTATCCAAATTGGTTACCATGGAGAAGAAGTTGCAAACGCAGAAACTTCCCAACTCACGCGAGAAATGGTATGGTCTGCCCGAATGGTTTGACGAGAAGGGTGAGCTTAAGCCCGAGTTTGCTGTTGGGGAGAGTAAGTAAATAGAATTGCATAAAGTCAAAAACGTAGGATCTCATCCTGCGTTTTTTTTTGCCTATCGCGATGCTGCCACAAGCTCTTCGAGTTGATGGGGGTTCTTTTCGATAGAGTTGCCAACCACCACCATCGATGCACCAGCCAACCGGATAGCCTTAACCTGCTTTGGCGTTTTAATGCCTCCACCAACTATAACCGGAATGCTAACATTATTGCATACGGTTTTAATAACAGCCTCGGGGATAGTGTCTTGAGCACCACTACCGCCTTCGAGGTAAATAGTTTTCAACCCCAGCTGCTCACCAGCCAAAGCCGTTGCAAGAGCAATATCAGGTTTTGATCGGGGGATTGGCGATGTGTTGCTCATGTACTGGGCCGATGAGGTTTGACCAGAATCGATTAGCATATAGCCGGTAGGAATAACCTCCATACGGCTTTCCTTAATGGCCTGCGAGGCTATAACATGGTTACCAATGAGGTACTCGGGATTACGACCCGATATGAGCGATAGCAGCAGAATGGCATCGGCAGTTGGGGTAAACTGAAAAAC
>JAVERU010000129.1:0-8734 GCA_034006965.1 Tenuifilaceae bacterium
TTCCATCATCAAACGAAAACGATGTGGTTTGCGACTCGAAGCTAGTTAGGCGAGGAATTTCTCCCAGAAAGTATGCGCCATCGAAAAGTTCGTATGGCTTGGCCGATGTTATAAGATTAAACCGAGCGGCAACCTCCTCCCTACCCTGGTTTAACCCAATGTAGTGCCTGCTATTCTTTCCATACCGCTTCACAAAGCAACCGGGATGGCAAATCAAGTTACCCCCCTGTAGATTTTTTAGGCCATCACCATGGTCGTAGTGGCCATGGCTTAGCACAATAAAATCGGCATTTTCTGGCTTAATTCCCAGTTCGTGCCCATTAGTCAGAAACAAATCGGTTTGGGCAGCATCAAAAAGTATTGATTTGCCATTATGCTCAATAAAGTACGAAAGGCCAAACTCGGCCTTGGTATTTAAACCGGGCGTATTATCTACAAGAGCTGTAATTTTCATGGCCACTGATTTTGATGTTACCGCTGCGCTTAAGCCTAGCAATTAAACCCTATTCAAACCAAGGATCCATATCAAGATTTGTGGCTCCGTAAATATCGCGAATATGGTACTGGTTTATCTTTTGTACCTGCTCTAGCAATACCTTGGCCTGTATATTCTCGCTGTCGTTCTGCAAAACGTTCTGTAGAACGTTAATTGCCTCGCTAAAATTTTGCTCGCTAATAAGCTTATTTACCTTGTCCTTAAAATCGATAGCTGAATTCACTTGATCGTTTTATTAAAAAGTTAATACTCCCCATTAAGCTAATATTGCTCCTTCTTCAATTGGTAACCAAGTGGCAAAACGCCAAATTTCTAACAATGTTTAATTGCTATACGTAATCCGACTTATGATTGACATCAATAGCTCGCGGTATTTCCGCACCACCTCTTTGTAATCGTCCCAAGTAGGCCTTTTTAAAGCAGGATTACGTAATAGCGCAGCAGGATGAAAGACCTGCATGGCCAGTCTGCCATTAACTGATATCCACTTGCCCCTATCGCGGGTAATTCGATAGGTATTCCCAGCCATATACTTCAACGAGGTTGCCCCAAGGAGTATTAAAATCTTTGGGTCAATAATTTCAATCTGTTTTAACAAGTAGGGCATGCATATCTCCGCTTCGTTCAGGGTTGGCACACGGTTTTCGGGTGGATGACATTTAACAATATTGCTGATATAAAGGTGCTCGGTTCTACTGAACCCACATGCAGCCAAAATTTTATCGAGCAGCTGTCCCGATTTCCCCACAAAGGGCCTTCCCTGTATATCCTCATCGTAACCCGGCGCCTCACCAACAACCATAATACTAGCCCGAGGATTTCCCTCACCAAAAATTACCTGCCTACGCGTATACGCTAAGCTGCAATTTGTACACTTCAGCACTTGATCCTTTAGCTCATTTAGCGACTGGTTCATTGCAAGCATTTATAACTCCAATACTTAAAAGTGAATATGGCATTAAGATTCGGTTAGCATAGCTAGTGAAAGAGCAAAATCCTAGTGAGTTCAATGTTCGTTGATATAAGACTCCAGAAAATAAGGTAATAAGGTTGGATATCTTTGGCTTCGCCCTGTTTTACTAAGGTTTAAGAAACCAAAATAAGGTTTATAAACCACAAGAAACCTTAAACTAACCTTAGTAATAGAAACTGTTTAAGTTTAAATTAGCACTTTGATTTTCAGTTGCCACGGGCCTGCTTGCCTACTGCAAGCAGGCCCATGGCAATTAGCAAAATGTTTATAGGAATAAAATTTAAACAGTTTCTAAAAACATTAATCACAATTATCAAACTTATTCGCTTATTTTTAAAGGAGATGCATGATTATTCCTTATGTCGAACTCACGTTAATAAACAACCTATTTTGAAGATTAGTAATGATAAAAGGGGAGTACCTTTTACATCAATAATATTGATGCTCCATAGTACTCCCATTTTAAACATCTAACCCTATAAGCCTATACTAAAAAACTAATAAGAGGTAAAAGCTAACAAGCTAAGGCTCAACAAAAACATTAGCTGGCACAATAGACTCGCAGTTTAACTATACCTTAACCTTTTCGATTAGGCTTTCCACAATCTTATCAAAGGCATCAACGGCTACCTTATCACTTTGGCTATAAACGCTAAGGCCTTTGTCAGCTGCCTCGCCCACCTCGGCAATAAGGGGAATTTGGCCAAGCAATGGCACCCTTAGCTCTTCGGCTAAACGATTGCCCCCACCCTCTCCAAATATAAAGTATTTCTCGCCGGGATGGGGTTTTGGTGTAAACCACGACATATTCTCAACCACACCCAGAATTGGCACCGTTAAGTCCTTATTATTGAATAGCGATGCTGCCTTGCGGGCATCGTTAAGCGCAATCTCCTGTGGTGTGGTTACAATTATTGCACCTTTAATCACCAATTTCTGTACGGTAGTTAGCTCAATATCACTTGTTCCCGGAGGGAAATCGATAATCATATAATCAATATCGCCCCACTGGGTATTCTCCAGCAGCTGGGTCATGGCGTTGGCAGCCATTGGCCCACGCCAAATTAAACCTTGATTGGTTTTAACAAAAAAGCCAATGGACATGATTTTAACCCCAAATTTTTCGATTGGGAACATCATATCCTTTTCGCTATCATTTAAAACCTCGGGCTGGGCACCCTCAACCCCAAACATACGAGGGATTGAGGGGCCAAAGATATCGGCATCTACCAAGGCAACTTTAAACCCTTGGCGAACAAGGGCAATGGCCAAATTGGCCGATACGGTTGATTTGCCCACACCGCCCTTACCCGAGGCAACGGCAATAGTATTTTTTACTGTGGGTAGATTGATTTTCTCGAAGACTGGCATATAACTATACTCCTCTCATTAGTTTTAACATTTTGATGGCAATTTGCTCAGCAGCCTTAATCAGCGGATACGCAGCAGGCGAAGCGGTTAAGCATGGGTGAGTTCCAATCTGCATGGTAAGCAGCGAGTTTACCGACATCCGATTTTGAATTGCCAAACCAATAACGTTGGTTAGCTCACCGGCTTCGCTTCCACCAAACACCTCACCACCGATAATAACACCCGAATTTTTGGCTGCAATAAGTTTTACAATCTGCTTATGAGCAGATGGAAGATTTCCAGGATGACGGTTCACCCCTTCGAACACGCCAACCAACGATTCTATTCCCTCATCTTTTGCTCTCTGCTCGGTAAGGCCCGCCGTACCAAAACCGGTTCCATTGAGAGCCGTTGAGTAAATTGCAATGGTTCCGCTAAAGGTTTTCACCACGTGTAGGTTGAACAGGTTCATCCCAGCAATACGAGCCTCGGCACAAGCAGTTGACGCAAGCATTGTGGCGACACGTTGGCGGGTAACAAAATCGCGTTTTTGTGCACAATCGCCAATGGCAAATACGTCGCGGGTATGGCTACGCATATACTCATCTACCGCAATATAACCGCCCTCATCAATTTGAATACCTGACGCCTTGGCCAGCTCAGTATTGGGGCGATATCCCATAGATAAAACCACTGCATCCATAGGCATTTTCGTCCCGTTCTCGAGCTCAATCTCCTCAACCTTACCATTACCTATCACACGCTTGATGCCTGTTCCAGCAATCACGTTAACACCACGTTCGGTAAGCATTGCGTGAATTTTCTCAGCAAAATCTGCATCGAAAGCAAGGTTTAGGATATGGGGTAACTTCTCTATTAAGGTAACGTTGTAACCATGCTTTCTAAGCTCGTCGGACAGCTCAACGCCAATAAACCCAGCGCCAATTACGGCGATATTTTTAAGTGATCCTATTTTTTCTTGTATTCCATCGAGATACTGCCTATCCTTAGGAATCACAAATACATTATCCAAATCGCGACCATCCAACCACTTTGGTTTTACTGGAATTGAACCAGTAGCTACAACCAGCTTTTGGTAGCTAATCTGCTCTCCGCTGACGAACGTAACAACCTTTTTCTCTGTGTCAATGGCTGTGGCTTCATCAACAATCGATTCAACCCCATTCTTCTCCATCATAACATCAACGGGCATTAGGTTTTTTTCACTATTTTCCAAAGTGCCAAAGATATAGGGTATACCACAGGGGACCATTACATCTTTTTGCTTTTTTACAAGGATAAAATTTTTCTCAGGCCAATGAGCCTTACCGGTTACAGCAGCCACCATGCCTGCAGCGCTACCACCAATAATTAAAACGTCTGTACTTTTCATAAGAGGGAAATTTGTAGTTTGATTAATAGGTGAAAATGATTAAAAATTAAAAGTTCTTTATTTCGAAAATATTGCAATTTGAATCGCTAATAAAATAGGTTGTTCCGGCCTTGCCATTACGATTATGAACTCGATAGCCTTTTTGCAAAGCACTATTTGCTATGGCTTGGGCATTGCTCACCGCAATACAGCTGTGGTTGTAGATGGGCAGTCGCTGGTTATTGGAGATAAAAAGTTCCAAATTAACTTCACCGCAATCGCCCTGAACAATTTCAACCGGACTATCAATTCCAAAAATACCGAGCGACTCTTCTGCCGACAGGGCAAATGAACGCTCAACTTTAAAACCCAGAATATCCTCGTAAAAAGGTTTTACATCTTTTTGTAAAACCTGCAAACCTGCGTGCATAAATTTTATATTCATAGCTAAAATTCTATTCCTTTACGTGCTTCAACACCATTATTGTAGTAATGCTTCACCTCCTCCATTTGGGTAACCAAATCGGCAAAATCAACCAGCTCATTGGGTGCATAGCGACCGGTAAGCACAATTTCCATAGTTTCGGGTTTTGTTTTTAGGATTGATAAAACCTCATCAACATTAAAAAGTTTGTAGTACAAGGCGATGCAAATCTCGTCGAGAATTACCAAATCGAATACGTTCTCCTCAATAACTAGCTTCACTGCATCGAGCCCTTTTCGGGCCGCATCAATATCCTTTGGGGTTGGCTCATTCTTAATGAAACAATCGAGCCCAAACTGCCTGATCTCAATCTCGGGGAAGCGCTTTAGCGCATCGAGTTCGGCATAGTGCATTCCCTTTACAAACTGGCCAATATAAACACGCTTGCCAGCACCTACTGCCCTAATGGCCAAACCAATGGCAGCAGTGGTTTTGCCCTTACCATTACCGGTGTATAGCTGTATGTATCCTCTTTCGTCCATATCTATCTAGCTAAACATTTGCAACGCCTGGCTATAGGGTAAACCCACAACCAGCTGATTATCCTTTAGCCCTCCATAGTTTCGCGATTCGGGACAGCCAAACGAGATGCTCATATTGGCCGATTTGAACGTGCTGATAAAAATATTTCCGCAAATTGAAAGGAATGTAAAGGGCTTTACAACGGGAAATTCATTGGTTTTAAGCGTATAGTCCCTCATCAGATTCATCACCTGCACAGGACTTAGGTACATTATGTATAGATCGGGTCGTATATCCATCTCCATCCGCTGATCAATGCCCATGAGAATATTGTGAATTGGGGTATTCATCCGAGGTATGTCAACAAGTGCCTTTTTAACCGTTTGCATTGCAATATCGCTTTCGGCTGCTATGTGCTTAATCAAATCCTTGTCGTCCATAAGTAACCCCATACTACGCTTAGCACCGTGGCAAACAAGGTTCTTGGGATCGAACAACAGGGGTGTTTTAAAGGCATCATTTACAGCCTCGCAAAACCTTATGGGTTTTACGGGAGAATAGAAATTATCCTCGTTGTAATTCACCTTAAGGCCTAAACATTTGGGCCCATACATTTTTTTCAGTTCAGATATCATTACTCAGTATCATTTTTAAACTTCGCAATAGTTTGGCTAACATCCGACATGGTAAAATTGTAACGCTTGCGTAAACGGCCTAATCTCTCCGATTGGTAGCTAGTTGAAATCCCCAGCTCTTTACAGATATAGCTGCTTGGCACCCCATACTTACCTGCCACGTGGCTAATGCTTTGGCTGCCCAAAACCTCATACTCCTCTATGGTATTTTGATTCTTATGCTGTTTCTCGTCGTGCTCGGGGTGAGTTTTATGGATTACCTCTGCCTGTTGAGTAACTTTTGCAGAATTGATCGCTGAGGTTTTTGCTGATAATACTTCAGCGTCATTCACCACTTCGGTATTGGGTAATTCACGCAAAACATCAGATGTACTAACGGTGCGATGCCGGTATAAATTACCATACTCAACCTGCCTTGGCTCAACCACAAAAGCAAACACAAAAAGGAATAAGCCAAAAACTGATATGAAAATACTAAAGATAATTCTGGGGGTACGCTTGGGTACTAATCTTTTAAAAAAGCAAACAACCATTTTCCAATGGAAAATGATGTGGAGCACGATGAAAACCACAAAGGCAATGCTAACAATAAGATGGATTGTGCCCCACTCGTGCCTATCCAAACCCAAAAACTCCAGATTTATATTCTCGCCATACACCGCATTACGCCTCTCGCCCGAAAGCAGGGTGTACTTAATAAGAAATCCCATCCCGGCCATTGCCATAAGCAGCAGGAATAGAATAATATCAATGGTAAGGTTTAGCTTTGCCCTATCTCTACAAAATTTTATAAAACTGCTCATTGCTTCACTCCTTTTAGCGTTTTTTCGATAACCTTTGAAGCCGTTTTAACTTACTTGCAATAATTGCTTTGCGTATTGGACTAATTCGATCGACAAACAGGATTCCCTCCAGATGGTCGTACTCATGCTGAAATATTCTCGCCTCTATCCCATCTATCTGCCGGATTACCTCATTCATTTCCTCATCAAGGTACTTCACCCGTATGGATTTTGGTCTCTCAACCATTTCATAAAGTTCGGGAATGCTTAAGCATCCCTCGTTGTAGAGTGATGTTTCCTCACTAACCTCAATAATTACGGGATTGATTACAACACGCTTAAAACTCTCAACCGACGGGTCATCATCGGCTAAGGGTTCTGTGCTTATTATGAATACTCTTTGCAGCACGCCAATTTGCGGAGCGGCCAATCCTATCCCACCCTCCACAGCAAGAGTATCGAAAAGATTTTTAACCAACTCAGGCTGAATCTCGCCAATATTCTCGGCATGCTTGCGTAGCGTGGGCGAACCGTATACTAAAACTTTTGCCTTCATAACTTTCTAACGTTTTCTGAGATAGTATTTCATGGAATCGTACTCAAGCTCCACAACCTTTTGATCATTAATCAACTCTTCCAAAACTGAATATTCGGCCTTATCGTTTGCCAACAGATCGCGCATGGTATCCTCCCTAATTGGATGCACTGCACAAATATTTAGGATATCGTCGATTGCATTACCTGTAAACCCTGTGTTGGTGCCCTCGAATCCTAGGATAAGTTCAGTATTTAGCCCCTGCCTAGTAAATATTTGGTAGGCATTATTAATTGATTCCGAAGATGATGGCCTGACTATTGATATGGCCGGTGGGCGTGTAGGAATGGAGATATAAGCCTTGGACGGGTTAATAAGAAATACATTGTGAGCGGTACGCTCCACATCATAAGGTACATCATTGATTCCACCAACCAGCATGGTTTCCGTGGCCAGCATACCCTCAAATTGCTTGGCAAAAATTCTGTTTCCCTCGTTTATCCTATCAAAATCCAAATGGGGATGCGGGCGGTTTATCTTATTCCAAATGGGCTCACTGGCAGTATCTACCTTAATGGATACCCAGTCGGCAAGCATCAAATCGTTTCTAACATCAGGGTTGGCAAGCATCGAACCGTTTGTTATTACCGCAATGGGGATTTTGAGCTGTTTAAGCAGCTCAATTGATTCGCCCAAATTCTTATCGAGCGTTGGCTCACCATTGGCAACAAAGGTTAGGTAATCGGGTTTATCGTTTGCCGTTAACTTGGATAATTGATTTTCGACACCCTCAAGTATCTGCTTTGGCTGGTAAAACGACTCCCTACTTATGCTATACTTTTGCTTTGCTCCAACCTGGCAGTAAACACAAGAGTATGAGCATATCTTTTGCTCGGGAATGTTATTTATTCCGAGGCTTTTGACCAATCGGCGCGAGGGTATGGGGCCAAAACAAATCATACTAGTTGCGAACTATCTTATTCCAAATCGATTTAAGTTTGTTACTAAACTCCGAATCGGGAGCCCACTCAACAATACTTTTGCAGTTAACCATGGCGTCAACTACCACGCTGTCGAAAGGTAATCTCCCGGCTATTGATACACTATTTTGTGTGCAGTACATTTCAATCTCGCTGGTCATATCGGCATTTAAATCGAACTTATTTACAAGCACCCAAGGCTTTAGGCTAAATTTCGACACCATCTCGAGAGTACGCTTCAAATCATGCAAACCCGAAATGGTTGGCTCTGTTACAATTAGCACGTGGTCAACTCCAGTAATTGAAGATATTACAGCACAACCAATGCCCGGAGGACCATCGATAACAACATGCTGCAGGTTATTCTGCTTGGCTACCTCCTTGGCTTTTTCACGCACCATATTCACCAGCTTGCCCGAGTTCTCCTCGCCGGGTGCAAGTCGCCCATAAACCATTTTTCCGTTACGGAAATCGCCCGCATACATTCGGCTTTTATCATTATCAATCATTGATATTGCACCGTAGGGGCATATACGCCAGCATAGCTGGCAACCATCGCATGATGTTTCGGAAATCTCAATCCGTCCGTTTATATTGGTTATGGCATCGAAACGGCAGTAATCCATACACAAACCACAGCTGGTACACTTTTCGTAATTGATAAC
>JAVERU010000007.1:0-48960 GCA_034006965.1 Tenuifilaceae bacterium
ACTAATATCATGGCCATTTGCTTGAACAATGCTTCTTGATCCATAAACTGTTTTGTAATATTTACTGCCAAATTATAGATTATTATTATAGGATAATAATTCCAGCACCTTAAATTTTACTTTAGCCGACAATTAACTCATCAACTAATAATTCTTCAAATTATATAAAAAAGATACCCTTCATAAAACCCAATCAAATTGTTTTAAATGACATAAACAACCGCATTAACAAAATATTAATTCAGTGTAAAACAAAGGGTATTTTTGACATTCAGCTCGAAGAACAAAATAATGATGCAATATATAGTATTTACGATTTCTAGTGCTAACGTTACAGCCACACACATTACTCACTCCTTGTTCTTTCCTTTAGGTGTTCGTGAGCCGCAAACGGGTTGCCAAGTCGCACAAGCCACCCTGCAATCCAAAACTTGGCAAACCTGCCTGACGGTAGGCAGGAATGCAGCACCTCAAGGCGGTTTGATAAATCTGCCTGAACAGTCTTTACCGATAGTCCAAATATCTTATTATTTCTTCGCGTAACTCAGCCAGTCGGTTCGCTTGACCTCCGCAGTTACTCGTAAGAATTTTAATGATATTCTCTATCATCTTTCTCAAAGTTCTGTTACCATTTCAAAGAACTTTATTTATCTTCGTATCCTATGGTAACGCAGGACACACAACCAGCAGACAACACCCACCTTGGGTTTAAGCTATCGGCTGGTTTGGGCAAACGATTATTGGTTGATTTTGGGGCAGACCGATCCCAAAACACATCGATTAACCTCATGAGAAATGCTCAGTACTTGCTAAAACCAAGCGTTGATCTTTCGGCGGCTGGATATTTGGCCAATCAAATAGTTGATAATAGCTACAAAGATTTCTTCGTAGGCCAATCGAGTGGTTTCACACCTTACATCTCCTACCAATTTGCTCCTAAGTAAGTTACCAAACACTACCGCTGGGGCCTAAGGGGCGGATTATTCTTCGGATATACTTTGAATAGGATAGACTTAAAGCTTCGCTGAATGCAGGTTTAGGTAAAAATATTCCTTTCAGCATTTTGGTTGGACAAAAAAACGGGGCTCAAACATCCGTCGCGAGTTAGAATTCACAACCCACCACAACCAATTTCTGTTTGCTATACCTGAAATCATCCTGAGATTTGATATCTTTGAATTCGAAAAAAGCACCTTTGGGATAGAGGGAATCAGCAACATGATGATAAGCCGCAAGACGTTTAGCTACGACGTTACTAAAAGGGTTTGGACAAACGAAAGCATTACAACACAGAGCGTTGAAATCCCTTTGCGAAAGATAACTACCTAAAAGTTGATTTTTCGATTTACTGGAAATCTTAACATATCGACCATGAGCCATTTTTTTCAAAAAGAGCTATCACCCGCTAAGGGCATCCTTGTAAGCATGCTACTTGCTTTGGCAGGTTTTTTTGTTTTCCTCTCGCTTGGAACGCTTATTAATGCCATCGTCTTTGGCAGCATTTCCTCGGGAGCAATAAGTGTCCCCGACCCATCAACCCCCGAGGGCTTAATGGCCTTACGGGTGCTTCAAACGTTCCAAACCGTTGGCCTATTCATGTTTCCCGCTTTGGCCATTGCATTCTTCAGCTCCGGCTCACCGTTAAAATACCTTGGCATTAAGCACATCAGCAAACCCTTTATAATTTACTCCATTGTACTGATGATAATTTTTATCCCTGGGGTTAATCTAATTGCCTCGCTTAATGCGCAAATACCCCTTCCAGGGTGGATGCTAGAAATGGAACGGACGGCAGCTCAGCTTACCAAAAAAATTCTTGTAACCGACAGCCTGGGGATAATGGCTATAAACTTTTTTGTAGTGGCAATTATGCCGGCACTGGCCGAGGAACTGTTTTTTAGAGGCCTAATCCAAAAGTATTTAATCCGATGGACAGGTAAAACCTTTTGGGGTATTCTAATTGCCGCAACCATCTTTAGCGCGATACATATGCAGTTTCAGGGGTTTATTCCACGACTACTTCTGGGGATGCTATTTGGCTACCTGTACTTTTGGAGTGGCTCCCTATGGGCACCTATTGCTGCGCACCTAGCCAATAATGGGCTAGCCGTTATAGTTTACTTTTTAATAGGCAAGGGAGCAGTACCGTCCGAACTCGAAACATTTGGCAATGTTACAGATATGTGGCAGGCCGGGATTTTCAGCCTTGCCATAACGGGTTTACTACTATGGGTTGTGTGGCGCGAACGGGTTAAGCATCCAGATCAATCAGGCTACGCTCCAACATCTGAAGCCCCTTAAGCTCGTTTTTGCGGTATACGTACACCAGGCCATACTCCTGTGCTTTCTCCCTGCGCTCATGGTCGGGTAAATCCTTAAAGGTTTCTTCAACCTCATTCCATACTTCTAGGATAATGGCATCGGCCTTTTTGCGAAGTTCCTCAAGTTCGGCTTGGCTTCGCTGTGTGTTTTGTTGAAGAATACGCTGATGGCTATATGCCTCGGCAAAATTCTCGTAGCGAACTTTTACTACTGCAATTGTTGGATTGGTTATGGGCTGTAGTCCGCGAGAAGTTCTACTGGTCTCGCCCTGAATTATCTTCTTACCCCACTCTAACAAATCTTTATCGGCTGTTAGGTTTGGGAGCTTTCGCTCATCAATATCCATTCCGTATAACGTCCGCACCTCCTCCGAGAGCTCTCCACGCGAAATGGCCAAGTTGAGTACCTGGATAAAGTGCGAGAGGTACAACCGTGCCTTTTTGGCTACAGCCTGGTACTCTTTGCTTCGCTCGGTTTGCTTGCTGTAGGCTGCTT
Source organism: Tenuifilaceae bacterium (assembly GCA_034006965.1). GTDB lineage: Bacteria > Bacteroidota > Bacteroidia > Bacteroidales > Tenuifilaceae > Perlabentimonas. Next base: position 2,818 of record JAVERU010000007.1, read on the forward strand.
TGTAAGTAGCAATGGCCTTCTCATAACTATTGATAAAAAGGTCGGCCTTGGTGAATGCGCTTTGGCTAAACGCCAGCCTAAATGGAGGTAATTCGCGGCCTTTTTTCACAGCCGCTTTTAATGCTCTTAGGCGAGCAGTATCGGTATTTGGTAAACGACGGTAAGGCATAGCTGATTTCTGGTTTAGGGGGTTTGTTGTTAGTAAAGTGTTGATAAAGTGCGAATGTATGTATTTTTAAACACAAAACAATGGTATTCGCAAATAATTTCACATTTTTTTTATCCTCATTACTAAATGTTTGCGATGCGAAGCAAATGGATATTGACGTACATCACGCTATTCGCAAGCTTGACAACCTGACAATAATCCCGTGCCGATGAAAAATAATTCTGTACTTTTGTTAACCAGTATTTTAAAAAATCACAAAAATCTATAAAAATATGTACGGCAAAATTAAAGAGAACCTTCAGCAGCAGCTACAGGACATCAAGGATGACGGATTGTATAAAAACGAACGGGTAATTACAACACCCCAGGGTGTTGAGATTGAGACCAATGGCCAGCAGGTGCTTAACTTCTGCGCCAACAACTACCTTGGGCTCTCAAACCATCCTCGCCTAGTGCAGGCCGCTAAGAATGCCATGGACACCCACGGCTTTGGGGTCTCGTCGGTAAGGTTTATTTGCGGAACGCAGGATATCCACAAGGAGCTCGAGAAACGTATCTCGGAATACTTTGGCACCGAGGACACCATTCTTTACATCGCCGCATTCGATGCCAACGGGGGCGTGTTTGAACCTATCTTCACCGAGGACGATGCCATTATCTCCGACGCGCTAAACCATGCATCCATTATCGATGGGGTAAGGCTTTGCAAGGCGCAGCGATACCGTTACAAGAACGCCGACATGGCCGACCTTGAGGAGCAGCTTAAGCTGGCTCAAGCGCAACGATTCCGCATTATTGTTACCGATGGTGTGTTCTCGATGGACGGCAACGTAGCCCCTATGGATAAGATTGTAGAGCTGGCCGAAAAGTACGACGCCCTGGTGATGATTGACGAGAGCCACTCGGCAGGAGTTGTGGGGGCAACAGGTCGTGGGGTAACAGAGCAGTTCAACATCAGGGGTAAGGCCGATATTATCACTGGAACGCTAGGCAAAGCCTTTGGTGGAGGTTGTGGTGGATTTACCACAGGACGCCAAGAGATTATCGATATGCTTCGCCAACGCTCGCGCCCTTACCTTTTCTCCAACTCAATGCCCCCAGCCGTGGTAGGAGCTGGCATTGAAACTTTCAAGATGTTGGAGAGCAGCAATGAGCTGCATGACAAGCTGATGGAAAATACCCAGTATTTTGTTAAGCGGATGCAGGAGGCTGGATTCGACATTAAGCCAACCCAAAGCGCCATAGTGGCCGTTATGCTTTACGATGCCAAGCTATCGCAAGCTATGGCTGCCGAGCTGCTTAGCGAGGGTATATACGTTATTGGATTCTACTTCCCCGTAGTTCCTAAGGAGCAGGCACGAATTAGGGTACAAGTCTCAGCAGCTCATACCAAAGAGCATCTAGATAAATGCGTAGAAGCATTTGCTAAGGTTGGACAAAAGCTGGGAGTTATTTAGCAAGTCACTATTAGCACTAATAAAAAAACGAGAGTGCCTAAGCGCTCTCGTTTTTTGGGGGTTCTATAAGTTGGGCAAGACCCTCTCCTGTAAGTTTCAGGGGCGAAACCAGATCGGAAACACCAGCCTTGCGCAAAGCCTGGGCCTCATCATCGTAGTAACAATAGGTATCAATTCTATTTTTAAAACCAATCTTCCGCAACTTCTTAATGATTTTAAGTTTCTCGTCGGTAACAGGGAGGCAAATACTTATACCCTCTAGCGAATCGAGGTTGCATTTACTCCAAAACGATTTATCGATAGCATTACCATAAATTACCCTACGCCCTTGCTTGCGATGGTCGGCCACCACGTTAGGGTCTGCATCAACACCAATCACCCTTTTTTGGCTTTGTTTCAAAAAATCATAGGTTGAAGTACCACAAGTACCCATACCAACCACCAAATACTTACTATTACCTATACATGGTGGTAAATGATCGGGTAAAGCTGTTTCTGATTTATCCATGTCGAGAAAACTAAAGAATTTATCGTAAATATCTGACATTCTGCGGTATACTGTACCAATAATTACAAAAGAAACTGCCACTAAGAGGGCCACCATGGCCAACACCTCTTCGCCCAAAATACCTGCCGATACTGCACCAGCACCAGCAATAAGACCAAACTCGCTGAAATTTAGCAACACGGAACTACTCCAAAAAGAGGTCCGGTTTCGCAAACCAAACATCTTTAATACAGAGAAATAGATTAGGCCTTTAAATGGCAACAACAATACTAGTAGCCCAACAAGCAAAATCGACTTGCCATTGGGTAAACCCAACAGGCCAATCTGCACAAAGAAAGCCACCAGAAATATCTCCTTTAGCCCCCAAAGAACCTTTCCAATCTCATCGGATTTTTTTTGTTCGGCAATAAGCACACCCATTACCAAGGCACCCAGCTTGCCGCTTAGGCCCACCTCGCTGAACAACCACGAGCCCGAAAGGGCCAACAGCACACCAAGAACCAACATCAACTCGCCGTGACCTGTACGATTAAGCAAACGGCTTAACACGGGCACCAACAAGGGTAATGCTAAAATGCTAAGAGCCCAAATGCTCGGACTCTCAAATCCGCTGAACCCAAGTATGGCAACCGCAACAATATCCTGAATAATTAGTATGCCAATGGCCACCCTTCCGTAGTATGCCCCAAGGTCATCGTTATCGTCGAGGGCCTTGGCGGCAAACACTGTGCTTGAAAAGCTAAGCATTACCCCAAAGTACAACGACCCAAGCCATCCGTAGCCAAAGGCAAGGCCAATAGCTGAAAAAAGAATAGTACTTAGCAACGTGTAGGTAAATCCACCACCAATGATCTCCTTGGAGACAATATTCTTAAATCGAATTTTTAAGCCAACGGAAAACAGCAGCATGGTAACACCCAGATCGGCTATGGCCTCCAGGTTAGATGTGGTTTCGAGCCCAAATGCTGCCAGCACAAAACCAGCTAAAAGATAGCCCACCAAAGGTGGTAACTTGATGTGCTGTGCCAACAATCCAAAAAGGTATGCTGCTAGTATGTAAAGTATTTCCATATAGAGTTTACTAAGACACAAAAATACAAAAAAGCTATGGTTTCAATGACTCCAGCTCTCGCCTCGGAAGAACTTATATCATAACTATACTAATTGGTTTTTAAAACATCAGCAATACGACTAGACGCATCACCTATTCCATATAGATTAACCGAAAAATTTTGGGATTTGTTCATGATCTGGTTATAGCTTGTTAGGATTTGGCTAGGGTTAGCACCCGCTAGGATATTAAAGCCACCCTCAACCAGCTCTGTCCACTCGGTTTCGGCCCTGATGGTAACGCAACCCTTTTTAAAAAAGAAAGCCTCCTTCTGAAGCCCACCGCTATCGGTTATCACCAGCGCACAATGCTTTAGCAGCTCTATCATATCAAAATATCCAACAGGCGGAACTGTTGTAAAGTTGACCTTTAGCCCACTTCCTTCAATAATTTTCTTAGCTCGGGGGTGCAAAGGAACAACCACCTGCCTTTCATCATGAATCGTGTTTAGTGCATCGATAATTCCCTTTAGGTTCTCGGGGCTGTCAGTATTCTCCTGACGATGCATTGTGGCAAGCACAAAGTTGGGGTCAAGGTTTAGCGCTCGAACAATTTTTGATTTTTGGGCTGATCGTTCGCCGTAGTACAGCGCAGCATCGAGCATCACATCGCCCACAATGTGAATATTGCAGCCAAAATTATCAAAGCCCTCGGCTTTCAAATTGTTAACAGCCACTTGGGTAGGACAAAATAGATAGGTCGAAATTCTATCGGTGAGTATGCGGTTGGTTTCCTCGGGCATAGCCATATTGAACGAACGCAGCCCGGCCTCGACGTGTGCCACAGGAATGCCCAACTTTTGAGCAGCCAATGCTCCAGCCAGTGTGGAGTTAGTGTCGCCATAAACCAGCACTACCTTAGGTTTTTCAGTTACTAAAACCTTCTCGATAGCCTCAAGCATACGCCCGGTCATTGCGCCATGCGATAGGCTGTGAATCTCGAGATTGTAATCGGGTTTGGGGATCTCCATATCGTCAAAAAACACCTGCGACATGTTGTAATCGAAGTGCTGCCCAGTGTGGACAATTACCTCTTTAAGCCCAGCGCTACGGAGCGCACGGCTAACCGTTCCGGCCTTTACAAACTGGGGTCGAGCTCCAACAATTGTGATTATGCTCATTATCTGAAGATTTTTTGATCTTTCGAGTTAGCGTAAGCCAAAATTAGCAAAGGTTATCGAGGATTTCAACTAATCTCCCCGTTAGATTTTGGCGGCTGTAGGTAGTGGCATCGATACTCTGAAGAGAGGGAAATCCCTGCTCATACTCACCCCAAAGCCATGTAAGTTTGGTCAATATATCAGTGTAATTTGAAAAATTGGCGATTACACCAGCCCTTGTTTCCTTTAGCAAATTATCCACATCGCCACCCAAGGGGCCAATGGCGAGTATGGGCCGCTTGGCCGCAAGGTATTCGAAGACCTTTCCCGTGAGGATCCCCTTGGCATTGGGCGTATTGTTTACCAGCAATAGCAACACCTGCGAGCGCTGCATAAGCTGAACGCTTGTGGCATGATCAACGTATCCAAAAAAAGTGCAGTAATCAGTCAACCCGTACTTTTCAAGCTGATCGCGAACCGATTTATCTACTGTACCCACCAGCTGTATTCTGAGCTTACTGGCAAAAGCCTCATTGCTACTAATCAGACTGCCCATGGCTTGCCAAAAAAATTCGCAATTCCTATTGGGAGGGATAGTACCCACATGGGTAAAGGTAAAGTACTGGTCAGGCTCTGCGGATTGCTCAGGAAAATCTGCCTCATCAAACCCATTGGTTATAACGCGTACCTTTCGGCCACTCGTCTGCTCAAACTCCTCCTGCATTTGTGAGCCAACCACCACAACCTCATCGGCGTTTATCAGCACATCTTGCTCAAGCTTTCGATGTTTTTTTAGCGCGCGAGCAGTTAAGGGTAAATCGCTAAAATAGTCGATATTGGTCCATGGATCGCGAAAATCGGCTATCCATTTTATGCCAAGCTTTTGCTTTAGCCCAAGTGCAATAAGGTGCATACTATGCGGAGGGCCTGTTGACACCACTGCATCTACAGGATGCTGTTTTAGGTATTTGGTCAAAAACCGAATCGATGGCTTTACCCAAAACATTCGAGCATCGGGAATAAATAGGTTTGCCCGCACCCAAAGGGCAAGTCGTCCGAATATACCTTTTACGCTACCCTCATCGGATGTGAAACCAACCCCCATTTTACCCTTTTGGCGAGTAAACAACCGGAATAACCTGTATGGCTCAAATATACTTCGCTTTAACACCTCTACCCCATGGGGAATATCGGCGCTCAAGGTCTCATCAACCATCACCACCTCTGGATTTTGGGGCGTGTAAATAACAGGTTCCCAACCAAACTCGCGCAAATACTTTGCGAACTTTAGCCAACGCTGCACCCCACTCCCACCTGCGGGTGGCCAGTAGTAGGTTAGTATTAGTAGGCGTTTGGGCATAGGGGGTGATTGGTTGGGTGATTGGGTGATTGGGTGATTGGGTGATTGGGTGATTGGGTGATTGGGTGAGGGTTTAGCCTACCTCCATTTCATTTCTGTAGGTAAAGGTTTAGGGTTTTCCTTAGACCTTAAACATTAAGCCTTAAACATTGAACCATAAACCTTGAACATTAAACATTAAACATTAAACGCTATATTTTTCTTAAAAGATTCTTCATGCTCACCTTTTCCTCCATAATCTCGCGGAGGCGTGAGGCGTCTACCCGCTCCTGCTCCATGGTATCGCGGTGGCGAATGGTAACGGTATTATCCTCGAGCGACTGATGATCGATGGTGATGCAAAAAGGTGTTCCAATGGCATCGTGCCTACGGTAACGCTTACCAATGCTGTCCTTCTCCTCGTACTGGCACTTAAAATCGATCTTAAGGTCGTCCATAATCTGACGAGCCTTGTCGGGCAGGCCATCCTTTTTGGTAAGCGGGAACACGGCCAGCTTAACGGGAGCCAAGGCTGGTGGTATGCGCAGCACAACGCGCTCATCGGTACTTCCATCCTCCTTGGTTATTTTCTCCTCGTTGTATGCCGATGAGAGCAGCATAAGGAACGTGCGGTCTAAACCAATGGATGTTTCAACCACGTATGGTACGTAATTCTCGTTGGTCTCGGGGTCGAAGTACTGTAACTTTTTGCCTGAATGCTGCTGGTGTTGACTCAGGTCGAAATCGGTGCGGGAGTGTATTCCCTCAACCTCCTTAAAGCCGAATGGGAACTGGAACTCGATATCGAAAGCAGCATTGGCGTAGTGCGCCAACTTATCGTGCTCATGGAATCGGTACTTCTCATCGCCAAGCCCCATGGCCTTGTGCCAGCTCATACGCTTCTCTTTCCAGAACTCGAACCATTTCATCTCTTCGCCGGGGCGCACAAAGAATTGCATCTCCATTTGCTCAAACTCGCGCATACGAAAAATGAACTGGCGAGCCACAATCTCGTTACGGAAAGCCTTACCAATTTGGGCAATACCAAAGGGCAACTTCATACGTCCTGTTTTTTGCACGTTTAGGTAGTTTACAAATATCCCCTGTGCAGTCTCAGGACGAAGATATATGGTGTTGGCGTCGTCGCTAACGGAGCCCATCTTGGTGTCGAACATAAGGTTGAACTGGCGCACATCGGTCCAGCTACGTGATCCCGAAATGGGGCAAACAATTTCGCAATCCTCAATGATCTTCTTAACCTCGGGCAAATCATTATCATCTAAAGCCTTTACCATTCTGGCGCGAACGGCATCAATCTTGGCCTGAATTTCAAGCACCCTGCCGTTGGTTTTTACAAACATGGCCTCATCGAAGCTATCGCCGAAACGCTTTTGAGCCTTAACAACCTCTTTGGTAATCTTCTCCTCCTGCTTGGCCATCCAATCCTCGATAAGGACATCGGCGCGGTAGCGCTTCTTGCTATCCTTATTGTCGATAAGCGGATCGTTAAAGGCACCCACATGCCCCGATGCAACCCACACATCTGGATGCATAAAGATGGCCGAGTCGATACCCACGATATTCTCGTTTAGGCGAGTCATGGCATCCCACCAGTACTGGCGAATGTTATTCTTTAGCTCAACACCATTCTGTCCGTAATCGTAAACTGCGCTAAGGCCATCGTAAATCTCGCTGCTCTGGAAAACAAATCCATACTCCTTGCAATGCGCAATTAGCTTCTTAAATAGTTCTTCTTGGGTCATGTGTTTTGATTTTATTTTGATTATTCTCTTGGTTCTACCTGCCTTTAGTTGAAATATGCTGTAATAATGTAATGATTTGGCTAGAAGACGGAAGTCGGAAGACCGAAGTCCGTAGCCGGAAGACCGAATGTTACTTAGCTCAGTCTTCTAATCAATTAATCTCAAGCCAAACAAATATTCCACAAAGATTACCGTAATAATATTTTCTTTAGCCATTGATTTTGAAAAACATCTGCAAAAATAGTGGAATTAAACAAACTAAGACAATCATTTGGGCCGATAAGCTAAAAAAGTGTTTTGGCAAGCATACGCATTGACAGGTAATTTACGCTTGAACAGGTAAACAAGTACGAAACAAAAAAGCACCCCTATATGGAGGTGCTTTTCGCGTTATAGTTGCACTAACTCTACCGAAGCGACAGGTTTACGTGGTTTACCAATCGGGTAAGGAAATTCACATAGCTACCATACTCATTATCGTACCAGCCAAACACCTTTAGGTGTGTTACGGGGATACTTATCTCGCTGCTAGCCTGCACGCCATACTTGGCAAGCGACTCAACAGGAAGCCTAATAAAACCCGTGCGGGTATGTGTCTCGTGCCCCTCGATAACCGTGGCGGCACGGTAGCCAACCAAATCGGACGATACGTTCTGTTTCTCGGAGAACACCACCATATCGCGCTGCGCTCCGTTGGCTGCATCACGGTAGATATTGTTTATCACCTCTCTATTGATGGTTGGGTTTCCCTTGTCGTCAACCTCACTGTAGAAAGTGAGATTTAGGGTGATAAGCGATACGGTTGTGGTGGGAATACGAACCGAATCGGCCATAAAGCCTATCTCCTGAATTTGGGGAAGTATGGAATCGAGCGCCTTGGCCGCCCCCGTTGTTGACAAGATGATATTATTGAAAACCGAGCGGGTTTTGCGCAAATCGCTTGCCCCCATACTAGGGATGGTATCGAGCACCGATTGGGTATTGGTGGCAGCATGCACTGTTGACATGGAAGCCGTAAGAATATTGGAGGTGGCAGGATTCTCGAGCAGTGGCTTAATCATATGCGCCAAACCTGTGGTGGTACAGCTGGCTGCCGAAACCACGTGATGCTTAAGCGGATCGAAATCCATATGGTTTATACCGTACACCATCATGATGCTATCGTTGGGCATCTTTTTAGCTGAATCCTTGATTTTGAATGGAGCCGAGGCCACCACTTTTTTGGCTCCCCCCGCCAGGTGCCCCCTAAGGCTACCCTTGGCCGAATCGACATCGGCAGTTGGGTCGAGAAACTGCCCCGTACAATCAACCACAATTTGCACGCCCTCCTTAGCCCATGGGATGTTCTTGGGGTTACGCTCCTTGGTTAGCACCTTAACGTACATCCCATCGATATCGAAAACAAAATTAGCGGGATCCACCACCTTGCACTCCACCTTTTTGCCAGAGTGGCCATACACAAAGTGATCGAGCCTACCGTAGGTCGAGTCGGACTCCAACGCACCGATAATGTCCTCGGGCCTTTTGCCTACCTCGCGGCCAAGGTTAACCACCACACCATCGAAATTTCGATTTACTAGCTGGTTCCATAGCATTAGCTTACCAATGCGCCCCAAGCTGTTGATTCCAAGGTAATTCTTTCCTTTTACAAGTGGCTCCATTATTTTAGCTGTTTTTGAAGTTAACTACTAGGTTATTTTGGTATCAAATATCATCCAATTATCTAACAGAAGCAAACAACCCGTGGTGTTAGGAAACATCTTAACTGGGCTCTATGCCATTTGCTTAGCCATAATCAGCACCAAGTCGACCAACCTGTTGGAGTAGCCAATCTCATTATCGTACCATAGAATGATCTGCGCTGTATTACCGTTCACCACCTTTGTGGCCAACGAGTCGAATACGCAGGAGTGAGTATTCCCCAAAACATCGCTCGACACTATGGGATCGGTTGTATACTCCACAATTCCCTTCAGGTCCTCCTGTGCATATCCTTTAACTAAGGCATTGATTGAACTTGCCGTAACTGCCTGATTAAAAGTTAACACTAGCTCCGACAGTGCGCCGCACGCAACGGGAACCCGTGTGGAAATTCCATTGAACCTACTCGTAAGCTCGGGCATAATGCTATGCAGCGCGCCTATGGCGCTGGTGGATGTGGGTATAATATTATCGGCCGAAGCACGCGAGCGGCGAAAATCAGCGTGAGGCGAATCGATAATACGCTGATTGTTTGTATAAGGGTGAACGGTATTTAAAAAGGCCGACTCAATGCCTAGCTCCCTATTAAGGATACTAAGAATTGGAGCTATGCAGTTGGCTGTGCAGCTGGCATTGGATATAATTTGATGTTCGGGAAGCAACTTATGTTCGTTTACGCCAATCACTACGGTTAAATCCAACTCGTCCGAAGGTGGGCATGATAGGATTACACGCTTAGCCCCCGAGGTTATATGCTGTTGCAGGCTCTCGCGGGTGGTGAACATCCCCGACGAATCTACCACTACATCGGCTCCCCATTCGCGCCACGGAATCTGCGATGGGTTGGCGTGGTGGCTAATATGCACCTTTGACCCATTGATATGCAGCTTGCCGTCCTCAACCCTAACCTCCCTGCTGAACTTTCCGTGAACCGTGTCATACTTCAAGAGGTATATCAGCATCTCATCGTCCATCAAATCGTTAATTCCCACCAGCTCAATTTCAGGATGATGAACCAGCATCCTGAAAAACATCTTACCAATCCGGCCAAAACCATTTATTCCAACCCTAACTCTATTCATTGCTTTTGATTTGAACCACAAAATTAGCTATATGGAATGTATGTTTGCCTAAAAAAGTATGTATTAAGCAACATCTATTTTGAGGATTTTAAGGTTGCTGAAGCGGGAAGTGACCTAAGTAAACGCTACCCGTGTGTGCATCCAACGATATGGCATCGCCGGGCCCAAGGTTGACCTTTCCAAACTGGCATCTGCCCTCATGGTGCAGTATGAATAGGTCGGAGCAGTTCACCACGCAAATTTTACCTAATCGGCCAGCGGTAACAGCAGCGTGCGATGTTGCACCCCCACGCGAGGTAACCAGCCCGTGGCATTGGAATATAATGGGTAGATCGTCGGGGGTAGTATCGGCGCTTGCATACACAAAGTGTCCATTGGGGTTCAGCTCCTTTTGCCTATTCAAATCGTCCAAATCGAACACAAGCACCCCGTTTAGAATTGACGCTCCTATGGGAATGCCCTTGCCAAGCAGCTTAGACTTAGGCGGTGGCGACTGGTAATGAATTTTTGCCTCGGGGGTATAAATTTGCTGTTCGCGAGTTTGCAAGATGTACAGGTCGTAAGGGTTATCCGACTCGAAAGTGAACTCTATCTCCTGATGCCCAAGCTGCATCTTATTCACCAACTGATCGGCCAAATGGAACAAGCGTTGGTACGTTCGAGGCAACTTAGCCTGCAGTGACTTATGCTTATCCCACTTCCTGTCTCTCTCCTGATGTTCCGATATGGGCAGAACATTGGTCACACCCCCCACCACATCATCGCCCTGACTAAGCAAGGAGTACTCGCCATTAAGCGTAACGCCTGGATCGTCTACAGACAAGTCCTTGGTAAAAACTACTCCCGTTCCCGAAGTGCGGTGTAGGTTCCCAAAAACCATGCTTTGAATAATTACGGCAGTACCCCACTCGTCGGCAATTTGCAGATGCTTTCGATAGAGCTGTGCCCTTGGCCCATCCCAGCTGGCCAACACGCTTTCAATGGCAGCAAAGAGTTGCTCCTTGGGATCGTTAAAGAATGGCACACCTCTCTTGCCCAGCAGCGCTTTACACTCTAGGGCTATCTGCTCCATCTGATTTGCATCGAACTGCTCTTTCACCGTGGCTTCCTTTTCACCTTGATGCCTATGCATTATCTCATCGAAGGCTGTACGCTCAATGCCATAGGCTTGTCCCCAGGTTTGCAAAAAACGGCGGTAGCAATCCCACGCGGTCCAAGCCATATTCTTGGTCCGACTAAGGGCTTTTGCAATATCATCGTTCATCCCCACGTTCAGGAATGTATTCATTGCCCCAGGCATCGAAATGGCAGCACCCGAACGAACCGATAGCAACAAGGGATTTTGAGGATCGCCAAACCTTTTTTTTGTTAGCCGCTCAACCTGTGCCAAATAGCCTAGCACTGTTTTTTGGTAATCCTGTTCAATGGGTTTGTATGATTTTATGGTATTATACCTACGAAAAAACTCTGTGGTAAGAATAAAACCAGGAGGAACAGGGAAACTGTTGTTGTATAATACTTTAAGGAATAAACCTTTCGATCCGAGGAACACTCTATTGTCTGCCTTATCGCTCTTCTCGTGGAATGATGTTATCAGCAGATTGACATCAATATCCATAATGTTTTTAATATTCTGATCGGAGTAAAGCTGCCCCATATTATTAAGGCTGGTCAGCACTGCCGCCACAAACGAATCTAAATCTTGCAAAAGAAACGAACCCGAAAGCATATCGCGATAAAACGTTTCGGAGTGCCTATGGATGCTAATTTGTAGATTCTCCTTCTCCTCATCGCTTAGGTACTGCGGAATAACCTCCCTAAGTATTCCATCAAAGGGCATGTAGAAAGCGCTCCTAATTATCTCCTTTACGCTATCGCCTATAAACTGAAAGATATTAATGTACTGGCTCAGCGAAAAGCTAAATGAGCTGAGACTATAGCGCAGCATGCTAAGGTTCGCCTCGAAGGTCGCACTGTAAATACCATCGAGCTTAAGACCCCGATAGAAAAGTTCCAACACCTCCACAATATCCCTTAGGCTACTGGCCGTAACGTACGAAAGGTTAATTTGCTCAACCAGCTGCCGCATAATTTTTGATGCAGCTTTCTCGAGCTTAAAAATATGCCCCAGCGCCTCGAACTTGGGCTCATGGTACTGACCGTACATTGATGGAATGCCAAAGGCAACATGCCGTTTGTAGTATATGGACTCCCACCCCTCGGTTTTAGTTTTACTTGTAACCACCTGGTTAAGGTTGGTCATACACTCAAAAATGATGTTTAGCATGGACACGCGGTCACCCTGCTTGTCAGCGGCTATAAATGAATCAATTCTTTCGTTATCGAGGCAGCTACATAGCCTCATCTCCTGAACCACGTCTATTGCGTCGGCAAAGTACTTCTCTTTAAGTAGATAGGCAACCTTTACAAAATACTTTAGCTTGGTCTTGTGCAAGTCTTCAGGGCCTTCTATCTGGTCGAGTGCAGATTGTAACTTTTGCATTGGTAAGGCTAGAAGTTCATCGGGAGGGGCACCCGTCATGCTGGAAACCCTAAGCACAAGTTTATGCATGGGCGTATTCCACGAATCCGCTTTCCTCACAACATCCTTAAGATCAGGGGGCAATATGGGTTCAACCTGAGTAAAGTCGTTTCTGGCCCAAAAAGCCAAAATCCTTTCAAGAAAGTTAAGGTGAGTGCTATTCCCATCAACATGAATCTGCTTACGCAAGAAATGCATAAGCTTGTCCTGCCTATTGGATAGGGTGTCGAGCTGAGTGCTCACATCGCGAAGCTCCCCCTCGGCGCCGATCTCTTTAAAGAAAACGGGGAAAAGTCGGCAGAGCTCCTTCACGGGCTTGTACACCGCCTCAATATCTGCATTCAGCAGATTTGAAATATTGCGCTGAAAAAGATCGGTGTCGAAAATAAGTACCCCGCCCAGCTTGAGATTTACTATAAGTGCCGACAACAACCTCTCGAAACGTTGGGGCGCCACTTCAATTAGGCCAAGCCAAACCCTTATACTTTTCAAGTGGTTGGGGTCGACACGGAGCTGCCAATCGGAGCTCATATAGGTATTGCCTGGAGGGGTATACCCAATGCGAATAACATGCCCTTCGAACTGCTGCAACAGGGGCTTGCTAAAGAATAGCGCAAACTCTTTGCCCATGGTGGCAATACAGTCGAGCACTACGGACCGATGATCCTGAAGAAGGGATTCGAAAACCTTGAAGATTCCATTCACAAAATCGCCTATCTCATGGTTTGGCACATCGTTAAGTATACCTGCAAGCAGCCTGTTCATATCCCAAATCAGGTACTCCTTTTGATGCTCCATGGTGGGCATCCGTAGCAGGTAGATAATGTAATGGAACTGGCTTATGGGGCTATCGAACTGAGTGATTAGCTGGCGATGGTAGTCGGCAATATCGGAGAAGAGGGCAACCTTATCAACAAACTCACCCCAGCTCTTGGCCTGGGTAACCTGACGCTTAAGCTGCGTGTAGAACTTTGCGCCCACCCTTTTCACCACCATGATGTTGTCATCGGGGAAGAAGCGTAAATCGCCCATGGCCCACTTATCGATTTCTGAAGCTTGCTGCCACTGGCTTATGGTATCGTAGGCAATGGTCCGGAACAGCTCAAACACCTCGTTGCCTAAAGAGCTGTGATGCCCATGGGCATTAAGCCGTTTGCGTAGGCTGTTGGCATTGGCTAGCATATGGTCTTGATGCAACGAGTAGGCGTTCTTGAGAATTGCGATACCTCTTGCCTGAATATCTAGCAGCAGCGGATGCTCCTGCAGCAGCAGCTCGAGATACGAGGCAAGGCTCTGCAAAAGGATATCGACATGGCTTCTTTTTGTTGCGACCTGGAGTAAATCATCAAAAATACCAAGGAATATATTGAATGCTCTTGAGCACTCGGAGAGCTTCGAGTAGAACCAGAAATCGGAAATTGCAATCTTTTTCAGATTATCGCAAAGATAATCGAGGTTGTGATAGGGGTGGTTAAGCTCGCGAATAAATTCAGATACGCGCTGATTGAGGCCAAACTGCTCATGGGAAAGAGAGACAAGCCACGTATGCTCATTGGGAATTACAATGTTGACATCGCTGGTTTGCTGAAGGTTGGCCTCAAGAGCCTTCGATTCGAACTGTTTTTCCATTACTCGTAGGAGCTCATACAATTCGCACTAAAGGTAATAACCAGAATTCGAATTAGGAAATGTTTACAGAAGCTAGTTACGTATGAAAGGGGGAACCTCGACACCACCATGCAAAAGCTTCAACGGGATTATGCGCGAAGGAATAAGCTCATCGCGAACTATCCACGGAACCACCCAGTGGTTGTTACGGATACCTATCTCTGGAAAGTTGTAATTCTGGACATCCAGCAGCTGTCGGGAATCGACAACAAACTGATCGAATAGGGTCTGGTCGTCACGGCTAAAATAGTTCGTCCTATTTTCGAACTCGGCAACCGGAAGGACCCGATATTTTATCTTCCCATCGACAACTGGAGTGTGAACCCACACCAAAGCATGGGCAGCATTGGCTATGCGGGTTTTCCCGTTCACCTTCTCAATTTGAATTGCTGCCACTGCACCCCCATTACGATAACGAGGACGCTGATTCGACACAAAGTTGCCGAGCGAGAAAACAGCCACTCGGCCCTCGGTTGAATCGGTATCGAACGATGCCTCCATTCGCTGAATTACGTGTGGGTGAGAGCCGATCACAATTCGTATTCCCAGGTCGTGCATAAAGCGGGTAAGCTTTAGCTGCGTAAGGTTTGGAGTTCGCTCGTACTCGTTGCCCCAGTGCATAAAGGCAATTACATCATCAACACCTAGCGCTATGGCGCTATTGTAATCGGCACGTATAAGGGCAGTATCGATAAGATTAACTACGGTAGGTTTTGGCACTGGAATTCCATTGGTGCCATAGGTGTAGTTTAGCAAGGCGAGTCGGATGCCGTTCTTCTCAATCACCAACGGGTAGGCGGTATCGCGATGCTGTTGATCTTTATAAGCGCCGGCAAATGGCACGCCCTTAGCGTTAAGCACCCCTATTGTTCGAAGAATACCAGCTTTGTATCGATCCACAGTGTGATTATTCGCCGTAACCAGCACATCAACACCCGACTCAAGCAGTCCGTCAACCAGCGCATCGGGGGAGCTAAACTGAGGATATCCTTTGTAGGGGGATCCTGCAAGGGTTACCTCGAGATTTGCAATGGTAAAGTCGGCTAAACCGAAAAGGGGCCTCATTGGAGTAAACACATCGGAATAGGAATACTCACCAGTGATTTCGTTGAATGCGCTTTCAATTTGTGGGCCATGCCCCATTACATCGCCAATAAAGAAAAGGGTTAAGCTCTGTTTGCTATCGGGCGCCACAACTTGGGCGTTGAGAGAAATGCTTACACAAAAAAACAGAAGGAGAAAGAATGGAATTTGCTTCATAGCCTTAGGGTTTGTCCCCAAAGATATAAAAATTGTGAAAAGCACCTCGCAGGGTTTTGTGAGACTTAGGGGAAGTTGTGAATGCTCCAATGGCAATTGCCGCGGGAGAAAAATATGCTGTTTGGTAAATTCCTTTGGGGATAAAATGCATTCGAATTCTCAATGCATTATAGCTTTCCCAACCTCAAGGCTGCATCTCGAAGTTCCTCCTCGCTCTTGCCAAAACATATTCTTACCCTATGATTGTCGAGGCCATCATGGTAAAACAAGGAGAGCGGAAAGGCTGTTACGCCTATGCTTTCCGCTAACCAATGGCAGAAATCCACATCCTTCTCCTCTGAAACATTTTCGTAACCCATGACCTGAAAGTAACCACCTTGCACAGGGTATAGGGTAAACTTTGTGTCCTTCATGAGCGAGGCAAACAGGTCGCGCCTTTTTTGAAACTCATTACGGAATGGAGCCCAGTATGCTTTTCCCTTTAAAAAATCGGCCAAAGCAAGCTGGATGGGCAGGTTTACAGAATATATTTGATAGCGATGCACCTCTCGGAAGCGCGACATGATTTGCTCAGGCGCCAGACAGTAGCCAATCTTCCACCCTGGCACGCTTAGGGTTTTACCTAAAGAGCCGATAATAATGCTCCTCTCAGCCAACTTGGGGAAACGGGCAATACTATACATCGACTGCCCGTCGAATATCAAATCGCCAAAAGCCTCATCGCTCAGTATATTGATCTTAGTACCATTTAGTATACGCTGAAGCTGCTCAAGGTTTTGGTCGTTCATAACCACCCCGGTAGGATTGTGGGGAGAGTTTAGTATTATCAACTTGGTTTTGCTGCTAACCAGCTTGGTAAAGGCTGTCCAATCGATAGAAAAATCATTCTGATTAAGATGAAAAAAGATTGGCCGTGCCCCTCGGGCCTCGATGGAAGGAACGTAAGTTTCAAAAGCAGGCTCGAAAACAATCACCTCATCACCCTCTTTGATAATAGACGATATGGCCGTATAGATAGCCTGAATAGCACCAGCGGTAATGGTTACCTCACTCTCAGCCGAATAGCTTGTGGCAAACTCTGCATTGTAGCGATTGGCAATTATCTCGCGCAGCTCAAGAACACCCTCGCCGGGAGAGTATTTGTTACGACCTTCTGAAAGGTATTTGACAAGCGAGTTAAGCAGCTCGGGCTCACAGGGGAAATCGCTATGATCGTTGGAAAGGTTAACTGCTCCTGTTTCGCTTGCAATTTTAGCATACTTCGAAACCAGGTCGTAGTAAGGACTCATAACGGACGTCTTTGTCATAAAAATATCATCTAGTGTAAAAGGGAGTGCAAATATATCAAAATGCCCAATGGATTAACAACAATATGCTATAAAGCTTGTCAAGCGTTATGCCACTATGCATAATGGGAAAACCAAAAAACGCAACGAAGACCTTGCTAATCCTCAAAAACCTGATTAAGAACCGACAACGACTTAACACTTTGCACCGACTCCAGATGGAACCTATAGTAACTTAGCATTTCCGATAAAAAGGCCCTTCGCTGCTTTCCATTCAAAGTTAAACCAAGGGCATCTGCATAGTTAGTTGACAGGGCTTTTGATAATATCTGGCTTAGCTCACTGGTAAAAAAAAGTGGGTGAGTAGGCTGCTCAGTAACGAACTGACCGTTCTTATAATCAAAAAAGGGAGTTGCCATGGAGTAACTCCCGCTGGGGTAAAAACCTAGGAATTTAGACAGCTGGGCGAGGAATAGTAAATGAAAGTTCGAAATCCCGCCATCGAGCGCATCGAGCGACTGGATAGAGGCCTCAATAAATCGAAAAAGATTGGCATTGCTCTCCTCCTCGCGAATAGCACGATAAATTATCTCTCCTAGAAAAACGGCTATGGCACTTTTAACTGGATTTAGATGTATTGATGTGTTGGCTTGCGCAACGGAAACTTCCTTAAGCCTTCCCATTCCGTGGTTTTTCCCAGGGTAAAAAACAACATCAACAATATTTAGGGGCTGAAAATAGACGGCTTTCCTTCCGCTTTTCCCTTTGCCGTAGGCGCCATTTACCATTAGGCTTACTCGACCAAAATCGTGGGTATAGAGGTAGGCCACCAAGCTATTTTCGCCATACTTTACTGTGTGCAACGCTATCGACTTGGCTTTTTGCAGCATTTTCAGATTAAAGACAGTATTTACTTAACAAACAATATCTTACCCACCGCCGACTCATCCCCAGTGCTATCGGCACAGAAGAATAGGTAAACTCCTGTTGACACTCTATTCCCCCTTAGGTTACGGCCATCCCAAGTTGCCTGACCACCAACACTAGTGGTTTCAAAAACCAGATTTCCAGCAATATCGGTAATCTTAACATTGGTTTTTTCTAAAAGACCAGTGATGGTAATAAGACCATCAAAATCGGGGCGAACAGGATTTGGGAATGCATATACCTTTCCAAATTTGGCTTTTGGTTCAGTGGCATCCCCTCTGAATGATATCAGCCCCCTATCGGTTGCTATAAACACTTCACCTGTTGTTGGGTGTATTCCAATGTGCTCAATAGCATTGGAGGGTAACGGACTATTCTCCTTGGTGAAATGGTGTATCTGCTCAGCTCCATCGGGCGATTGAAAGTACACCCC
Organism: Tenuifilaceae bacterium; assembly: GCA_034006965.1. Lineage (GTDB taxonomy): Bacteria > Bacteroidota > Bacteroidia > Bacteroidales > Tenuifilaceae > Perlabentimonas. Next base: position 21,163 of record JAVERU010000007.1, read on the forward strand.
CGAACGTAATGTACCAAACCACTTTCGGTTTCCACCATCAACCGCTATTGCGGTTACGGTTTGCGATTTTAGCAACTCTGCGGCAACGCCCTCCTGCTCGCTCGGAATCCTAACACGTTGCATTGCAAACTCGGATGAGCTAAATACTTGACCCGGATTGTAGCTAACCAGAACACCTTCGGTAGTACCTACCCAGAGGTGCCCGTCTCGGTCGAAGGCCAGGCTCCTCACATCGCTTGGCAAGCTTGACCCATCCGGGGCCCTAGGGGTAAACCTTCGTACTGTGTGGCTATTTATGGATTCGGCATTACTACCAGGATCGAGCACAAAAAAACCTCCCCCTGAAGGGATAACCACCCAAAGATGCCCTCGAGGTGATAGGGTTATATCGGATAAGCGTTGCGATGATATTATGTTTTCGTAGGGAAAACTTTTCCAGGTCCCATCAGCAAGTCGAACCGAAATGGGGTTAGGAACGCCTGAGTTAGCTACCCACATATTGCCCTTGGCATCGAATGCAACGCCACCCACACGACAGTATGCTCCGGGCAAAATGGTTTGCAACGAGCTGTTACTGGGGTCGTAATGCTCAACAACCTGCCCTTCGCGATACACAACCACTCCGTGACCCCACGATGAAATAAAATACTCATCGTTATGGTTGGGGCTTGGAGCTATGCGAACAGCATCAAAATAGTTGTGGTTATAAATTGTGGCCCAGTGATTATCCCTTAGCCGGTGAAAGGATAAGGGAAAGAATCGGTTACCCCATGTATCATTACGTGCTCCGGCCAAAACGTATAAATCATCGGCTGTAGGGAGAATAAAGTAGGCCTTATCCTCATCGGGACTATTGGGGCGGTATCGGATCCAGCTGTTTACATCACCATACAATAAACCAAGCGAGTTGTCGGCAATGGCCAGCTTACCTTCTGCACTAACCTTAGCATAATTTGGACTAAAAAGTGCTTGGCCCTCATAATGGCTTACTAGTGTTGGCTCAGACGGGAAGTTGCTGTAAAGCAATATTCCTTGGCGGCTTACAACAGCCAAATGGCTTGGGCTGGCATCGATATTTCGCACTTGGGTAAAGCCCGTGGAGTGTTGAGCCCACTGATCCCCATCGAACGCCCAAAGAACATCAGGAGTAGACCCTCCTGTTGACTGATTTACAAACAAAAAACCCTTGTATACTGCTAATGATGTGTATTCGTTCTGCGTGCCAACCAGCTCGTCAACAGCACTCCAGGTGTTATAATGAAAAAGTAGAGGGTCATTTGCGTTTGCGCTAAGCAAACCCTTATCGGTGGAGGCATATATCGTATTCTCAAAAACAATGGTTTCGTTAACCCAGCATTCGGAACCACCCTCCCCAATATAGTATGTGTCCTTTATCTCCATCTTCTCAACATTAACCACCACAATTCCTAATCCTGTTGACACAAGTATTTGGTCGTTACCATTGAAATAAAAATGGTTTATCCGTTTTGCTCCCTGAAGCGGCTTCTGCATTACGTACGGTAGGTTTACCACCCTATTCTCAAATACGAGGTCGATATTTCCGTTCTCGTACCCGACTGCTAGCAGCTGATGGATGTTGGAATATCCAAGGGCTGTAATTCCAACATCATGCAATCCGTTGACAGTGCTTAGCTTTCCGGTGTGACCATTGGAAGGATCGTACCAGAACACACCATTGGCCGATGATGCATAAATTCGATTATTTGAAATGGCTGTGTAGTTGGCCTGGCGGTATGAGAAATGCTCGCGCCACTTACCAACGGGCACCTGCGAAAAGCCAGAGAGAGCAAGCAGAAATGTTGCCAATAAAAGTAAGCTGTGCTTCATAAATATGCATGTGGGTACTGAATGAAAACCCAAAAATTGAGGAGATATTATACAACCAAACGTAAAAGTGCTGAGAGCTACATACCGAGCAGGAATGCCACCAACTTTTGGGTCGCTATTCCCCTATGGCTAATCTTATTCTTAAGCTCAATCTCCATCTCAGCAAAAGTGCGGTTGTAACCTTCGGGGACAAATATGGGGTCGTACCCAAATCCATCGCTACCCTTCAGCTCATCAATAATGCTCCCCCTTACCACTCCTTGGAACTGATGCTCTTCTCCGCTAATTATTAGCGAAATAACTGTTCGGAACTGTGCATTTCTATTTCTAACTCCCCTCAGATCAGCCAGTAGCTTAATAATGTTATCCTGCGGATTTCGTTGCTCACCAGCGTACCTTGCCGAATAAACCCCAGGCTTTCCGTCCAGCGCATCAACCTCCAGGCCAGTGTCATCGGCAAAGCAATCGATACCATACCTGTTGTATAGGTACCAAGCCTTTTGCGAGGCATTCTGCTCCATGGTATCAAAATCCTCCGGAATATCCTCCGAAAAGCCGATGTCCACGAGCGATTTCAGGCGAAATGAATTGCCCAAAATTTTCTGTACCTCCAACAGCTTATGGCTATTGTTGGTAGCAAAAACAATGCTATGCATAAAGGCTACTATTTACCTTGGATTGATGCTCATCACCGGGATATGCCCCGCTTGTCCAACGATACTTTGCTCGTGAGGCTCAAGAACAAAACCAGCATCGCCCGAAGCTTTGGCTGTCATAATAACAATTAAATCGGCACGTATATTAACCGCTAGGTCCAGCACCTCCTCGGCATATGGTTTTACCCCAGGCACGGTGTAAATCTGATATTTAGCACCCTTTTCATCGAGGTAACGTATGGCAGATGCCATATTCAGATCTACCTTAGCCACCAATTCTGGGTCGGAAACATTAGGTTTAATCAGATGAAATTTTGAAACGTAGTAATCGCAGAAGTATGAAATCCAGCTATGCTTTTCCTTGTTCTCAACCGTGAAATCGACAGGGAACACGATGTCATCGTACCGTTTATTAACGGGTGGCTCCTGAATGGTTATGAATGGGACTGTTGACCTTGTTATAACCTTAAGGGTGGGCAGGTTGCTCAAATCTTTCCTTCCCCTAACGCTAGCTGAACCCATAATTACAATGCTCGCGTTAATCTCTGTGGCTGTTTTGGCTATCTCATCGGCCACATCGCCAATCCTTACTACGTAGTCCAGGGTCACATCGTACTTTTGTTGCGTCTCTTGCACCACCTTGGCTAGCTTTTGCTTTGCCTCATCTACTTCAGTTGTAGACTTAACCACATGAATCAAAACTATGGGTTCCCCAACTACCCCCGATACCCTTACGGCATGCTGTAATGCATAGGTTGCTGGTTGCTGAAAATCGGTTGGAACCAAAATTTTTTTCTTGTCCGTGTTCATAAATTTTATATTTTTATATGTAGATGTTCGACAAGTGCAACATAAACACAGCACATTAGCTTATTATTCGCACTAATTTGTTTTCTTTGCATTACACGCTTTCAATATAGCAAAACGGCAGCAATTACAAAGGTCTAAGGTATGAATTTTCTCAACTTTTTAATATCGCTTCAAATTATTTTTTTTCTTAACATATCGCTTGCTGCTAATTGTCAGCCCAGTAACGCCCAAACTACCCATACACCAAAACCCATAATTACCCAAATTGCCTCTCTCCCCGTTGGACACTTCGGGTTTAACAGCATTGTGTACGCAAGCAACAACAAGATTTTATTCCAAAGCAATAAAATACTTTGGGTTTATGATGGGCTCAACTGGGAAAGCTACGCCTTACCCGAAAAACCAACATATACCTACGCCTCCAACGAAAAGCTATATGTTTCTCATGGTGGAATTATCGAATCCTTTACCTTGCCAAGCGATGGGCAGATTGAAAAAAACTTAGTGCTCAACACCAATGATATTGAGAGTATTGGTAGAATATCAAGCTTGCATTGCTACGAAGGGGATAAAATTTACTTTACATCTGGTAAAAACCTATGGTGCTATTCCGATTCTCTGGCAATAGTTGACACCTCGAACCATTGGGTTAGATTATTGAGTAGTACTAACGAACTTTTCTACATCAAGGACAACCTGGAATTGTATGCAATCCCAAAATCAGATGGGGCAAGAAGCCTGCCTTTAAAAACTAATAAGCACGCATTTAACCATCCTATCAGTATTGTTTCCATTAACGAGGCTCAGTACATCATTTCCGAAAGTTACCCATGGGTTGAGCCCTTAAGCAAGGGTGATGTCAAAATTATTGAGGAGCTTAGCACCCACATAGGTTCACACGGCACTCAAATAAAAAGTGTAAAGACTCACAAGGATAATCTTTACCTGCTAACCAGTAGCAATCTGCTGGTTGTTTGGGATAGTCAGAGGGCCATCGCCCACTCCATCGATCTGAATTCACATCCATCAATGGATAATGTTATCGATTTTTTCCCGTTTTCAGCCAAATCGATTTTAGTGCTCACCCACACCGAGCTCTACAGCATCACGCCTACCTGGTACGCAGGAATCTATGCAGACCAAAGCTCCACCATAGGGAAACCCATAGCTGTTGTAGAATACAATGGCTATATATACTATGGTACATCGGAGGGTGTTTTTGCAGCCAAGTACAATGGAGATGTTAGCGCCCTAGATTTTGTAAGGGTAGAAAGCATTGCAGGGCAATTAACCGATATGTACAGCAGCACCATGGGCTGCTTTGTGGCTACAACTAGTGGCGTTTACAAATTGAGCAATCTTTTTGCCAAGAGAATAATTACAAGTGCATTCCTAAATACCTATAAGGTTGCATTTGTTGAGCATAACCAGGGGGTTGGAATAGCTGCTGCTAACGACACCATCATTTTCAGTCAACGTATTGCCCCGGGGCCTATGGATCCAACCCTAATTAAATTCCCTAGCAATGCCCAATCGATAATACTTTTAGCCGCCTACAGAAACAGCCTAATAGCCCAAACTGAAACGGGATCATGGCACACCTATAAACTGAATGATGAAGATTTGAAATGGCAGGGAATTGATGAACAAATTGGTGAGTATGGTCAAATTCTGTTCACGGCTACTCAGCAATCAAAACCATTTATTTGGGAAAGGGGAAGCCTTTATGCATTTAACCTAGAGAAAAACAAGAGGGGCGAGATATTAATCTCAGACTCAACCAACTCCCTTTTACCCTTAATCGAAACGGATACTAGCTTAACCCTATTAAGCACTATCACTCCTTTTTCTGAGGTAAGCACCATCTGGCATCATCAAACAGAGGGTGATCACTTTAGCAATTACAAATCTATTCCGGTTGCAACTTACCCTACCACCGAGAGGATTAAAAGAGCAACCCTGCTTACCGATGGCACACTGCTAGTGGTATCCAATACTGGGCTTCATTACTTTGTCCCCACCAAGGCAAAGCTAACCCTCCCAACGGTCTCCATTTCGAAAGCAACACTTTTTGGGAGTGAAGGTGTTTTCAACATTAGACCAGGTTATTTCCCTAGTACAACAAGCCTAAAACCTACGCATCAATCGCCACAGCTACGCAACCTGAGGGTAACTTTTGGCACAAACATATCCGGCAGTTGGGAAACAGCAAGCACCAACATGCAGTTCTCCAGCTTTCTTAGCAACTTCGATCGCGAATGGACCCCATGGACTTCATCGAACATACGCGAAGTCAACCGGTTACTACCTGGCGACTATACGCTTAGGGTTAAGGTTCGAAACTACTGGGGACTGGAGTCGGAGGAGGCCACCATTTCGTTCACCATTAAACCCTATTTCTACGAAATGCCAATCTTTGCCATTGCCTTCATCCTGCTGGGCGGCCTTGCCCTATACGCGTTCTACAAGTGGCGGAGGTATTTGTATGCTAAAGATAGATATAAGCTCGAAATCCTAATTAACAACCGTACCGAGGAGCTTGTGAAGGAGAAGGAGAAGACCGACAATTTGCTGGCAAGGGTTCTTCCTAAAGAAACCGCATCGGAGCTAAAGGAAAAAGGGCGGGTTAATACCCAGCGATACCAGGTGGTTACAGTCCTCTTTTGCGACATTGAGGGCTTCACCCGCATTACCGACGAAACAAATCCAGAGGCACTTATCGACCAACTTGACAAGTTCTTCCTGCATTTCGACTCTGTGGTGGAGAAGTACCGAATAGAGAAGATAAAAACCATTGGCGATGCATACATGTGCGCAGGGGGTATCCCCAAAAAGAACCGAACCAATCCTGTGGAGGTCGTGTTGGCAGCACTTGAAATGCTTCAGCACATGAAGGATATTATGTACAAATCGCCTAGCGAGCACAGAATTTGGGAAATCCGAATTGGAATCGATACAGGACCAGTAATTGCCGGAGTGGTTGGCCGCAACAAGCTATCATACGACATCTGGGGCAGTACGGTTAACACTGCAAGCCGGATGGAATCATCGGGTAAGGCAGGCCAAATAAACATCTCAGGGAATACCTTTATGCTTGTGAGCGACTACTTCGATTGTACCTACCGGGGAAAAATGCCCGTTAAAAACAAGGGCGATATAAAGATGTACTTCGTTAAGGGAATCAAACCCAAGCTGTCGGTTGATATGAAGGGGATAGTACCTAACAAAGATTTTTTAACCCTACTGCAGCTTATTAGGCTGGGCGATTTAGAAGATTTTATTCTCGGAAAGCTTGAAAAAGGCCTGCCCAAGAACCTATACTACCACAACCTAAAGCATACAGTTGATGTTTACACTCAGGTTGAGCTCATTGGACGCTCCGAGGATGTAACCAACGAGGAGCTCCTTTTACTCCGAACCGCTGCGCTACTGCATGATGCGGGGCACCTTATTGACTACGACACGCATGAGGAGATGGCCGTTAAGCTGGCCCACGAGATACTCCCAGAGTACTACTACTCCGAAGAACAAATCGAAATCATCTCGAACCTAATCATGAGCACCAAGCTACCACCAAACCCCAAGAACCTGCTCGAGGAGATCATGTGCGATGCCGACCTTGACTACTTGGGTCGCACCGATTTCATTCCGGTTTCAAACATGCTGTATCGCGAGCTGCATGAGCACGGAAAAATTGGCACCCTGAGGGAATGGAATGAGCTACAGATTAAGTTTATAGCAAAACACTCATACTTCACAAAAACTGCACGAAAGCTAAGAAACGTTAACAAAAAAAGCCAGCTGGACAAGCTCAAAAAATGGATGGAAGAAAATTAGAGCTAATTTTTGGCCATAGATTTGCTAGGGTTATAATAATAATTGCTACATTTAACGGGGATTTAAATTAGTATCATCTCATTAATTAGCTTGTAGTATGAACACACCTAAAAAAGTTGTGCTGGTTCTTTGGGACTTCACCGATGGATCGGAAATTGCTCTAAAGCACGCCATACAGCTAGCCGAAGTTGCTGACAACGATATTCTTCTGCTTCATATTATGCCTGTCACCTGGTTGTCATCGGTACTTGGCAAAAAAGAGACCAAACCTGAGGTAACAGAACAGCTTAAAAGACGGTTAGAGGATGAGGCCGATAGAATTGCCAGGCGCACCAAGTGCCACATCTTCTCCATGGTGCTTGAGGGAAACCCAACCAAAATCATTAAAGAACTGATTGCCACAGCCAACCTTAACCTTATAGTATCTTTCAAAACTTACACCTACGAAAAGAAGAAGTACGAAACGAACCTGTTCATGCGCAAGCTCTCGGTAAAAAACTTTAACATACCATTCCTAATCGCCGAAGCAGCTCCGTTGCACTCTCACTACATCGAGATTGTAGTGCCCTTGGATTATGACAAGAAGTACAAAGAGATTCTCCACTGGATTATTTACCTATCGAAGTATTACAAGTGTAATATCAACCTAATAAAACCATACATATCCGACGAAGGCAAGAAGCGGAACATGGCCAACAACATCTACTTTACCAAAAAAATGCTTGATGGAAATAAGATCGTGTATGGTATTAAAACCGCGAAGCGTCAGAATTCGTTCCGTGATGAGGTTATTAAATTCGCCAGCAACATTGATGCCGATCTCATACTGATTATGGCCGATAAATTTGATACCTACGCCAGAGATTCAAAAGATAAATCAGCTCCAAGCATTCCGTTCATGTGTATTACCCCTAGAACTCGTAAACTTCAAGGTTTTACCTAAATCGTCATTATTGGCCTCAATAAAACATCTGCATACCCCAAGCTCATTGAGGTATGCTCTCTTTTTTAAAAAAAGTCTTTGCCTATGATGCGTAAGTTAAATCTTCAGCAAAAAATAATTCTAACGGTTGTAGGGCTTACCGCTATTATTTACGCAGTGGCCATTGGCTTCATCAGCATGCGGGCAAGACAAGCAGCCATAGACGATGCCATTGCGCTTACCCGTGTTACTGCCCAGAAATACGCTTCGGATATGAGGACGATGCTCGAGAGCGATCTGGCTACCACCCGAGCGCTAGCCAATACGGCGATGTCCTACTCCTTAATGGACGAAAAAAAATGGAAAGAGGTTTTTCCCGCTGTTTACAAGGAGGCGATGAATACCAACCCCCATCTGCTATCCATTTGGGATAGCTGGGAGCTCAAGCATATCGACACTAGCTATAAAAAGGATTACGGCAGGTACAAAGCCGAGCTTTGGCGCGAGGATGGTGAAATAAAAAGCAGGTTTTACCTCGCTAGCCTTACGGGCGACAGTCCAGCATATGCAAGGATCAAAAGCAAACCATACGAAAGGATTGAGAACCCATACTTCGCTAACTTCACCGGCAATGAGCAGGACAACAAGCTAATGACAAGCCTTGTGGTACCAATGGTTAAAGAGGGTAGCTTTATTGGCGTGGTAGGTGTAGATATTGCCCTCGAAAATTTTTACACCCTGATTCATCAAATTCGTCCTTTCAAAAATAGCTCTGCATTCCTTCTCTCCAACGATTTGAAATATGTTGCTCACCACAACCCCGACAAGCTGGGGGCCAACGCTTTGGAAGATTTTGAAGATCTATTCAATAGCTACAATGTACCCCAACAGATAGCAAATAGCCAAGAGGTAATGTTCCAAGCTAACGATGAGAATGGTGTTACCTCCATATTTACCTTAACCCCCATTGTGGTTGGCCAAACAGGAAGCCCCTGGACACTGGCTGTAGTGGTTCCCAAGGCAACCATCCTGGCTCAAGCCAATCAAAATTTCATCATTTCGTTGGTTGTGGGCGTTCTGGGTTTGTTGGCTCTGGCAACCATAATTACATACTTCTCCAAAACGCTAACAGAACCAATTGCAGCAATTACAAGCATGCTAAAAAGGTTGGCCAAAGGTAACGTGGCCGATGACATGAAGCTCACAGCGCAAACCAACGATGAGATTGGAGATATGGTAACTGCCCTGAACACCACCATTGAGGCGCTAAGCAGAAAGGTCGATTTTGCAACTCAAATAGGCAAGGGCAATCTGATTGCTGAGTTCGACACTACAAGCGATGAGGACGCACTTGGCAAGGCACTCCTTGATATGCGGAACAACCTTAAGCAAACCGAACAGGAGAATGCCAAGCGCAAGGAGGAAGAGCAGCAGCGCAGGTGGGCAAACGAAGGGCTTGCCAAGTTTGCCGAAATTCTTAGGCAAGATAATGATAACATTGAAACCCTTTCCAGGTCGATTGTTCGCGAGCTAGTTCAAACCCTCGATGCCAATCAGGGTGGCCTTTTTATTCTAAACGAGGACGACCCAAAGGATCCCTACTTCGAGCTGGCTGCGGCCATGGCGTACAACAGAATTAAGCACAAGCAGAAAAAAGTACTGCTTGGCGAAGGGCTAATTGGTGCATGTGCCATTGAGAAGAAAACCATTGTACTTACCGAAATTCCCGATGGCTACATCGAAATAACCTCGGGGTTAGGCAAAAGCAACCCCAATGCCTTGGCAATAGTACCCTTGATGATGGAAGAAAAAGTGCTTGGGGTAATCGAGATAGCGTCGTTCAACGTTTTTCAACCCTTTCAAATTGAATTCCTCGAAAAGGTTGCACAAAGCATTGCGTCAACAATTACCTCGGTTAGAGTTAACATTAAAACCTCTGAACTCCTTGCTAAAACCCAGCAGCAGGCCGAGGAGATGCTTGCTCAAGAGGAAGAAATGCGCCAGAACATGGAGGAGCTGCAAGCCACCCAAGAGGAGTCGGCACGAAGAACCAACGAAATGCAAAGCTTTATCGATGCGTTAAACACCTCAAGCCTTGTTATTGAGTACGACTCGTTGGGATACATCACCTCAATAAACGATGCCTATCTCGACCTGCTTAACCTATCGCGCGACGAGGTAATCGGCACGCATCACACCGACAAGATGGAGCTAAGCGCCGAAAAGAAAGGGGAGTACGATGCATTTTGGAATAACCTTCGAAAAGGCCTACCCCAAAAACAGGTTAACCGATTCACGGTTCACGACAAAACATATGTTTTTCAAGAAACCTACACCCCAATTAAGAACGATAAGGGTGAAGTGTACAAAATCCTGAAAATCTCAACCAACATTACAAGCCTAGTTAAAGATTAACTTATCCGTAAATAGTTCAGCTTTGTCGAAGTTTTACACAATGGATTGGGGCCGGTTACTCAGCCCAAAGCGTTTTGGATGGAAAGAGGGCAGCACGCAACAGCAGGAAACCCGCTCGCACTTTCAACGCGATTACGATAGGATTATTTTCAGCTCAGCCTTTAGGCGGCTCCAGAATAAAACGCAAGTTTTCCCTTTGCCCGGTAGCGTTTTTGTTCACAACAGGCTAACCCACAGCCTAGAGGTGGCAAGTGTTGGCCGAAGCCTAGGGAACAATATTGTACCCTTTATACAAAAGAATGTACAGGACGACCTCTTTGAGGTGATTGAGCAGATACCTACCATTGTTTCCGCAGCTTGCCTGTCGCATGATCTCGGAAACCCTCCTTTTGGCCACAGCGGCGAGGAGGCCATTCGTAACTTTTTTAGGGTGAACGAAAGCACCTTTAAGAGTAACCTTACCGATGGGCAGTGGAACGACTTGGTTCGATTCGAAGGGAATGCTAATGCGCTTCGGTTGCTTACCCAAAAAATGGAGGGGAAACGAGAGGGAGGCTTTCGCTTGAGCTACCCAACCCTGGCATCCATTGTCAAATATCCGTGGGAATCGACCCAAACCGACAAGAAAAAATTTGGATTTTTTCAAACCGAAAAGCAGTGGTATAGCCATATTGCAAACGATATGGGCATACCGCAAGCCAATCAAAAACCCCTTAGCTACGCACGCCACCCATTAGTATATCTGGTTGAGGCTGCCGACGATATCTGCTACCAACTTATGGATATTGATGATGCCCACAAGTTAGGAATCATTCCAACAGAGCAGGTTAAGCATCTGTTTATGGCATTCTTTGACAAAGAGAAAGATCGCGTATGGATTTCGAACATAAACCAAACGCTTAGAGACGTTACCGATAAGAACGAGCAGGTGGCATTCCTCCGCTCAATGGCCATTGGCAAGCTTACCCAAGAATGCTCACAGGCTTTTATGCGTAGTTACAACGATATCATTGAGGGAAGGCATACCCCTGCGCTCATTAAACAGCTCGATGGCGTTGGTGCGCTTGCATTAAAAGAAATTCAGACTATTTCAGTTGATCTAGTATACAACCACCCAACGGTAATTGAAATAGAGCTAGCTGGATACAAAATCCTTAGCACTCTGCTCGAGAAAATCTGTCCAGCTTTACTAAACCCCACCGACCCCTATAACCGTAAAATTGTGCGTTTAATACCAAAGCAATACGTTACACCACAAGCCTCGCCCTACGACAGCCTAATGGCATCACTAGATTTTGTGTCGGGGATGACAGATGTATACGCACTTGAAATGTACCGCACCCTCGAAGGAATTTCGATACCGGGCATAAACAGGTAATCGACAAGAGGAATCCCTGCCAATATTTTACCACATTTAACGGTAAGTTAGCGTGCTTACCCCATATCATTGGTGTTGTTTTTTGCTAACTTTGTACATAACTTTTAAATCTTCGGATAATGCCCATACTCCCATCAATTATCAATTGGTTGAACACCAAGCGGCTTCATGAAATTGACCTTTTTAGGCGCTTCCCCTGCGAAGTGCAAGAGGAAGTCCTACATAGCTTGATAGATCGTGCAAAGAATACTGCCTTTGGTATTGAACATAACTTTAACGAGATAAAATCTATAGAAAGGTTCCAAAGGGAAGTACCAATAACTGATTACGAAGGGGTAAAACAATATGTTGATAAGCTACGAAACGGAGAAACGAATGTGCTCTGGCCCGGCGAAATCCGTTGGTTTGCAAAATCATCGGGAACCACAAGCGATAAGAGCAAATTCATACCCGTTAGCAAGGATGCGCTCGACGAGTGTCACTTTAGGGGAGGTAAAGATGTGCTTGCGCTATACACCGACCTTTACCCCGAAACAGAGATATTCACAGGCAAAGGATTAACCCTAGGAGGTAGTCATCAGGTTGATAACTTCAACAACCAGTCATACTATGGCGATCTATCAGCCATTCTTATCGAGAATATCCCCTGGTGGGCCGATTTTATTCGCACCCCCAGCCAAAAAGTTGCGCTTATACCCGAGTGGGAAGTTAAGCTTGAAAAGCTTACCGAGGAGGCCCTAAAGGAGAATGTCACCAACCTAGCGGGTGTCCCCTCTTGGAACTTGGTGATGATAAAATACATTCTCGATGTAACCGGCAAAAACAACCTGCTTGAGATATGGCCAAAGCTAGAGCTATTTACGCACGGTGGTGTTAGCTTTACCCCCTACCGCGAGCAGTTCAAAAAGATAATCCCCTCGCCCAGCATGCACTACATGGAAACCTACAACGCCAGCGAAGGTTTTTTTGCCATACAGGACGATCCCAACAATCACGATATGCTGCTGATGCTCGATTACGGAGTGTTTTACGAGTTTATTCCTTTCGATGAGATTGGCTCGCCCAACCCAAAAGCCTACACCATTAGCGAGGTTGAGTTGAATAAGAACTACGCCATAATAATTACAACCAACTCCGGACTTTGGCGCTACATGATTGGCGACACAGTGATGTTCACCTCCACATTCCCACATAAAATTAAGATTACGGGTCGTACCAAGCACTATATCAACGCCTTTGGCGAGGAGCTGATTATCGACAATGCCGAGAAGGCCCTTAAAATTGCCTGCGAAAAAACGGGCGCCCTTATCCAGGATTACACCGCAGCGCCTGTGTACATGGGCGATGAGGCCAAAGGAGCCCACGAATGGCTAATTGAATTCGAAAAAGAACCAAACGACCTTAGCTTCTTCACCATAGCGCTTGATAATGCCTTGTGCTCGATCAACTCCGACTACGAAGCTAAGCGCTACAAGGGCATCACCCTATCCGAACCGGTAGTCAGAGCAATGAGCAAAGGGACCTTTTTTAAGTGGATGAAGGAGAGAGGAAAGGTAGGTGGACAGAACAAAGTGCCTCGTCTGTCGAACACCCGCGAATATGTTGATGCGCTGCTTAAATCAGCAAAAAACAGCTAAACCATGAGGTCAGGTGTCCTACTTATCACCACAATGATACTGCTTGGCTTCAACCCCGCCGATGACATGGCATACGTGCAACCCACATCGCAGAGCGACATACACCATAATACCTGGGTAATAGCAAGCAATGCAGCGCATAGGATAAGCAATAGCGGTGAGGTACTGGCCACATATTCCAATGTACACCTAGGCACTCCAACATCAGTTGATAGCACCGACCCCTTTCGGGTTATGCTGTTCTACCAGCAACATCAACAGCTAATTATTGTAAACAACCATGCCACCGCGATTGGTACGCCCATCAATCTATCCGAACTAATAATGGGTGAGATTACGCTTGCTTGCCGATCGGTTAGAGGTGGGGTTTGGCTTTACCATCGCGATGGCCATGAGCTGTTGCAAACAAACCCCCAGGCCACTCGAATTGAAAAAAGGATATCCTTACCACAAGGGCAACTTAGTGGTAGCCCAAATCGAATGCTAGAACGAAACGGGATAATCTATCTTGGGATTGCCAACAATCACATTGAGCGAGTCGACAGCTATGGCACTACGCTAGAGCCAATTAGCATTAGCTACCATGAATGGTTTTGGGTTGACGATACAACCCTTTGGACACATTGGAATGATTATGTTGAGAAACGCCAGCTTGCATACCTTAGCAAAAAGCCAGAATTATTTCATTGTCCCAACAATAGTTCCCCTCTAATTATCAACGGAAAACCCTTACGCTACGAAAACAAAAAGCTGCTTCACTGCGAAAAATTGGATCAATAGGTAGTAAAACCCATTTTGTTTTTATATTTTTAAACCATTCGTAATTAACGTACAAAATCTTTACACAACTAGAAACTATGCACATAGCAGTAGCCGGGAACATTGGTTCTGGAAAAACTACCCTCACACGATTACTCTCGAAGCACTACAACTGGAAACCCCAATACGAGGATGTTGACGACAATCCGTACCTAAACGATTTTTATGAAGATATGCAGCGCTGGAGCTTCAACCTGCAGATATATTTCCTCAACAGTCGCTTTAGCCAGATTGTTGAAATCCGCCGCAAGGGCGAACAGGTAATCCAGGACAGAACCATATACGAGGATGCTTACATCTTTGCTCCCAACCTGCACTCCATGGGGCTTATGTCCACCCGCGATTTTAACAACTACAGCAGCCTGTTCAACCTTATGTGCTCGCTTATTCAACCACCCGACCTGCTAATTTACCTAAGAGCTACGGTGCCCACGCTGGTTAGCCAAATACAAAAAAGGGGACGCGATTACGAGAAAAGCATCCGCATTGACTACCTACAGCGATTAAACGAGCGCTACGAAGCTTGGATTGGAGGGTACAAGCTTGGCAATCTTCTTATTGTAGAGGTTGACAACCTGAACTTTTCTGAGAACCCTTCCGATTTGCGCTCCATCATCAATAAAATTGATGCTCAAATCCACGGCCTTTTTTAAACGATTTCTAGTACCCATACAGAGTAACGATGAGGGGGTGAGCTAAGCACCCCTTTTTTCACGAAGATCTGCAAACCATTTTTCACAAAAATTAAAACAGCTGTTAACCCAAAAACTACTATTTTTGAAGATTATAAGGGCAATTACAGTAAACCTCGGTACAGATGAAACCAATTATTAAAAAGTCTATCCCCCACGCAGTAGCCATCCTTCTGTTTTTCGCCGCCACCAGTATATACTTCTTTCCCCTAACGCAGGGTAAGGGTATTGTGCAGCATGACATTCAGCAATTCAGAGGATCGGCTCAAGAAATTATTGAGCACCGCGAGCAGTTTGGCGAGGAGCCACTCTGGACCAACTCCATGTTTGGTGGGATGCCAGCATACCTTATATCAACAAAATTTTCGGGCAACTTGCTGTCTTTTGTCGACAAAGCATTGCAGCTAACCAAACACCCGGGCAGCTTTATTTTTGTAACCCTAGTTGGGTTTTACATCCTGCTGCTGGTGCTTGGGGTTAACCCGTGGCTAAGCATTGTGGGCGCATTTGCATACGCCCTCTCATCGTACTTCTTTATCATCATCGAAGCTGGCCATAACGCCAAGATGCACGCTATAGCCTACGTAGCGCCAATGCTGGCCGGAGCATTTATGGCTTTTAAGGGAAAGTACTGGGGCGGGTTTGCGCTATTTGCCCTGTTTCTTGGGTTAAACCTAAGGGCAGGACACGTTCAAATTACATACTACGCTGCATTTATTGGCGCTGCCATTGCAATAGCATACCTGATTGACGCAATTAAATTAAAAGATTATAAACACTACACAAAGGCCGTGGGAGTTCTTGCTCTTGGCGCCGTACTTGCTGTAGGGGCAAACTTCTCGAGGCTGTACTTCACCTACGAGTCGGGAAAATACTCCATTCGTGGAGCCACCGAGCTGAGCACTCGCGAGGAGGATAGAACATCGGGGCTTGACAAGGAATACGCTACGGCTTGGAGCTACGGGGTAACCGAAACGCTAAATCTGCTAATCCCAAACCTTATGGGTGGAGCATCAGCCGCCGACTTTGGAAAAAACTCTCACACATACAAATTCCTTATTGAGAACCGTGTACCTCAGGGGCAGGCAAGGGCAATTGTTAAGCAACTCCCGGCATACTGGGGTCCTCAGCCCATGACATCGGGGCCGGTTTACCTTGGCGCCATCGTGGTGTTCCTATTCGTCTTTTCGCTATTCATACTCAGGGGCAACCTAAAATGGGCGTTGCTGGGTGTAACAATCCTGAGCATTATGCTTGCGTGGGGAAGAAACTTTATGCCATTAACCGACCTGTTCCTGCACTACTTTCCTGGCTACAACAAGTTCCGAACGGTATCGATGATACTATACATAGCCGAGCTAACCATTCCGCTTATGGCTATCCTAGGGCTTAAGGAGATTTTTCAGGGTGCGGTTCCAAAAGAGAAATTCTTGAAAGGGCTAAAATGGGCTGGAGGAATAACTGGCGGAATATGCCTATTCTTCCTCCTACTGGGCAGCTCACTTTTCAGCTTCGAGGCCGATGTCGACCATCACTACATAGCCTCTGGCTACCCTGCCGAGATGTTCGATGCCATAAGGCACGACCGCCAAGCCATGATGCGTGCCGATGCGTTTCGTTCCCTTGCATTCATTGTGCTGGGGGCCAGCTTGCTCTATGCCTATCATCATAAGAAGGTGAAGCTTACACGCTCCATAGCCATACTGGGAGTGCTAATTATTGCCGACATGTGGACGGTTAACCGTCGATACCTAAACAACGATAACTTCGTACCCCAATCAAGGGTTGAGGTTCCGTTCTCCCCAAGTGAGGCCGACAAGCAAATACTTTCCGATACCACCCTACACTTTAGGGTATACAACCGAACCGTAAGCACCTTTAACGATGCTAGCACATCGTACTTCCACAAATCGATTGGAGGATACCATGGCGCTAAGCTAAGGAGATATCAGGAGCTGATTGACTACCACATATCACGCGGAAATATGGCGGTTATCAATATGCTCAACACTCGGTATGTGATTGATGCCACCGAGCAGGGCCAAGTGGCGCGCCTTAACCCAAGCGCACTGGGCAACGCTTGGTTTGTTGAGAATGTTATGATTGTTGAGAATGCCGACCAGGAGATTGAAGCGCTCAACCATTTCGACCCGCAAACAACTGCCATTGTTGATAAACGGTTTGCATCAAACCTTAACGATTACAATGCCGAACCGACCGAGGGAGAGTTTATAAGGCTTACCGACTACAGAGCCAATAGGCTTACCTACCAGTACAGCTTGAATAGCGATAAGCTGGCGGTTTTCTCCGAAATTCATTACCCCGCTGGCTGGCAGGCTACCATTGATGGAGAAGAGATTGAACATATAAGAGTAAACTACGTGCTAAGGGGCGCAATACTCCCAAGCGGTAACCATGAGGTTGTATTTGAGTTCAAACCCAAAATGTTTAAAGCGGGGTATGCTGTAGATTTAACCTCTTCGCTTATAATCCTACTAATGGTGGCCGGTTGGATTGGGTTTAGCCTGTTCAAAAGCTGGAGCACCGAAAATTAGAGGTAGTTTATTGGTATCATTTTACGATAGTTAAGCTAACTTTGCACCCACTATGATGGCAGAAAAACGAAGCACAAAATGGCGGTTGAGGAGTTCATACCTCTCATCCATCATCAGCAATGCGCTAGTCCTTTTTATGCTAGGCATCCTAATGCTGCTAATCTTCAATGCCCAAAGGCTATCAACCTACGTTAAGGAGAACATTGGGTTCTCGGTAATACTGCATGATGATGTTCGCGAGGTGGAAGCCAACTTCCTGCGCAAAACGTTAGATGCATCGCCCTATGTACGCCTAACCGAATATGTAACCAAGGAGGAGGCTGCACGCGAGCTACAGCAGGAGCTCGGCGAAGATTTCATTGGTTTCCTTGGCTATAATCCATTGTCATCATCCATTGAGGTTAGGCTAAAAGCCGATTACGCCAACCCCGATAGCATAAGAATAATTGAGGATGAGCTTATGGCCCATAGGCCCGTAAAAGAGGTTTTCTACCAAAAATCGTTAGTAAACCTTATTAACGAAAACGTTCAGAAAATCAGCGCCATAATACTACTGTTTAGTGGGCTTATGCTATTCGTGGCCATTGTGCTAATAAACAACACCATAAGGCTATCGGTTTACTCCAAGCGTTTTTTAATAAACACCATGAAGCTGGTAGGAGCCACCTGGGCCTTCATCCGTAAGCCTTTCCTTGTTAAGGGAATGCTGCATGGGTTTTACGCATCGTTACTCTCGCTTGCGATGCTAGCGGGTGTTATATACCTTGTTCAGCATGAATTTTACGAGGTTATAAACTTTGGGCAAATTGGGTTGCTAACGGCCATAGCAGGACTAACCATCCTTTCGGGAGTTGTTATTAACCTTGTATCCACCTCGTTGGCCGTGGGTAAGTACCTCCGACTTAAAGCCGATGAACTTTACTACTAAACAAAAAACAAAACAGCATATGTCGAAAAATCAAGCAAAACAGCAGGATAATCAAATCAAAGACCTGTTCCCCCTTGGAAAAGAGAACTACAAGCTTATGGTGATTGGCCTAGCGATTATTATCCTTGGTTTTATACTAATGATTGGAGGTGGCTCTGACGACCCCAACGTTTTTAATGAGGAGATATTCAGCTTTAGGCGCATAACCTTAGCCCCCATTATTGTTCTCTTTGGCTTTATCTTTCAGATTTACGCCATCATGAAGAGGCCCAAGGCCAAGGAGTAACCCATAAAAATTTTTTGAGATGGATTTTTTGCAAGCCCTAATCCTTGGAATTATTCAAGGACTAACTGAATTTTTACCCGTAAGCAGCTCGGGCCATCTCGAGATTGGCAAGGTGCTTCTGGGCGTAGATGTTGAGGAAAGCCTAAGCTTTTCGGTTGCTGTGCATGGCGCCACCGTGCTAAGCACCATTGTTGTGTTCTGGAAAGATATTATAGCCCTGATTAAAGGGCTTTTCCAGCTCAAATGGAACGAGGAAACCAAGTTTGTAGCCCTCATCCTCGTATCAATGATTCCGGTGGGAATTGTTGGGGCCTTTTTCAAAGATAGCGTTGAGAGCTTTTTCGACGGCAACCTCATGCTAGTAGGATTTATGCTACTAATAACCGCCACTCTCCTTACCCTATCGATGGTGATTAAGCATAAACAGGAAAGCGACATCACCTTCCTAGATGCCCTGGTGATTGGTATTGCCCAAGCTTTTGCCGTAATGCCAGGCATATCGCGCTCAGGAGCAACCATTGCCACTGGGCTAATGCTAGGAAAGCGAAGGCATGAAGTCGCCCGATTCTCCTTCCTTATGGTATTGCTACCGATACTTGGCGCCAACTTTATTGATGTGGTTTCTGGCGATTTTTCGTCCGAAGCCGGAGTTGGAATAATACCACTAGCTGTAGGGTTTATTGCGGCATTTGTGGTTGGCCTGTTTGCATGCAAACTAATGATCTCGCTAATTAAGCAGAAGAGGTTTATTTGGTTTGCCATATACTGCGCCGTGGTGGGTACCATTGCCATAGCATCACACATACTATAGACAATACGCATGAGGTTTACATTCGATAAGGAAACGGACTGGAGAGAAGGTGTTGTATTGCTATTCGATAAGCCATTGGAATGGACCTCCTTTAACCTTGTGAGCAAGGTTCGATCGCTCCTATACCACCGCTTAGGATACAAAAAGATTAAGGTGGGGCACGCTGGCACGCTCGATCCGCTAGCCACAGGGCTTCTGATTGTGTGCGTTGGTAGGGCAACTAAGCAGGTACCTGTGCTTCAGGACCATGAAAAGGAGTATATCGCTACCTTCTATATTGGTGCAACAACGCCATCCTTCGATTTGGAAACTGAAATTGACAAGGAGTTCCCCACGGAACACATTACCAGCGAAAAAATTGACGAGGTGGCAGCCACTTTTCTTGGGCCTCAGATGCAGATTCCGCCCCTATTCTCAGCAAAATTTGTGAATGGCGGAAGGGCATACAAGCTTGCTCGCAAGGGCGTTGACATGCGGCTCGACCCATCACCCATTGTTATCCATAGTATAAAAGTGATTGCCTACGAACATCCAAGGGTAACGCTAAGCATTAGATGCAGCAAGGGTACGTACATCAGAGCTTTGGCTCGCGATTTTGGTGAGAGGCTCAGCTCAGGTGCTCATCTGGTGGAGCTACGGCGCACCGCCATCGGCGATTTTAGGGTAGAGGATGCTTTCACCCTAATGGATTTTGAAAAAAGTATAGAGTCGATGTAACCAACCGCACATTGCTCCGTATAAGGTGCACAGTGCCCATAAATGCGCATTACAACTGGATTTACCTAGTAATCAACGAAAACATAAAATATTTTTGCTATTTGGTGAACCAATGTGCATGTTTAGTAGTTACCTTTGCAAACTCTTTCAAATAAACTTTTTTTTCAATGAAGTTATCCCAGTACAAGTACAACCTCCCACAAGAGCTGATAGCCAAATTTCCTTCCGAAAATCGCGATGAGTCAAGACTTATGGTGCTTGATAGAAAGACTAAAACCATCGAGCATAAGGTGTTTAAAGATATCATCAACTATTTTGACGATGGCGATGTAATGGTATTTAACAACACCAAGGTATTCCCCGCTCGCCTTTATGGGAACAAGGAGAAGACGGGTGCTGAGATAGAAGTATTCTTGCTTAGAGAGCTGAATAAGGAGCAGAGGCTATGGGACGTGCTTGTGGATCCCGCACGCAAAATCCGCATAGGCAACAAGCTATACTTTGGTGATGATGATGTGCTTGTGGCTGAGGTTATAGATAACACCACCAGCCGAGGCAGAACCCTACGGTTCCTCTTCGATGGAAGCTACGAGGAATTTAAAAGTACGCTATACCGCTTGGGCGAAACACCACTTCCAAAATTTATCCGCCGCGAGGTAACACCTGAGGATAAGGAGCGCTACCAAACCATATATGCAAAGCATGAGGGTGCAGTTGCAGCCCCCACAGCCGGCCTACACTTTAGCCGCGAGCTGTTGAAACGACTAGAAATTAAGGGGGTAGACTTTGCCGAGATAACCCTACACGTTGGATTGGGAAATTTCCGCAGCGTAGATGTGGAAGACCTTACGAAGCATAAGATGGACTCTGAGCAGATAAATATCCCCGAGGATGCTGTTAAAATTGTGAACTCGGCCAAAGAGCAAAGAAGCAAGGTATGCGCTGTGGGCACCACCGTTCTCCGCACGCTTGAAAGCTCGGTATCAACCGATGGCTACCTAAAACCGTTTGCAGGATGGACCAATAAGTTCATCTTCCCACCTTACGAGTTTAGCGTACCAGATGCAATGGTTACCAACTTTCACTTGCCACTTTCAACTCTACTCATGATGGTTTCGGCATTTGCTGGCTACGATTTCCTTTTTGATGCATACAAGTTAGCCATATCGGAGCAGTACCGGTTTGGTACTTATGGCGATGCGATGCTAATTTTATAATAACCTGAGAACACTAAAAAAGCTTGCAAATTGCAAGCTTTTTTATTTAGAACAGCTGGATTAACAGCACCATAACGAGTAGCAGGCTAAAAAGCAATTCGGACCAGAAACGATTGCGTACAAAGTTAAAATAGCTTGATAATAGGTACGAAAAAGGAATCGAGAACAGGAAAAGGGATTCGACGGAGGCAATAGGGACAAAAACTGTGACCATACCCACCAACAAGAGCATCAAAAGTAGTATGCTATGATATTTTCTGACATTAATCTTTTGGGTTGGCAAACTTGCCATTAGATTAACCCCTGAAACTAGCATCAATAATAGCGCGAACGATAACCACACCACAGATTTAGCATTAAGTCCAACAAAACCATAAGGCATACCCTCCTCTACAACTGAAGTAATGATTTGCACCAGCTGAAACTCATCATTAAAATAATAGTAATAAAAGACTGTGAAAAATAGAGGGGTAATAAAACCAGCAATTGCTGCAAGCCAAGGTCTTACTCCACTTAGATTGAGTATCACTATGGCAAAAAACATAAGCAAGAAAACTGATACTGTTGGCAGGTAAAAAAGTGTTCCTAGGCTTATAAGAAAACCTGCCCTAAAGGTTCCATCGAGATGATTCGTATTTAGCGTTGCGAAAAGGCTATCGAGAGCCAGTATTACAAAGAAGGCAGAAAAAACGGAGGGGGTTAGTGTTTGTAGGTCTGTGAAACCAGAGCATAGCAGAATGTAAAAAAGTGCAGGAAGATGGGTTCTGTTTCTTACCAATATATACTTAGTATTCATCTGTATAAGAAGCAGCCCGTTAGCCATGACCATTAGCAAAGCCAGGAACTTTGCCCAAAAAGCACCTTGAGGAATGACTGAAATCAGCAGCGAAAACAGTGGCATACCATAATCGGTGTAGCTTACTGGTGGCTCGCCGGTCGAAAGCAGCGTGCCTAACCATGATAGCAGCCCAATAAACACGGTGGCTATCAAAACACTAGGGAGCGGCTTGCGGAAAAATTTGAGCAACATTTTAAAACATATTAACTACCTCATAAGATCCCTACCAATATCCTTACGAAAGTATTTGCCCTCAAAGTCTATCTTCTGGGCAAGATCGTACGATATGCTTAACGCATCGTTAAGGGTATCAGAAATGCCCACACAGGCCACTACACGACCACCCGAGGTCGCCAATTCGCCCGAGGGTGTTAGCTTCGTACCAGCGTGAAAAACCAATCCTCGCGAATGCGCCTGTATGCCTGAGATCAATTTACCCTTCTCGTATTCGGCTGGATACCCGCCAGAAACCAAGATTACCGCTGATACCGCTTCGGGGTTAAACTCAACCTTTGCCTCGGACAACTTCCCTTGTGAAGTTAACACTAGCAGCTCTAGCAAATCGGTTTTTAGCCTTGGCATAACCACCTGCGCCTCGGGATCGCCCATACGTGCATTGTACTCAATTACATATGGATCGCCACCTACGTTCATTAGCCCCACAAATATAAAACCCTTGTACGGTATGCCCTCAACCTTTAGGCCTTCAATAGTAGGTTTAACGATCCGCTCCTCTACCTTTGCCATGAACTCGGCGTTGGCAAAGGGCACGGGCGAAACCGCTCCCATCCCACCTGTATTGGGGCCTGAGTCTCCCTCGCCAATACGTTTATAGTCCTTTGCCTCGGGGAGCATTACGTAGCTGTCGCCATCGGTAAGGACAAAAACGGAAACCTCTATTCCATCTAAAAACTCCTCAATCACCACGGTTCTGCCTGCATCACCAAACTCACCTCCAAACATTTGGCTAAGAGCCTCCTCTGCCTTAAACAGGTCGTTACAAATAATAACGCCCTTACCCGCCGCTAAACCATCGGCCTTGAGAACAAAGGGCGGCTTAAGCGTCTTGAGGAATAGCACAGCATCATCCATTTGGCTTCCACAAAAGCTCCTATACTTGGCCGTTGGTATGCCGTGCCGCATCATGAAGCCCTTGGAAAAATCCTTGCTACCCTCGAGCATGGCTCCCGCACGGGTGGGCCCTATCACGGGGATATGCTTCAGCTCATCATCTGCTAAAAAGAAATCATGAATGCCCCTAACCAACGGGTCCTCGGGGCCAACCACTACTAGCTGGATATGGTTGGTTAAAACAGCACTTTTAATGGCAGGGAAATCGGTGGGGTTTATTTCTATATTCTGCCCCAGACTAACTGTTCCAGGATTTCCAGGTGCAATGAATAGCTTGCTGAGTATTGGGCTCTGGCTAAGTTTCCATGCCAGGGTATGCTCTCTTCCTCCTGACCCAAGTAGAAGTACATTCATAATTGAAAGGGGTTGTTTGGTGGGTGTAAAAATAGACCAATAGTTTCAATTGCCAAAGATTTGAGCAAGCTCATTTGGGGTAACACCAAAAAGAAAGCCCCGACATAATCGGGGCCTCTATAACGTTAGGATTCTTAGTTATCCTTCACCATTCGGAAAGTTACACTCTCGTCGTTATGCGAGATAATCCTTATCAGATAAACTCCGGAGGATAATGAATGGGTGTTTATCCTGTCGGCGCCATCAAGCAGAATGTCCATTACTTTCTGCCCAGCTATGTTGGTAATGACCACTCGTTTCACTGCCTCAGGATCTGAAATACTGATCTTGCTGTTAAACGGATTGGGAAACAGGTTCAGCTGCGACAGCTTATCAAAATCGACACCAACCGCAACAAGTTTTACTAAAACAGCCAAATCTTCATCGCTAACGGTAAATGTACCTTGATACTCCTGATAGTCCGCAGCATTAACATCAAAATTATATGATCCATTGGGCATTTTAAAAGTTGCTATACCACTTGCGTTGGTATGTACTGGAGACTCGCCCTCAATTTCAACCTCAGCATTCGCCACAGGATCATCACTCGAATTAAGAACTGTAAATGTAACATCGTACATAGGAGTTGTAGAAATCTCAATGGTTAACTCGTTGCTTTCGCCCACACAGTTGGCTTTGGTTACCAATACGCTGTATTTACCTACCTCGGTAGCAGTGTATGATGACTCACCGGCATCGGCGATATTTGCTCTGTCCTTTAACCATTGGTATGCATCGGCATCTGTAATATCAACGGTAAAGGTTACGTTGATTTCAGCACCCTCCTCCCAAATCAGGTCATCAGTCGATGAGATCACAGGATTGGGAACAGGATTAACTACAATCTCAACCGTATTGCTCACGCCAGAGCAAGAAGCATTTGACACCTCTACGGTGTATTCACCTGCGTCTGTAGCGGTATATGTTGATTGGTCTTCACCATCAATTGAGGTTCCGTTTAGCATCCAAACATAAGTAGCCCCTGTAATATCAGCGCTTAGCAAAACGGCTACCTCATCGCCCTCGCAAAGCACTGTTTCGCCCTCTGCTGTAAGTACTGGTTGTAATACATCAGACTGGGTAATAGTAATTTGGTCGCTTACTCCGGCGCATCCATTTACCACAACCTCAACCGAATATAGCCCTGCCTCAACGGCCGTATAGGTAGGAGAAGTAGCGCTTGTAATCTCAGCATCATCCTTAAACCATTGGTAAGCATCGGCATCGGCAATATCAGCATTAAGTTGAACATTAATATCAGATCCTGTACACCAAGAAAGTGGATCATTTGTAGATATGCTTGGAGTTGGATTAGGCGTTGAAACAACCACAATAACATTGCTAAATTCTGTTTGGCTGCCAAGCGTTACCTCAGCCTTGTACTCTCCTGCAGCTGTTGCGGTATAGGATTCTGAGGTAGCATCGGTAATTACCTCATTGTTCACATACCACTGGTAACTATCGGCAGTAGGGTTAACCGTTAGAATCACGCTAATTTGCTCGTCGGCACACCACGCAAGAGGATCTGCTGTTGATATTTCAGGTAGTAAGTTATCATACTGAACAATATCAATTAAATTACTTATACCAGCACAACCATTTACTAAAACTTCTACTGAATAGCTACCTGGTTGGGTTGCAGTGTAGGCTGATGCATTTGCACCCGAGATTTCAACATCATCCTTAAACCACCGGTAAGCATCGGCATCGGTAATATCAACCTCTAGCAATACGCTGATGATCTCACCAAAGTAATAGGTAAGCTCATCGCTTGTGGTGACTTTAGGCTTAGGATTTTGCACTTTAACTACAGTTAACTCGTTACTAACGCCCACACATCCGCCTACCACAGCTTCTGCCGAATATGTACCAGAAACCGTTGCAGTGTATGTTTGCTGAGTTCCAGAGCCAATAATTTGTCCATTATATAGCCACTGATACGCATCGGCCTCGTCAATATCAACAGTAAGTTCAACATTGATATCGTTGCCCTCGCAGATATTTAAGCTGGATCCTGCTGAAATTACTGGTGTTGGTAAATCAACTACCACAACTACTAGCTCATTGCTTTGGGCAGTACAACCATCGACAGTGACCTCCACAGAGTATAGTCCTGCTTCATTAGCCGTGAAGGTTTTTGCATTAGCATCTGGGATTGCTGTCCCATCGAGCATCCATTGATATGTCTGAGCGTTTGTGATATCTACAAGAAGATCCACGGAGATCTCGTCACCAGAGCAAACCTCAAGGTTATCGGTGTTGATAATTTCAGGTGTTGGAAGATTTTTAACAGCTACGGTAACCTCATCGGTACTTGAACAGCCGGTTTGGTCATCGGTTCCCGTTACGGTATATGTTGTGGTTGCTGTTGGAGTAAAAGCTACACCATTGTCAACGCCATTATCCCATGTATAAGAGTCGGCTCCTGAGCCACTAAGGGTAACCGATTCGCCAGCACAAACGGCAAAATCGTCGGGTGCAATTACGGTAGGCAATGGGTTTACAACAACCGTTTGCTCGTTGCTAATACCGCTACAGGTATTTACCTCCACCTCAACGGAATAAGCACCCGGCTCAGTAGCCGTGTAAGTTGCTTCTGTTGCCCCAGAAATGGGTGAACCATCGAGCATCCATTGGTAAGATGTGGCATCGGTAATATCAACAGTAAAACCAACGCTAATGGCTTCGCCCTGACAGAAAGCCAAATCATCGGTAGTGCTAACTACTGGGGTTGGATTTGGAATGGTTGATACCGTTAGCTCATTGCTACTACCCAAGCAACCATTTACTACCACATCAACAGAATAGGTTCCCACTTGGGTTGCTGTATAGGTTGACTGGGTTGCACCAGCTATTTCAACATCATCCTTAAACCACTGATACGATTCGGCACTTTCGATATCAACTGAAAGACCTACGCTAATTGACTCACCAGTACAAACCTCCAAATCAGACAGGTTGGTTATCGTTGGTGTTGGGTACTCATTTACTGTAACCTCAGTTGCAGCTGATGATTCCTCGCCACAAACACCATTTTGTACCACAGCCCTAAACTGAGTGGTTTGTGTTAAAACACCACTGGTGTAGGTTTCGGAGGTGTGAGTAATATCAACCCAACTTCCGCCACCATTTGTTGATGATTGCCATTTTATTACATCACCTATGTGGTTATTAAGCGATAGGGTGGAGCTGTTTTGACCTTCACAGATGCTTGTCCCTCCGACTACCTCGCCCCCTTCGGTGGGTTGCTCCACATCAACAGTAAATACATCGGTAAATACTGATGAACAAACACCCCTATCGACCTCAACCCTATACTGAGTTTTTTGAGTTATAGGTGGAGCATAGAAAATGGCATTTGTCTCTGCAGTGGATTGCCAGGTGGTGCTACCATCAAGCCTATGACTCCACTTGATAATTTGGCCGTCATAACCTTCAAGCGTTAAAATTGGCCCTGAACCAGAACAAATAAGGTTATCGCCGTTAATTGTTCCAGCAATTGGAGCAGGAGTTACCTCAACCTCGGTATGGTTAGACTCCAACGCCTCACACGCACCACTCTGCACCACGGCTCTGAAGCGTGTTGTCACTACAAGCGGATTGCTTGTATAGGTATCTTCGGTATGCGCAATTTCACTCCAGGTATCGAACGGATCAATCGATTTTTCCCATCGGATAACAGAGCCTGTATAACCGGTAAGGGTTAGCTCTGCACTGGTTGATCCCTCGCAGATATTGGTGCCGCCGGATAGGGTGCCGGGGTTGGTTTGGGGGTCGATCTGCCATATAACCTTAATGTATTCTGAGTTATCACAGAAATCGGCCATTCGCCGAGTGCGAACCTCTACAGTCTCAACACCAGCAGTGCTTATGGTTTCGCCTGACACGTAGGCTTCCCAAATTATGCC